>WLOY01000029.1 GCA_009699015.1 Actinomycetota bacterium | reverse complement strand
TGCGGAGGCACTGCTCGGTGCCTGCAAGCGAAGCACGTCTGTGTCCCGTCAGCAGCGGCACGCAGAGGAGTCCTCGACTGAGGGTGCGAAGGGCAAGGTGATCATGGTCTTCTCCGCAAAGGGTGGTTGTGGCAAGACGACGATCGCTTCGAATCTCGCCGATGCGATTGCCCTATCGGACGTCGGTCGGGTCTGCCTCGTGGACTTCAACCTCGAGTTCGGGGATATCGCGATCGCCCTGCAGATCGATCCCGTCCGCACGATCAGTGATGCGCTCGGCATGCAGGGCGGCCTCGATAAGCACGGGGTGGCGTCGATGGTCATCCCGTACAAGGATCGATTCGACGTGCTCCTCGCGCCCACGATGCCGGCCGATGCCGAGTTCATTCAGGCGCCGCTCGCCGGCGAGGTGCTCAGGCTGCTCGCGGAGGTATATGACTACGTCATCATCGACTCGCCGCCAGCGTTCAGCGACATCACGCTCAAGTGCTTCGACATCGCGGACTCGTACATCCTCCTGACGACCCTCGACATGCTCGCGCTGAAGAACTTCAAGCTCACGCTCGACACGCTGAGCGCGCTGGGGTACCCGCGCTCACGCTGGAACGTCGTGCTCAATCGATCCGACTCCCGGGTGGGGCTGACGGCCGAGGACATGGAGCGGACGATCGGCCTGCCCATCGTCACGAAGCTCCCCTCGACAAAGGACGTGCCCGCATCGATCAACCGGGGCACCACCCTCGTCAGCGAGAACCGGCGCCACCCGTTCAGCCGGGCCATCATGACGCTGGCCGAGCAGCAGTGCCGTGACGCCGCCGCGACCCGCGACGGGGGTGGCAAGTCAGGCCGCCGGTCGGCGATCCTCTCGCGCGCGGCGAGCATCTCGTGAGCCTCGCCCAGCGCCTGGGCCAGGCAAGCATCGAACTGGCAAGCCCAGCGAGGGGACTCGAGGAGGTCAGTGCCTACGAGTACCTGAGCGAGCAGATGCTCCTCAAGCAAGAGGTCCAGGACTACCTCATGGACTCGATGGGCCAGCAGCTCTACTCGGGGAGGATTGACGCCGAGCGGCTCGAGCGCCTCGTCTACGAGGCCATCCAGTCGATCCTCGTGAGCAATCCCCGCCCGCTCTCCGGTGGGGATCGCGCCCGCATCGTGCAGGAGGTCATCGACGATGTCCTCGGCAACGGACCCCTCGAGCAGCTGCTCCGCGATGACGACGTCACCGAGATCATGGTGAACCGCTACGACACCATCTACGTCGAGCGGAACGGGAAGATCCACCCGACAGTCCTGCGCTTCTCCGACGAGAAGCACCTGCGGCAGGCGATCGACCGGATCGTGTCGCGGGTAGGCCGCCGCGTCGACGAGGCGAGCCCCATGGTCGACGCCCGGCTCCCGGACGGCAGCCGGGTGAATGCCGTGGTGCCGCCGATCGCGGTCGATGGCTCGTCGCTCACCATCCGCAAGTTCGCAAGGGAGCCTTACACAGCCTTCGACCTCATCACCCTGGGCACCCTCACCCGGCCGGCGACCGACGTGCTCCGCGCGTGCGTCCAGGGCCGCTTGAATATCCTTATCAGCGGTGGCACCGGATCCGGAAAGACGACGACCCTCAACGTCATGTCATCGTTCATTCCCGATGATGACCGGATCATCACCATCGAGGACGCCGCTGAGCTCCAACTGCCCCAGCCCCACGTGATGCGGCTGGAGTCACGCCCGGCGAACGTCGAGGGCCAGGGCCAGGTCACCATCCGGGATCTTGTCCGCAACTCGCTGCGAATGAGGCCCGACCGAATCATCGTCGGCGAGGTCCGTGACGCAGCGGCTCTTGACATGCTCCAGGCGATGAACACCGGGCACGAGGGCTCGCTGTCGACCGTCCACGCGAACACTCCGCGTGACGCGCTGTCGAGGATCGAGACGATGGTGCTCATGGCCGGCATGGAGATGCCCATCCGCGTCATTCGCGAGCAGGTCATCTCAGCGATGGACCTCGTCGTCCATCAGTCGCGACTGCGCGACGGCACCCGGCATGTCACGCAGATCTCGGAGATCGTCGGGCTCGATGGCGACACCGTGCTCATGCACGACCTCTTCTCATTCGACTACAGCCGTGGTTCCGAGAGTGGCCCGCTAGGCCACCTCGTCCCGTCGGGCATTGTCCCGCACTTCACCGAACGGCTCCGCGACCGCGGGATCGAGATTCCAGTCGAATTGTTCACCCGATGACGGGGAATGCCCGGGCGACGCGTGGACGTTCCGCGATGATGGCGGGACGCGTGCTCGCCGGCGCTCTGACCGTAGGCCTTTCGCTTCCCGTGCTCATCGCCGGGGCTTCGGGACCAGCTGCGGCGGAGGGCGATCCGACGGTCGAGGTGGTCGGGGTCGACGGTCGTACCGTCGACCTCGTCGTGACCTTCGACTCCCGGTCAGCAATCGCGCCAGGCGCGCCGACCACCGCCAGTATCGAGGTCGGCGGAGTCGTCGTGCCAGCAAAGTCGCGCCTTGTTGTCGCGGAGGGCGACGGACCCGCTACCGCGATGCTCGTCCTCGACACTAGCGGTTCGATGAAGGGGGATCGCATTGCGGCAGCCCGCCGGGCGGCCGGCTCCTTCGTTGATGCGCTCCCGGAGGGAGTGTCAGTCGGCCTCGTAGCCTTCAGTGACCGGGCCCGGGTGGTCGTCGCTCCGACGACGGACAGGGCCGCGGTCATCGGCGCCTTGGAGTCCGCATCGCCCGATGGCGCGACGGCCCTGTTCGATGCCATCCCCACGGCTCTGCGAGCGTTACCAACGCAATCGCGGGCACGCCTCATCGTGCTCAGCGATGGCGAGGACACTGCGAGCTCAAGCGACCTCGCCGCGGTGACGCGTGAGGCCAAGCGCGCAGGCGTGCCCATCGACGTGGTGGCCCTCGCCCCGACCGCCGAGCAGCTCGAGGCTCTGACGACCCTGTCGGATGCCAGCGGCGGCACGCTGAGGACGGCCTCGGAGTCCGACGACCTGCTGGCCGCATTCCTCGAGGCATCGAAGTCCTTCAGCGCGAGGGCCGCCATCACCGCGACGCTCCCCGACAATGTCGAGGCGCGTGGCAAACCGGTGGTCGCCACTGTTGACGTTGGCTCATTGGAGTTCGCGGGCGAGACGGCGTTGCCGGACACCGCGTCGCTGGCCGCCGTCGACTCGAGCCCCGCGGGGCCGACAGGGATCACCGCTGCCGGGAGTGAGGCATCCCCCTCCCGAACGCCAGCCCTGCTCGCCCTGCTCGTCTTCGCCTGCGTCCTTGCCTTCGGGTGGGTGGTGCTGAACTCGCGCAAAACGGTGGCGTCGGACAGGAGACTCGATCAGGTCCTGAACTATCGCGCCTCGGCCGTGTCCACGGCTGATGCGCGCAGAGCCGAGACGCCCCTCCATTCGCGGGTCCGGACGATCGATGACTTCCTGGCCCGGAGCAAGGGGTATCGAAGGACTGAGGAGCTCCTTGCCGCTGCCGCGATGAACCTGACGCCCGGGGGCTGGCTGGTCGTGCGGGTCGCGGTGTCGTTGGTACTCATGGTGCTCGCCGGCCTGCTCCTCGGTTCCCTCCTCGGTGTGGTCCTCGGAGGCCTTGGCGGATGGCTCGCCACCCTCGCGTGGATCAACTCGCGCAGGGCCGCGCGCCGGCGCATGTTCTCCGATGACCTCCCGGACTTCCTCATGCTTCTCGCGAGCGGGCTTCGGGCCGGGCTGTCCTTCAATAATGCGCTCGAGTCGTCGGCCTCTGAAGGCAAGGGCGAGGTGGGTCGCCAGATGCGGCGTGCCCTGCGGGCCGTCCAGGTGGGCGTGCCGCTCGACACGGCCCTCATGGCCTGCGCCGATCGAATGGACAACGAGGACCTGCGCTGGACGGTCACCGCCCTGTCGATCCAGCAGGAGGTCGGCGGGAACCTGTCGACCATCCTCGACGCTGCTGCGCGGACGATCAGGGCACGGCAGGAATTGCGCAGGGAGGTCCGGACGCTCTCCGCTGAAGGCCGGCTCTCGGCCTACATCCTCGTCGGGCTGCCAGTGCTCGTCTTCTGCTTCCTCGCGATCTTCAGGAATGACTACATATCGAAGCTGTGGATGGACCCGTTGGGCGCGGTGATGCTGGGCGGGCTCTTGCTGCTGATGCTTGCCGGTTGGCTGTGGATGAAATCCGTCGTGAGGATTGAGGTCTGATGGACACGCTCGTGATACCAGTGCTTGCCGGCGGGCTTGTCTTCGCTGCGGTCATGCTCGCATCGGTCGTCGTCGTCGACCAGCAGCGCCGGGCGAGCACCCGGCGATCCCTCGCCATCGTCCTGCGGGTGGGGGCGATCAAGGCGGCGGACGGGGACCTTGCCCATTCGCGCCAGTCGGGCGTCCTCGCGAGCGCGGTGACAGCGGTCGGGACACGGGTTGTCGGTGAGCGAAACCGGGCGAGCCTGAGGGATCACCTTGCGTGGGCCGGCAGGCCGACAGCGGATGACCTGAGGTCCGCGGTGGATCGGAAGGTCGTGTACGGCGTCCTGGGCCTCGGCCTCGGGATGCTCTTTGCCGCCAGAGTGGGCGGGGCCGCGTGGCTTGCACTGCCGGCCGCCGGCATCCTCGGCTACTTCCTGCCCGATGTCCTCGCCTATAACCAGGGCCTGAAGCGGACGGAAGCGATTCAGCTCGGACTGCCGGACGCCCTCGACCTTCTCGACCTGTGCGTCGAGTCGGGGCTCAGCCTCCAGGCGGCTCTCGCGCGGGTCGCCGAGCACCAGACCGGTCCGGTCGCGGCCGAGTTCGGCCGTGTCCTGCACGAGATGCAACTCGGGCTCTCTCGGGCCGAGGCATTCGAGGCCCTCGCCCGGCGGACGAAGCAGGAGGACATCCACCGGTTCGTCGCCGCCATCCTCCAGGTGGACAAGCTCGGGATCCCGGTCGCCGCGGTGCTCAAGGAGCAGGCGATCGAGATGCGCAAGAAGCGGCAGTCGCGGGCGCGAGAGCAGGCGCAGAAGGTGCCGGTCAAGATCCTCGGCCCACTGCTCGTGTGCTTCCTGCCCGGCCTGTTCATCATCATCCTCGGCCCGGCGGTCATCACGGTCGTTGACATCTTCGTGCGTGGTTGATCCCGCGGGGCTGCCCCTCACGGGAGATTCGTCTACACGGGAAATGCGTCTACAGCGGTATCGCTGAACTCGCGATGATGACGACCCAGGCCCCGGCGAGCATCGACGGGCCGAATGGGACGTCCGACTTGCGGGTTGCCCGCCGTGCTGCGAGCAGGGCGAGGGAGACGAGGGCGGCGATGACGAACCCGAGCACTGCGCCCCAGAGCAGTGCCGGCCAGGAAATCCAGCCGAGGACCATGCCCATCGAGGCGGCGAGCTTCACGTCTCCGAGTCCGAGTCCGGCCGGCGAGATGAGATGCAGGGCGAGATAGGCGAGAAGGAGGACTGTGCCGGCGCAGATGGCCCGGAGCAGCGCTCCGTCCCCCTCGCCTGCGATCGCAGGCCCGGCGAGAAGCGCGGCGGTCACCGGAATGGCGGGGAGGGTGAGGGCGTTCGGCAGCCGCTTGCTCCGCGCATCGATGACGATGAGGACTCCTGAGAGGACGCCGTAGGCGATGTACGGCAGCGACGTCCAGCTGAATCCGAACCGCCAGAGCGATGCCCCTGCGAGCAAGCCGGCCACGACGATGGCCGCGACGAGCATGCGCCTGCTCACCGGCTCCCCGAACCACGTCACGACATCGAGGGTAGCGGCCCCTGGGCCGCGCGACGTCGACTCTGGCCCATGGGATTCTCGGGTGTCGTGGGGCGATCAGGCGTAGGGGCAGTGGCGGCATCCGCTGTCGCAGCAGGACCCGCGGGCCTGGTGGTAGTCCGCCGTCATGACGAACAGGCCGGTCGTGGGGTCGAGGTAGCCGTCGTCACCCCTGCCGACGGCGGCGTCATGGTCGGCCATGATGGCGTCGTATCCCGGATGGTCCGTGCGAAGTCGAGTCACGCCCGGCTACCGCGCCGGCTGGATCTCGATGGTGAAGAACCCTGAGCCCTTGCCCCCGCCTTCTCGGTACTCGATCACCGCTGTCCCGGGGATTGCCTTCGCCGGAATGGTGAAGTCGCCGGCAGGCGTGAGGGTCGCGCAGCCCAGACGGGTCCACGGGGTCACGTGAAAGGCGCAGACCCTGGGCAGGTCCGTGCCCACTGGTGGCCGTTGTTTCAGCCGGCCGGTGATGCTCACGATCTCGCCGGCCTCGGCAGCGGTGACGCGTGGCGTGGTGACGCGAAACTCGAACCGGGGTGTCCTGGCGACCGTGACGACGAGGTTCGCGAGCTTCTTCCCGCCGCGGGACACGACGACATTGGCGGTGCCGTAGCCGACCGCCGTGAGGGTCCGCGAATCGGGGTAGCCCGTCGATGTCAGGACGGACTCGTTGTCGGAGGTGGCCCGGTAGCGGGGCAGGTCCCATGTGAGCCGCTCGCCGGTCTCGTTGAGTGCGAGGACCCCTTCAGTGCCGGCCAGCAGCAGGGGATTCCGGTCGAGCATCGAATCCCTGCCGTTGACGGAGGCGACCTGCACGATGAAGGTGGCGATGGGGGATGCCGCACCGCTGACGTTGGGCCCGTCGCGCACGATGACGAGGGCGGCGCCCACGTCGGAGGTCTGGAGGCCCGGATTGGTGGTGGCGCCTGGGGTCGTGACGCCGTCGACCGTGGTGGGCTCGGCGATGGTCCCTTGGATGGGGACGGCGACGGAGGCGTTCGTCGACTCGACGACGCTCGTCACCGGGAATCCGTTGAGGACGATCGACTGGCCCTGCACGGTCTTCACGACCTTGTTATTGCTGCTCGGGGTAACCGAAACCGGGGTCCAGGTGGAGGGGTCCCCGCCCGTGATCGGCGCGGCGTCGAGCCGAGGGGTCGCGGCCTGTGCTCCGCCGATGCCCGCGGCGGTCGCGGCCTGTGCTCCGCCGATGCCCGCGGCGGTCGCGACCAGGCCCAGGGCGAGGATCGAGACGAGACGGTGCGGTGTCATTGGTGAGTCCCTGCGTAGGCGGGGCGTCGCAGAGTCGCGAGCCACGTCAATTATGGATGACCCCCGATATCCATCCTGCCCGCAATCTGGGTCCGCAGTCGGGGACCTGGGATTCGGGGGCTGCCGGCGCGTGTCCCCTGTTAAGAGGACACGTGCCCTGTTCACTGGCCCTGATGTCGATCACGCACCTACGGTGATGGTGCTGCCCCCCGGCTCTTCCTCACTGATTGGGGTACTTGTGGACATTGCCGTCGGGCTGATCTTTCTCCTCCTCGTCGCCGCCAACGTCTCACGACTTTGGGTCATCGATCGGCGGGGGGGGGGCGAACCTGCGCGAGGGAAGGGTTCAGGGGGGTGAGTGGGCGGGGGGAGGACGACCCGGGTTGCCCTCCTAGTAGTTGAATGGTAAATTAGTTCCATCGAAAGGAGCTGCCATGCCAGCGATCACCGCCGACCCCCTGACCCTCCCCCGCATCGACCTGCCGCTTGATGCCCAGCCTCGGAGCGTCACGTCCATCACGCGTGCCCCATCCGGAAACGAGGGCGAGGGCTTCCCGGTCCGCCGGGCCTTCGCCGGCATCAGCGCCGCCGACCTCGATCCCTTCATCCACATGGACCAGATGGGCGCGGTCGAATACGCACCGGGGGAGCCCAAGGGCACACCCTGGCACCCGCACCGCGGGTTCGAGACCTTCACCTACCTCATCGACGGCCAGTTCATCCACCAGGACTCGCACGGCGGGGGCGGCACCATCCTCGACGGCGGCACCCAGTACATGACCGCCGGCGACGGCATCCTGCACATCGAGACCCCGCCCGAGCACCTCGTCGAATCAGGCGGCCTCTTCCACGGCCTGCAACTGTGGATCAACCTGCCGCGCGACAAGAAGCGGATCGCCCCCCAGTACCAGGACCTCCAGGGCGCTGACTGCACGATGGTGACGAGCAACGACGGCGGCGCCGTGCTCCGCGTGCTCGCCGGCGCGGTTGCCGGGCATGACGGCCCCGGGATCTCGCACACCCCGCTGGCGATCGCCCACCTCACCCTCGCGCCGGGCGCCCAGATCCAGATCCCGTGGCGAACCGACTTCAACGCGCTCGCCTACGCACTCGCCGGCGCCGGGACGGTCGGGCCGAACGGCCAGCCATTCGCAACGGGGGAGATGGCAGTGCTCAAGGACGGCGACTACGTCCAGATCTCCGCGAACACCACCCAGGAGTCGCGCACGCCGAACCTCGAGGTCTTCCTCATCGGCGGGGTCCCGCTCAGGCAGCCCGTCGTTCAGTACGGCCCGTTCGTCATGTGCTCGAATGCGGAGATCATGGAAGCGGTGGAGGACTTCCAGGCCGGGCGGTTCGGGCAGATTCCATCCGGCGCGATCCAACCCCACCGCCCTAGGGGCTGAGGCCGCGCTGGGGTCGGCCGAGTGATTGCCCCGGCGCTGTGGATCACCGGTTCGCTCCGATGGCTAGGGCCGTGTCGCTGGTAGCGTCACCCGGCATGGGACGCTCTGGCACGATCGTCAGGACCGCAGGCATCGTGGCACTCGGCTTCTGCGCACTCGTCGCCGGGACCCTCGGCCCGGTATCGCCGGCTGCCGCTGCGAGCGGACTGGCCGCGAGGAGCGTCGACGATCCGAGGGCACCCACGATCACGCGGGCGACATGGCGCGATTACCTGACCGCGATCAGCGATGCGGCCGTGGCGCTGCCCTCCGAGGTCGATGCTGACCTGCTCATCCCGGCGCCCAGTGACGTGCGCACCCGCTGGCGGACGATCGATGGCATCGATTACCTGCTCGTGACCTCCCTGAGGTTTGCCCCGGTGACCACTGTCGAGCCCGGCGCGCAGTTCACCCTCGATGCCAGCCGCTGGGTCTCGATTCCCGGGCAGCTCGCCGAGGAATGCGTCCGGTACTCCTGCATCGACCTCGGGACGCAGCGACTGGACCTCCAGCTCAAGCAGGTCATGGGCCTGCCGCCGGACGCCGACTACCGCTACGTCTCCGAGTTCTGGGTCAAGCCGGCCGACATGTTCCGGCCGTGCACCGACCCGAGGATCACCAGCCCGAGCTGCCCGGAGCTGGCCCTGGGCGCCGCTGCCGGGATCCCCGCGACGGTCGGCGAGGTGAACCTCTCAGACTTCCTGTGGTCCCAGGCGAACTACGCCTGGCGGGCGCCGGACAGATTCCGCCCCAAGGCCGCCGTGTCGTGCGCCCAGGACTACGCGAACGCGTCGGTCGGGCAGTGCTACGGATTCCCGTGGACCCGACTGGGTTACACCTACGACTGGAGCCCGAAGGCGAAGGACGACGTCGGCGTGACCGAGTTCGTCGTGGCCAAGGGCGCCGTCGCCTACCTCGAGCGGACCGGGACCCAGCGTGAGTTCTTCCCGTTCGCGAAACGGGGTAAACGGCCGTGACCCCCGCAGCCGGTGACCGGCGCTGGCTCGTCCTCCTCGTCCTATCGGCTGGCCTCGCGCTCATCTCACTCGACAACACGATCGTCAATGTCGCCCTCCCTCGACTCCAGGAGGATCTCGGTGCGACGACGGCCCAGCTCCAGTGGGTTGTCGACGCCTACTCGGTGCTCTTTGCCGGGTCGCTCCTGCTGGCCGGGAGCCTCGGCGACCGCTTCGGTCGCCGTCGGATGCTCCTGTCCGGCCTCGTCGTCTTCACCGCCGGGTCGCTCGGGGCCGCGGTCATGACGGACGTCAACGGGCTCACGGCCTGCCGGGCGGTGATGGGGGTGGGAGCAGCCTTCATCATGCCCTCGACCCTGTCGATCCTCGTCCAGGTGTTCACCGATCCCCGTGAGCGGGCGAAGGCGATCGGGGTCTGGGCCGCCGTGGCCGGAGTGGGCGTCGCGATCGGCCCGATCGTGGGAGGCATCCTCCTCGAGCACTACAGCTGGCACGCCATCTTCTGGGTGAACCCGCCTCTGTCGATCGCGGTGATGATCGCGGCGCTGCTGTTCGTCCCGGAGTCGCGGGATCCCAGCCGGCCACAATTGGACGTTCGCGGAGCGATGCTGTCGTCGGCCGGACTCATCGCCCTCGTGCTCACGGTGATCGACCTCCCCGACGCCGGGGTGAGCGTGTTCACCCTGTCGACGGGGCTTGCCGCGGTGCTGCTGCTCGGGGGATTCGTGTGGTGGGAGCGGCGGGCTCCCCGGCCGCTCCTGCCGATGAGCCTGTTCGGAAGCCGGCTGTTCGTCGTGTCCGTCATCTGCGTCGGCCTCGTCTACTTCGCCCTCATGGGGGCGATGTTCTTCCTCCCGCAGTTCCTCCAGCTCGTCCAGGGCATGACCCCCCTCCAGTCGGGACTGTCGGTCCTCCCTGGTGCGGGGGGCCTGCTGCTCGCATCGCTCTTCAGCTCGAGCCTTGCCGAGTGGATCGGATCGCGCCGGACGGTCGTCACCGGGCTCACCCTCGTCACAGTCGGCCTGCTGTCGATGAGCTTCCTCGCCCCGGGATCGCCGTACCCCTTCATCGGAGCATGCCTGGGTCTCATGGGCATCGGCCTCGGGCTCACCCTCCCCCAGGCGACGAACGGCGTGCTCTCGACCGTGCCCCGCGAGCGATCGGGGATGGGATCAGCGGTGAATGACAGCATCGGCGAGCTCGGCGGGTCCTTCGGAGTGGCCATCCTCGGGGCGATGCTCTCCATCACCTACCGGGGCAGCATCGATGCGGCGATCGCGGCCGCCGGTGACACGATCCGCGAGGCTCCCACGGCCGTGGTCGAGGCGGTGCGCGAGTCGCTCGCCTCGGCGACGATCGTCATCGCTCGGCTCCCGCAGGACGTTGCGGCGCCCGTCCAGCAGGTCGCCGGCGAGGCGTTCGTGACCGGCATGGGCTGGGCGCTCCTCATCGGCGCGCTCGTGACAGCGGGTGGTGCGGTCCTCGCGTGGCGCTGGTTCCCGGATCACGTCGCCGCGGCGGCCGAATAGGCATGCTCGCGCGGATCATCGTCGTGCTGGCGGTCGCTGCAGGGCTCGGTGCGATCGGAACCTGGGCGCTCGAGTCGGATGCGCCGCCGCTTCCGGTGTCGGTCGAAACCCAGGCGGCTGCCTCGCCCCCCGCGAGCGGCCCCAGTCCTGCGGCCGCCAGGGCGGCGGGGGCGGCGGGGGACTGCGCGGACCTCGACGCGGATGGCTGCATCGACTCGGGGTTCGATCCCGCCCGCGATGGGCTGGCCTTCGGGAACGAGTCGGCCACGGGCACCTTGTCAGCCGCGGCGCTCATCGCTCTCTTCGGCGCGGAGTCAGTCTGCGCGACGGTCTCGGGTCAGGGGTGCGTCCTGTACCCGGCGGCCGCGCAATGGGCCAGGCAGGTGAACGAGGCGATGGTGGGGGGTCGGTGCGAGGGGATGGCCGTTCTGGCGCAGCGAATCTTCGGCGGCGAGATCTCGGTCGAGGACCTCGATCCCGAGGCCGGGACGACCTCAGCGCTCACGCGTGCGAGCCCGGCCGTCACCGGAGCGATCCAGACGTGGTGGGCGACGCAACTCCTCCCGCCCGCGCAGGCAGCGGCCGACTCCTCGCGCCTGTACTCGCCCTCGTCGATCGTCCAGGAGCTCTCTGGGGGACTCCTGTCCGATGCCGGCTACACCCTCGGGCTCGAGGTGCCCGGCGGCGCCCACTCAGTGCTCCCGTTCGCCGTTCACCGAAGTGGCGAGGATTTTGCCGTGTCGGTATACGACAGCGACTACCCGGGAACGGTGCAGGAGGTCCTCGTCGACCCGCGTTCGGAGCGCTGGACGTATGCGCCCGGCCCGACCGCCGTCTCCGGTGATGCGTGGGAGGGCGGCATGGGAACGATCGAGCTCACGCCGATGTCGATCCGCGCGCTACCGGCCCGTGCGCCCTTCGACGCCTCGATGCTCGCGCTGAGCCCGGTAGCCGGGGCGACTGCCGGGAGCGTGACGCTGCTCGTCACCTCGCCAGATCCGTCTGCTCGCGTGGGAGTTGCCCTGACGGTCAAGGGCAGGACGATCGACGCGAGCGAACTCGGCGCACGACTGCCGCGCGGCGTGAGCGTCCGGCGGATCCTCGGTACCGGCCTCGCCGGATCCGGGGTGACCGTCACCATTAATCGTGGCAAGGTCCCCTCCTTCGCGGCGGCTCCGATCGCCTGGGACGCGGCCGGGTCGCAGACTCCGACGACGATTTCGGTCGACGCCCCGGGCAGGCCGCGGATCACGGTGCGATCGCCGAACATGCTCACGGCCGACGCCCTGCCCCGGGCGAACCTTGTGCGCAGTCGGTCGTCGGCGCGGGATGGGTTCCCGCTGGTCGTCGTCGAATCCGGGCGCACCTTCGTCCGGGGACCCCAGGTGAATATCGCGAACGGACTCAACAGCGTCAATCTCACGCTGCCGAGCGGGGCGCTCGTCCTCGAGGTGACCAAGGGGAAAGCGGGAAGCGCCCAGCTCGCTTTTCGATCGAGGGGGGGCCGGGTGCTCGCGGATTACGTGGTGCCGTTCGACACGCCGAGCGGGCGGGTCCGGGTGGCGAATGTCAGCATCTCGCCCTCCGGGCGCGTGGTCGATGAGGCGGAGGCATTCG
Source organism: Actinomycetota bacterium (assembly GCA_009699015.1). Taxonomy (GTDB): domain Bacteria; phylum Actinomycetota; class Actinomycetes; order S36-B12; family S36-B12; genus WLND01. Next base: position 15,975 of record WLOY01000029.1, on the reverse strand, counting down.
CTAGGCCGGTTCCGATCGACGAATCCGTGCTCGAGGTCCTCGAGGCCGTCTCCTCGGTGGATGCTGGCGCGGCTGCCGGGAGTGCCGACCCAGCCGCTGCGTCCGGAGGCGACGCGGCGCAATTGGCGATTGCCGTCTCGAACGTCGGGCGATCCGGCGTGGCGGGCACCCCGGTCCGGCTCACGAGCAGCGGTGGCTCGGGCACCGGGGCGGTCAGGTTCGTCGTGACGGGCGAGGACTGTGCCATCGTCCGCGGCACGCTCGTCACGACTGCGCCGACGACCTGCCGAGTCACCGCCACCCGCGCCGGCAGCGGGAACTTCGGCGCCTCCGCCTCATCCCCGGTGGCGTTCACCTTCCGGGCAGCTCGTCAGGCGCCTTTGGTGATCAGCAATCCCTCGCGACCAGGCGCGGCCGCGAACCCGATCCGCCTGACGGCCGGTGGGGGATCAGGCAGCGGGGCGCTGAGCTTCTCGGCTCGGGGCCGGGGGTGCTCGGTCGAGCGCAACATCCTCGTGGCGAGCCGGCCGGGAACGTGTGTCGTCACGGCTTCGAAGTCGGCGAGTGGCATCTACGCCGGCGCCCGCTCCTCATCGAGGGCGCTCACCTTCACCCGGGCCGACCAGCAGGAACTGCTCATCTCCAACGAGCTGCGAACCGTGGTCGCTGGCACGCCGGTGGCGCTCGTGACTCGCGGCGGGTCCGGCTCCGGCCAGGTCACCTTCGAGGCTGACGGCGCCGGATGCCAGGTGGTCGGTTCCACGCTGACAGCCGCAGCGCCGACGGCCTGCGGCGTCATCGCGACGAAGGCGGCGTCAGGGATCTACCGCTCCGGGAGATCGCACCGGGTCACGTTCACCTTCGGATGACGCACCCGGTGCTACCCCGCCGGGATCTCGATCGTGGCGCGGACCATCTGGTGATCGGAGCCCTGGTACTCGGGGATGAACGTGCCGTCCGGGTTGAGCCGGATGACGACCTCGTAGTCGGTGGCGACGACCCCGGTGCCCTTCGTCAGGATGTAGTCGATGCGAGTGGCGTCCAGGACAGGCCTCCGCTTCGAGGTCGTAAATGTGTAGGGCTTCTTCGGGAAGCCCTGCTCGGCGAGCAGGAGCGGGTTGTAATTGATGGTCGAGTACTCGACATTGCGCTTGACCGGTGCGTTCGCCGCATCGGCCCAGCCCGCGTTGGTGAGCGTGGTCTGGACGCCCTGGGGCTGGCGCTTGCGGTAGGAGTTGAGGTCCGCCATGAGGACCACCGGGACGCCCGACATCCCGTGGGCGTCGTTGAGCGCCTGCACCCAGCCATCGAGGCCCGCCCCGAAGGCAATGCGCGACGCCTCGTTCGCCGGGTCCTTGAAGGTCGAGACATGGACGGAAAGGGCGAGGAAGGGACCGGCGCCGTTCAGGCCCTTGAGGTAGGCCCACACCATCTTGCGCGGTGCGGCGTCAGCGGTCAGGCCGGCCGCGATTCGCGACATCGGCACCGTGCCCGCGGACGGGGTGCCGTTCGGGGTTGATATCTGCTGGACGGTGCTCGACTTGAACAGCAGTCCGGTGGTGTGGGTGCACGGCCGAGGATTTGCTGCCGTCCAGCGGCACTCGTCGGAGTCCGCGGTGTACGTCGGTGCGACGAAGCCGTGGGGTGCCGTGAGGTTCTGGATATCGAGGAACTGGGTCTTGGCGGTTGAGGTCGGCCAGTGGGTGGCCTCCTGAAGGCCGACGACGTCGACGGATGACTCGATGATCGTGCGTGCCACCCGATCCCGGCGGATATCCCATGAGGGCGCCGGGGCTGCACAATCGGTCTTGCAGACATTGAAGGTGGCGAACACGAGTGCGGGGGAGCCGACCCTGGTCGCAGCCTCGGCGGGGGCCTGGAGTGCTAATCCGGCGAGGAGGGCTGCAGCGCCCGCTCCGACGGTTAAGCGCAGTCGAGAGGTACCGGGATTCATCATTCGCATACCCAAATAGTAAATCAGTGTCTAGAGGCGATCGACAGGAAGTCCTCATATCGGGCGGTGAATGCGAGGCACCCGAACACCTACGCGGACAAAGTGGGGGTCCCACCCGTCTTGGCCGCGTAGGCTGTCACTGAGCAATGAGGAGAGGGAACGCATGAGCGTCAGTGGATCAGAGGTAGTCGTGTCGGGAACCCCCGGAACGGACGTCGTTCGCGCGACCCTAGTAGAGGCGAGCCTGCGCAAGGCCGACATGTCGGGCGCGATGATGCGCTGGGCGAATCTGTCCGGAGCCGACCTCTCTGAGGCGAACCTCCGCAAGGCCGATATCTCCGGGGCGGTCCTCACCGGCGCAGACCTGCACCTCGCCATCTGCATCAGGGCCGATCTGCGGTGGGCGAACCTGGTGGAGGCGAACCTCAGCTCCGCCAACCTCACCCGGGCCGACATGACCGGGTCGATCCTCACCTGTGCCGACTTGCGCAAGGCGAACCTGACCCGGGCGAAGCTGGGCAAGGCCGACCTCGCGACACCTCCGCCGGCCGATGGCGCGTCAAGCAAGGACGATGCCCCAGAGGCGAAGGTCACCGACCTGAGCGAGGCAATGCTCACCCGCGCGGAGATGACGGGTGCAAACCTCTCCCACTCCCTGCTGGCTCGAGCAAACCTCACCCGGACCGTCCTCACCGAGGCCAATCTCAGCAACGCCAGTCTCACGGGCATCGTCGCGAGCCGGGCCATCCTCAATGGAGCGGACCTCACGGGAGCGGACCTCACGGGCGCGAACCTGTCAGGAGCCAACCTCGCTGGGGCGAACCTCGCAGGCGCGAACCTGACTTCGGCCGACCTGTCTGGCGCAAACCTGAGCTCAGCGGACCTCACGGGAGCGAACCTCACCGGGGCGATTGCCCGCGGGGCCAAGCTCGCGAAGGCGAACCTGCGAGATGTGCAGCTGTCACCGGCGGACCTGTCCGGAGCGGACCTCACCGGCGCTGACCTCACCGGTGCCAATGTGTCAGGTGCGAACCTCTCCAAGGCGACCCTCATCCGGGCCAACCTCGCGGGCGTGAACCTGCTGGGGGCCGACCTCACCGGCGCGGATCTCTCGCAGGCGAGCCTGTTCGGGGAGCCGCCGCTCCTTCAGAGCCTGTCCGGAGACGCGGTAGCGGACCCAAGCCGGCCCGCGGTCATCCGCACCCCCGGCGATGAGCCCCGGCCGGCAATCGCCGCGCCAGTCCCGGCAAAGGTTCCCGAACTCGCGCCCGCCAAGGACGCTGCTCCCGCTCCAGCCAAGGACGCCGCTCCAGCCAAGGACGCGGCTTCTGCTCCGGCGAAAGAGCCGGCGAAGGACTCACTCGTGAAGGAGCCGCCGGCCTCGGTGCCCGGCTCTGATCCGCTGGCTCCGGCCAAGCAGCCCGGCAAGCCGTCCTAGCGAGGACAACCTGCGGTGCGTCAAGCAAATCCCCGCGCCCGTACCGCAAGACTCCCGGTCGACTAGTCCAAGGAGCATCGCCTCCTGGCGGGGCTAGCGCGAGTGGGGTAGCGCCTACGTGCCAGCACGAGCGGGGCACCCCACGCATGCAGCCGCCTCGCCAGGAATCCCCTTTAGCGTGGTTGGATGACTGCGAATCAACGCGTGCAGGACCCGTCTGATACTGGAATTCCGCGCTCCCACCACCTGAGTTCCATCCGTCCTCGTCGGATCACGGCGTTTGCAGTTGCCTCCGTCGTTGCCGCTGCCACGTTGATCGTCGGCGCCCCTTTCGCGCCCGCGGTGGCGGACCCGTGCAATGCCATAGACCCGGGCGCGGCCCTCGCCCCGTCTTCCAGCACGACGTGCGTTCACTCGTTCGCCGCAAGCGGCAGTTGGACGGTGCCGGTTGGCGTCACAAGTGTCGACGTTCTCGCCGTCGGTGGTGGTGGAGGCGGCGGCGGATCGTATTGGGAGTCGGCCTTCTACTTCGGTGCTGGCGCAGGAGGAGGTGGCGGGCAGGTGAAGACGCAGGGCAGCAACTCGGTCACTGCGGGCAGCAGTCTCACCATCGTCATCGGGACAGGCGGCGCGGGTGGACCGGCCCAGACGACGAGCGCGGCTGGGACGGGGACCCGAGGCGGCACCACGTCGATGACGAATGGGACATGGACTGCCAGCGCGGCTGGGGGCAAGGGGGGTGCCAACGCACAGCAGGCAGAGAGTCTGTCCGGAGGAAACAATGGCGGTAATGACCAGTCACCGAGTTCCGGCGGTGCCGGGAATAGCGGCGCAGGCAGCTACTCCTGGCCGTCACCAAGCGGAGCAGTCCCCGGAAACGTTGTCGGTGCGGGCGGTGGCGGTGGCGGGGCCACCGCTGCCGGCTCTGGCGCAACGAGGAGCATCCCCAGCCCCCTGACGTTTGGAACCTCGGCGGGCGGTAATGGTGGTGCCGGCTCCAATCAGGCGTCGAACTACGCGGCCGGGATCCTCGGTATCGGTGGCGGAGGTGGGGCGATCTCGCAGGGAGCATCAGCAAATGGCGTTGCCACCGCGGGCTCGGGCGACACCGTTCGAAGCAGCGGCACCGGCGGCACGACCACGGTGAATCGCTCGGTGACACCCGTCGCCTACGCTGCGACGGCGTCACTCGATGGCTCGACGAACACCGGTGGCGGTGGCGGCGGCGCGGCACTCGCAATCAGCGGCTCCTCAGTTGCCAGTGCCGCCGGAGCTACCGGCGGGTCAGGTCTTGTCGTCGTTCGCTACTCGCCATCGGTTGCCTTCAGCGACACGACTCTGTCGAGCCTTGCGTTGAGCGCGGGGTCGCTCACCCCCGCCTTCGCCTCCGGCACGACCTCTTACACCGCATCGGCGTCGTACGCGGTGGCCTCGACAACCGTCACGCCGACCGTCGCTCAGCCGAGTTCCACCGTCACCGTGAATGGCACGACGGTGGTGTCTGGTTCGGCGTCATCATCAATCCCGCTGACGGTGGGGACGAACACTGTGACCGTTGTCGTCACGGCCCAGAATGCGTCGACCCGCACCTACACCGTGACCGTCACGCGCGGCGCGGCAGCAACGAACGCCACGCTCTCGAATCTGGCCCTCGCGGCCGGATCGCTGAGCCCGTCCTTCAGTTCCGGGACGACGTCTTATGCGTCCAGCGTCGTCAATGCCTCCGCCTCCACGACGGTCACGCCTACGGTGGCCGACGCGAACGCAACCGTCACGGTGAACGGAACCACGGTCGCATCCGCTGCGACGTCAGCGGCAATTTCGCTCGCTGAAGGCTCGAACATGATCACCGTCCTCGTGACTGCCGAGGACGGCACGACAACCCAGGCCTATAGCGTCACTGTGACGAGAGCGAGCGCAGGCGGAGGGGGATCGGGCAGCGGCGGAGGCGGTTCCTCGGCTCCCGCTCCGACTTCAACCACCGAAACCCCGGCCTCCCTGATCGTCACCCCGTCCGGTCCGCTCCAGCCTGTGATCGAGGCTGCGACGATGTCCGTATCGCCCGGCAGTGCGGTGGTGCTGGTCGGCGGCGTACCGACGACCAGCACGGTAGCCCCGACCTCTCGGCGCGATGGCGTGCAGGTCTCCGGCGACGGATGGACGCTTGATCTTGCCGGAACGCTGCCGAACGGCACCCCGGCACCGCTGGACACCAACGGGACCATGCGCGTTGTGCAGGGCAACGGGCTCGCAGCGTCCGGGGCGGGATTTGCCCCGAACACCGAAGCATCCATCTATGTCTTCCCGGCATCGCCGACGAGGTCCGCAGTTCGCTCCTCACGCGAGGGCTCGAACGTACCCGAATCCGCACCGCTCCTGCTCGGCAATCTGACAGTCGGCATCGACGGCACATTCGCTGGGACGGTGCCGGTTCCCGACACGCTGAGCCCCGGCGATTTCGTCGCCCAGGTGAACGGCTACACCCCGGCGTTCCAGGTGCGCTCAGCCTCTGTCGGCCTGATCGTTACCGCGGAGAGGACGCGCGTGGTCAGGAAGGTCCGTACGACGATCACCTTTGCTGCTGAGTCCTCCGCGCTCGGCTCGGTCGCCACGGCACGACTGGCACGACTCGTGCGGAGCCTTCCGAGAGGCGCGACACGGGTGACGATTCAGTCGATCGGCTATGTCCAGCCCAGCCAGAACACCTCGAATGACATCTCGCTCTCGACCGCTCGCGCCAAGAACGCCATGCTCGCCATGCGGTCTGACGGGCTTCGGGGGCAGGCCTATGTGAGCGGGCGCGGGCAGGCGCCCGAACCGGGTCCGGTGGGCCGCAGGGTGGTGGTGGTGGTCGCGTACACGCTGACCTGACGACCCGTTGCGGTGAGCCGGAAATCCACTCGGTCTGGGCGACCCATGCCTTGCCGGCACCAAGAAGGTGATGGCCGCGAGCGCAATGAAGACGCTGCCGGGGAATCAGTCGTGGTGCACGTTGTCCGGGGACGGCGAAGGCCTCCACCGGGGCACCGGGATGCCGGCTGCCCGGTTGATCCCAAACGCGCAGGCAACGACGAGGAGAACGGCGAGGAAGAGGATCGCAAGATGCGGCAGCGTATGGACGAGGCCGAGCGCCACGATGAGGGTCGTGGCCCCTGCTGGGGCATGGGGCAGCCCGAGCCAGACCATGAGTGAGAGCGTGAGCGACAGTGCGACGATGGCCGAGCCGATGCGAGCCCCGTCCAGGTCGAAGATATCCGCGGGCTTGTCTGTCAGCCCGAATATGACGAGCGACAGGTAGCCGCAGGCGATGCCGATGAGCTGCCCGCCGAGGACATTCCGCGGCGCCGCCTGGACGCCGAGCGGGGTGAAGAACAGGATGAAGATCGTCGGGCCGACTGAAGGGAAGATGAACGGCTCGCGCAGGTAGTGGGCGAGGACGGCGAGCATGGCGGTCGTGATGGCCGTGGCGGCGAGCACGTAGAGCCCGAGCCATCCTCGCGATCGGCGGACGTCGAATGCCATCCGTTAAGGGTAGTCCGGGCCGAATTTTCGAATTCCTCAGCGGACGGCGTCGACCGGGCGTACCTTCTGTGAATACGTGCTCGTCCACCTTCCGACGAAAGGGTACTGATCCCTATGCATATCTCGGTGACAGTCGACGGTACCGCCTATCAGGCGGACGTCGAACCCCGGACCCTCCTGGTCCACTGGCTGCGCGAAGGAATCGGCAAGGTCGGGACGGTGGTCGGCTGCGACACCTCGAACTGCGGATCCTGCACCGTCCTCCTCGATGGCCGGAGCGTCAAGTCGTGCAGCGTCCTTGCCGTTCAGGCTGACGGATCGAGCGTGACCACGATCCAGGGCCTCTCGGACGGCAATGAATGGCATCCGGTCCAGACCGCATTCAAGGAGTGCCATGGCCTCCAGTGCGGGTACTGCACGCCGGGCATGGTCATGTCGACCGTCGACCTGCTGTCGGAGAATCCGAACCCGACCGAGGCCGAGATCCGGGAGGGCCTCGAGGGGAACCTCTGCAGGTGCACCGGGTACCACAACATCGTGAAGAGCGTCGCGCTTGCGGCAGACCTGATGGGGGGTTCAACCAAATGACGCAGATGGATGTCACGAACACGACTGAGACGCCGACCGCACTCGGCCGTCCGATCCGCCGCAAGGAGGATGCGAGGCTGCTGCACGGACAGACCAACTGGACCGACAACATCCAGCTCCCCGGGACCCTGCACATGGCAATCCTGCGCAGCCCGATGGCCCACGCTCGCATCACGAAGCTCGACGTCTCGGGCGCGCTGAAGATGCCGAATGTCGTTGCCGCCTATGGTGCCGCGGAGCTCGGGGACCTCAACGGCTCGGTGCCGTGCGTCTGGCCCGTCACCGACGACATCGTCATGCCCGGGTTCCCGGCGCTCGCGATCGACAAGGTGCGCCACGTCGGAGACTGCGTCGCGGTTGTCCTCGCGACCGACGCCGTGCATGCGGCTGATGCGCTGGAGGCGATTGAGGTCGACTACGAGCCGCTACCCGCCGTGGTGAACATGGAGTCCGCAATCGCCGATGGCAGCACGATCGTCCATGACGACAAGGGCACGAACACGTGCTACGTCTACAACCTCGGTGGCGGCTACGACGAGGTTGCCGCGAAGGCTGACGTCATCGTGAAGCGCCGCTTCATCAATCAGCGGCTTATCCCGGCATTCATGGAGCCACGTGCGGTCGTTGCCGCGCCGATGGGCATGAGCGACGAGATCACCATCTGGACATCGACCCAGATTCCGCACATCCTTCGGGTGCTTCTCGCCCTGGTGACCGGGATCCCGGAGAACAACCTGAGGGTCGTGGCGCCGGATGTCGGCGGCGGCTTCGGCGGCAAGCTCCAGTGCTATCGCGAGGAGATCCTCGTGACGCAGCTCGCCCGCAAGCTCGGTCGGCCGGTCAAGTGGACTGAGACCCGCAGCGAGGACATGGTCGCAACCCATCATGGGCGCGACCAGATCCAGGACATCGAGATCGCCGCGACCTCCGACGGCAAGATGCTCGGGCTCAAGGTGACCCTGCTCGCGAATATGGGCGCCTACCTGCAGATCATCACCCCGGGCGTCCCGTTGCTGGGCATGTTCATGTACCCGGCCATCTACAAGATGGATGCCTACGACTTCAAGTGCACCGGCGTCTTCACCAATACGACGCCGACCGATGCCTACCGCGGCGCGGGTCGGCCGGAGGCGACCTACGCGATCGAGCGCATCGTCGACGAGCTCGCCGCAGAGCTCGGCATGGAGCCGATGGAACTGCGCAAGAAGAACTGGATCACCCACGAGGAGTTCCCGTTCACGACGGTTGCGGGGCTCACCTACGACACCGGCAACTACGAGGCCGCCACGGCTCGGGCAATGGAGTTGTTCGACTACGACGGCCTGCGTGCCGAGCAGGCTCAGCGGCGTGCGTCAGGCGACCCCGTGCAGTTGGGCATCGGCATCTCGACCTTCACCGAGATGTGCGGACTCGCACCGTCTCGGACCCTCGGCGCACTCAAGTACGTCGCAGGCGGCTGGGAGCACTGCACCGTTCGGCTGCTGCCGACCGGCAAGGTCGAGGTCGTCACCGGCACCTCGCCGCACGGCCAGGGCCATGAGACCGCCTGGAGCCAGATCGCGAGCAGCGTGCTCGGGGTCCCGGTCGAGGACATCGAGGTGATCCACTCCGACACCGGTCGCTCCCCGTACGGCATGGACACCTACGGATCGCGTTCCCTCGCAGTCGGTGGTCAGGCCATCAAGAAGGCGGCCGACCGGCTCGTCGAGAAGGCGAAGGTCATTGCCGCGCATCAACTCGAGTGCAGCCCTGAGGACATCGAGTTCGTCGAAGGGGTGTTCCGGGTCAAGGGCGACCCGGAGAAGGTGCAGCCGCTGGCGGCGGTCGCATTCGAGGCGTTCACGGGTCATAACCTGCCGCCGGGCGTGGAGCCGACCCTCTCGGCCGAGGCGACCGTCGACCCGGAGGACTTCTCCTACCCGCATGGCACGCACCTTGCGGCGATGGAGGTCGATACCGAGACCGGCAAGGTGACGTTGCGCAAGTACGTGTGCGTCGACGATGTCGGGGTTCAGGTGAACCCGATGATCGTCGAGGGCCAGGTGCACGGCGGCCTGGCGCAGGGGATCGCACAGGCGATGTTCGAGGGTGCCTCGTACGACGAGGACGGCAACCTCCAGACTGCGAGCTTCGCTGACTACCTGCTCCCGAGCGCGATGGACCTGCCGTCCTTCATCACGGACACCACGTGCACGCCGTCGACGACGCATCCGCTCGGCACGAAGGGCGTCGGCGAGGCCGGAGCCATTGCATCCACCCCAGCGATCATCAATGGCGTCGTCGATGCCCTGCGACCGCTGGGCGTGACCGACATCAACATGCCGGCGGCACCGATGACGGTGTGGCGGGCAATCCAGGCAGCGAAGGCAGGAGGAGCAGCATGATTCCCGTTGCATTCGATTACGTGCGGCCGAGCACGGTCGACGAGGCAGTGGCGGCTCTCGTCGCGGGAGGCGAGGACGCGAAGGTCATGGTCGGCGGACAGTCGCTCATGCCGGTCCTGCGCCTGCGACTCGGCGCGCCGTCCCTCATCGTCGACTGCTCGCGCATCGACGAGATGATCGGTATCCGCGAGGAGGGCGACTCGATCGTCATCGGAGCGGGCACCACCCATCACGCGGTCATGAACAACGACCTCGTGAAGCGGTACGTGACGCTCCTCGCGCAGGCGACCGCAACGGTCGCCGACCCGCAGATTCGTCACCGGGGAACGATGGGCGGATCCCTCGCCCACGCCGACCCGGCCGGCGACCTGCCCGCCGTGGCCGCGGCGCTCGATGCCACGTTCACCATCGCGGGTCCGGGCGGTCGTCGCACTGTTGCGGCGTCCGACTTCTTCGTCGACTACTTCACGACGGCGGTCGGCGACGACGAGGTGCTCGCGAGCGTGAGCTTCCCGAAGCGCGAGGGCTGGGGCTCTCACTACGAGAAGTTCAATCGGACGGCCCAGGCCTGGGCGATCGTGGGCGTTGCGGCTGCAGTCCGGATGGAGGGTGGGCGCATTGCCGAGGCCCGCATCGGACTGACGAACGTCGGCACGACGCCGATCCGCGCTCGCTCGGTGGAGGCGGCCCTCGTCGGGGCTGCTGACGCGGCAGCGATCGCGGCGGCGTCGGAGTCGGCGGCCGATGGCACCGCGCCGACGACCGACATCCACGCTGATGCCGAGTACCGCAGTCACCTCACCCGCGTCCTGACCAAGCGGGCAGTTCAAAAGGCTGCTGGGATGTAGTTCTCATGCGTTGCTCGAGGGGTCGTGGCGTCGATGACGGCGCGGCCCCTCGGCATGTCCGGTGCCGGACGCTGCTTCGGACGCTAGCGTCAGGGCATGACATGGAACGACGTGGCCGGCAGGGCAGACCTGCCCATCGACCTGCGATCGACCGGAGTCACGTGGTCCATTCATGTGCGCAGCCTCGCCACCGGCGCGACGTTCACCCGCGATGATGCAACCGCCTTGTCAACGGCGAGTGTCGGCAAGCTGCTGCTCCTCGCGGAGGTCGCACGCCGGCTTGAGGATGGCAGCCTCGGGCCGGATGAGTGCGTGTCGCGGACACCTGCCGATGCGGTTGCCGACTCAGGGCTGTGGCAGCACCTTGCGACGGACTCGTTGACGGTGGGCGACGCCGCCGTCCTCGTCGCCGCCGTGAGCGACAATCTCGCGACGAATGTGCTCCTGCGGCGTGTTGGGTTAGAGGCGGTGGACGAGGTCGCGCATTCGCTGGGTCTTGAGGATGTTCGGCTGCATGACTTCGTACGCGATGCCCGACGAACCACTGATCCGGTAAGGCTCTCATCCGGTTCGGCGAGCGAACTCGCTGATTTCTTCGCTCGTATCCCGGAGGGCGGGATTCTCACGCCCTCCGTGTCTGGGATGCTCGCGTTCTGGCTCGGGCTGAACACCGACCTGTCGATGGTGGCCGCCAGCCTTGAACTCGACCCCCTAGGCCATGTGGCGGTTGGACGGTCGCTATCGGTGATGAACAAGACGGGGACGGACGTCGGTGTGCGCGCTGACTGCGGCCTCGTGTCGCGCGACGGGGTCCAGGTGGCCTATGCGGCGATCGCGAACTGGGATGAGGCCTCGGGGCCGATGCTCGATCTCGTCATGGCCGACATGCATGCGATCGGCGGATTCATCCGCAGCCTCGTCGATCTCTGAGATCGGTCAGGGGCACGACTCGTCAAGCTTGACGGCCCCGAGGGTCACCACGTCAATCGTGGAAAGGGGTGATCCCGCCAAGGGCTCCTGCGAGCAGACCCTCCAGTTGGAGTCGAAGAATTGGATGCGGCCGGCGCCGGAGGCATCGACCTGATCCATGAGGTAACTGCCTTGGGACTGCAACAGGTTCTGGGCGTCCTGCAGCACCATTCCGACAACGGATGGCATGACGGGAGCCGCTGGTTTGCTGGGCGTGACATTCGCCGTGGACGGATCACTGTCGGGATTCGAAGGCTCCCCAGAGCCGGAGGCCGGTATGCCAGCCGGGCTGGGCTCGACCGTGCTGCTGTTGCCCAGAACCTGGTCAGTCGCGGCGGGATCGCCATTCGTGCGCGCACCGAGCATGAAGGCCGCGACGAGGCCCACGCCGATGAGGACCAGAAGCAGGAAGTTGCGGCCGCGCCGACGCGAGGGCTCTGGACCTCGAGTCGGGCCGGTGGCTGGTGTTGCGACTGGCTGCCTTGGCTGGATGCGGGGGCTGATGGCAGGCAGCGGGGGAGCGACTGGTGTCGGCCCGGACGCGGGGGGAGCCGAGGCGGCCGCACTCGCCGAGGGAACGGGCGTACCGCACGCTGAGCAGAACTTCGCGCTGGGTGTGGCGAGGGGCTGCCCGCATTCTGAGCAGTACGTCAAGGCTGCAGTCATCGTCGCGGAAGCCCGCGATAGAGGACGAATCCGCCGCCGATCGCCACGGCGACTCCGATGACCGCCCAGGTCACCTGACCGGACATCACACTGCCCCCGAGGAATCCCGAGCCGAGGGCGACCCAGGTTAGGCCGATCATGATGAGCACGATACCGATGGCACGGCGCATCGGGCTGAGATGTTTCATGGACCGACCCTGCCACATCTCGAAGCCGGCCACACGCACGACCCCGGAAGGGGCACCCTCGCGAGGGCGCTTGACCAAGGCTTCAGGTTGTGAGGTGAGAGGATGCACCTATGCCAGCACATCACGGGCCCAGCGTTCTCGTCACGGGGATCCACTCAGCGGTAGGCGAGTACCTCGGCTCGGAGTTCATGGGTCATGGCTGGTTCGTAGTGGGGGCAGACTCGTCGCCCCGCACCTCCCACTTCGCCCGGGCGCAGGTGCAGGCGGACCTCACCGACATTGACTCGTATTCCCGCGCAATTCGCCGTGCGGCACGGCTGGGCAACGGCCTGGACTGCGTCGTAAACACCGATGAGGTACCGGTTTTCGGCGAGCAGGGCGAGGCATTTATCCGTGCTGCGTTCACGCTCGCGCTCGCGGAGATGAGCGGGTCGGTGGTGAACGTCCTCGCTGAGGCGCGGAGCGAGGGTCTTGACCGATCGCTTGTCCTGAGCAGAACGGCTGAACTTGCAGCACTCAACGTTGGTTCTCGTGTGAACACGGTTGCCCCGAATCTCCTGGACTCGGCCTTGTCCTACAAGGGCGCTGACGCTGATGAGTTTCTCGCCAGCCTCAACGCGCACGAACCCGTGGTGCGTGCAAGGCCAACCCTCGACGTGATTGCCGCTGCCGTGTTCTTTATTGCGAGTCAGCGGGTGAGCGGGGTCACCCTGGGAGCCGACGACATCCTTCCGCTGCAGCGCCGGTAGCCCGAGGTTCTTGAAGCTCTCGATTACCCCTTGGAGTGGGCCTCCTGACCGCTACCGTCGTGTCATGGTGCCTCGCCGTCGGCTTTCGATGCTTTGCCCAATGTTCCTGGGGTCTTTCCTCGTCGGATTCGGTCCCGTCCTCGCGGCGGCACCGAGTGCGCAGGCCGATTCCACGGTGACGGTGATGACGCGCAACGTCTACCTTGGCGCCGATGTGGGCGTGGCCCTGTCGCTCATTCCTGACATGCCCGGTGCGGCGCAGTCGCTCTGGGACCAGTTGCGCGCCACCGATATCACCTCGCGGGCACCCGCGTTGGCGCGCGAGATCGTCGCGGCAAAACCAGACGTCCTCGGCATGCAGGAGGTCGCCTCGTGGGAATGCCGAGCCGGACTCGGCGGCTCGACGGTGGTGTTTGATTTTTTGAGCCTCATCCTCGATGCGACGAGAGCGGCGGGGGTGCCGTACGTCGTTGCGTCGGCGAACGGCTCCGAGGCGCGAAATCCCGGCTACAGCATCCCGGCCATCCCATTCGTGACGATGGTCCATGATCCGGCGACGTTTCAGCCCCTCTTTGGATCCGACGATGCCGCCTGCGGATTCTCGATCTCCGATGTCATCGCGGTGCGGCAGGACCGGGCTTCGTCCGTTCGTGCTGCAGGTGCCGTCGACTACGCCGAGACGACAGCGCTCGTGCCGGTGATCATGGTCGTGCCGCGTGGCTATGCGTGGGCAGATATCGAGATCGACGGCGCCCCGACCCGCTTTGTCAGCACGCACTTGGAATCATTCTCGTCACCCGGCGCAGTTCCGCCGTCTGCGATCCAAGCGCGACAGCTCGTCCGCGACCTCGGCGCGACTTCGATGCCGCTCGTGGTCATGGGCGACTTCAACTCAGATCCACGCGATCCCCGGGATCCGGGCGCGAATCCCGGGGAACAGCCGGTGGTGAGTGAGGCCTGCCCTGCCCAAGCTGGCGGCGATCCGACCTGCAGCGCCTATTGGACGATGGTTGATGCGGGGTTCGTCGATGCGGGTCCTGATTCGGCCGACCCCGCGAACCTCAGCTGGGGTGGGGCTGCTGACCTAGCCGGACCGGATGCTGCGCGCCTTGATGCAGCGCGAGCCATGGGTAATGGGGTTGGGTTCACCGACCGACTCGACTACGTCTTCGCCAGCAATTACGCCCGGATCGTGACGGCTCATTTAGTGGGGGAGGGTTGGCCTGATGGCGCGGGCATGTGGTCGTGCGGGACTCGCATCTGCATGGCGAGTGACCACGCCGGGGTCGTCGTAAGGTTGGCGATCGCGACCGGGGTAGGCATCGACCGTCCGCCCGGACCGGAGAATTCCCTCCCCTGGGGGCTGATCATCAGGGGCGGAGGGCTCGCACTCGGATTGTCGATCGGACTCATTGTCATCGCGGTCAGGAGGCTCCGGTCAACCACCAATCCGGATGGGTGACTCAGTGACGTCAACGCTGGTCGCTGAGCCGACGGCAGCGCAACTGCCGTCGAGGCGGCACAGGGTGGACCCAAGCCCGGTGGCATCAACCTTCGCCGTTGCGGAGGTCGTCGTCCAGAGCAACGAGTAATTCTGACCGTCGGCGCCGGTCACCTGGCAGACCTGAACCGAGCCGGATGGGCCGGCGGTGCCGCAGCGCTGCATGCGTGACCCGACGAGCCACGAGTACGTGGTGCGCCAGCCCTGCTTCGCTGCCGGGGTGCCGGGGTTCAACTGTCCGCCGAGAAGGTCGTAGTCGCTGCCGGACCACAGGTACCAGTACGTCGAGTCGATGCCGTACTGCACCGACTGGATGAACGACTGCGAGATGTAGGCCGCGGTGGTCGCATCGCTGAGCGGCACGCGCCCCTCAGAGGAGCTCGCGAGGCCGTAGTTCAACTCGGTGTCGAGGATCTCGCGGTCGGCGGGGGCGCCGTTGACTGCGAGCATCGTCTTGAACTGTGCGACGAGGTCGACCCGGGTCGCCGGAGTTCCACTGGGGAGCGGGTAGGCGTGGACGGAGAACGCGTCGACGGGCCAGTTCTTCTCCTTCAGGGCCAACAGGTACTGGGTGTACTGGTTGGCGAAGGTGCCCGACGCACGCACCCCGGTGCTCGCGGCGACCACCTGCACGGAGCCAGAGCAGCCCTTGAGGGCAGCGTTCGCCTTCTCAGTGAGGTCGGCGAGCTGCTGCTGCGTGCCTGACCAGTAGCGCGAGATGTTGCCCTCATTCCAGACCTCGTACGAACCGATCGCGCCGCCGTACTTGGTGCAGATGGCCTTGAGGAATTCTGCGGCATCATCGAGATTGCTGGGCGGGGCACTGTCGCCCTTGCCGCCGCTGGCCCAGGCGGGAGTGTTGCCGAGGACATAGAGCACGCCGGCCCCGAGGGCGGAGGCCCGCTGCACGGTCGCGCTGAGCTTGGACCAGTCGTAGACACCCTTCGACGTCTCGATCTCCTTCCATGAAACCCCGACATCCCACAGGCGAAGTGATCCGGTCTGGACCTCCGGGCTCACCCAGTCGACAGGTGCGGTGAGGCCGAAGAGGGAGGCACGCACCGGGTCGGTGACGGGGGCGGCATAGCCGGTGAATGGCAGGATGACGCCACCGCCGGCACCGCTGCCGGCGCTCGCGGATTCAGGGACAACAGAGGGCTGGACGGCT
>WLOY01000280.1 GCA_009699015.1 Actinomycetota bacterium | reverse complement strand
GGCTATATCGACTGGATGAGGTCAGGTTTCCCGCTCAGTGCGGTCGTGGCGGAACTCGCCGATCGCGACGGCGTTGTCCTCGCGCATCACGGCCTCGTCACCTGGGCGAATGACTCGGAGACCTGCCTCGAGCGGACCCTTGACGCTGTCGCGAGGGCGACGTCCTTCATCGACGCCAATCGAGTCGCACCGAGCGCTCCGCCACGACATGACGACATCCCGGCTGACGACCTCGACCGTCTCCTCCTCGCGCTCCGGGGTGCCGTGAGCCGCAGCCGACCGAGGGTGCTCTCCATCGACCCGGAGCTTCGCACCCTGGCCGACCGCACTGACCTCGCCGATCTCGTCGACGCGGGTGTCTCGAGCGCCGATCACATGCTGCGCATGAAGCCTCGCGCACTGGCACTCCCCGACCACGACCCCATGACGGCTGCGTCGGCTGTCGCTGCCTACGCGAGCGAGTATCGGGCCTACGTCGACCGGAACGTTGAACTCCTGCCCGATGACTACCGTCCGCACGACCCTTACCCCCGGGTGATACTGGTGCCCGGACTCGGCGCGATCAGCACCGGCGTCAACTCCCAGGATGCCGCCATGGCATCTGAGATCGCGCACCACTCCGTCACCGTTGCCGCCGCGGTTGCCGACGCATTCGGTCCCCCGGAGCCCATCGATGATCGGGAGACATTTCGTTTCGACTACTGGCCATTGGAGTTGTTCAAATTGAGTCTGAAGCCGCAGGAGCCCTTGTTCGCGGGGCACGTGTTCATCGTTACCGGTGCCGCATCGGGCATTGGGCGAGGCATCGCCATGGACCTCGCGACCAAGGGCGCCTCCCTCGTCCTCGCTGATCTCGATCTCGAAGGGATGGCTGACGTTGCCCAGACGCTCACAACGGCCGGCCTGCCCGAGCCTGCGATCGCCCCCGGGGATCAATCCGACCCGGATGTCGTGGCAGCAACCATGCACGCGGCGATCCGGGCGTTCGGCGGCATCGACGGCGTCGTCCTCAACGCCGGCATCGGGATGACCGGCACCCTTGAGGAGTTGACCCTCGATCAATGGAACAGCACCTTGCGCATCAACCTCAGCAGTGCGTTCCTCCTGACCCAGGCAAGCATGAGGGCGATGCGCGAGCAGGGCAGGGGCGGGTCGCTCGTCTACATCGCGTCCAAGAACGCCTTCGGCCCCGGCGCCGCCTTCGGTGCCTACTCGGTGTCAAAGGCCGGAATGGTTCAACTGATGCGCATCGCCGCACTGGAGGGTGGCGCCGCCGGCATCCGCGCGAACGCCGTCAATCCTGACGCAGTCTTCGACAATTCGCGGCTCTGGGATGGCGGACTTCGAGAGGAGCGGGCCGCCGCCCACGGCATCAAACCCGAGGAACTCGAGGACTTTTACGCATCGCGCAACCTGCTGCACCGAAGGGTCACAACCACCGACGTGGCCCAGACCGTCTCGTTCCTGCTGTCCGAGCAGTCCTCACGGACAACGGGCTCGGTGATCCCGGTTGACGGTGGGGTCGCCGCCGCCTTCCCCCGCTAACGATTCGGAGGAGCTATGCCTTACTCCTTTCTCTCGATAGACACCATCCCCGACTACATTCGCAACCAGCCACAGTTGGCTGATCGGATCGATGCCGGATCGATCACCGATGTGACGGAGGTTGGTGACGGAAACCTCAATCTCGTGTTCATCATTCGCGATGCTCATGGTGGTGGTCTCGTCCTCAAGCAGGCCCTCCCCTACGTAAGGCTCGTCGGCCCTGATTGGCCAATGACCCCCGCACGAGCCCGCCACGAGGTCGAAGCCCTTCGGCTTCACCGGAGCCTCGCGCCGAACCTGGTGCCCGAGGTTTACCACTTCGACGCCGATCGCTACATCCTGGGTATGGAGGATCTTTCAGACCACCAGGTATGGCGAGGTGCCCTCAATGACGGACTCATGCACGAGGGTGCTGCCGAACTCATGGGCGAGTACGTCGCCGCGGTGGCATTCGGGACATCGATCTTCGGGATGGATCCCGAGGAGCAGAAGATGATTGCGGCTCGATCGACGAACCCTCAACTGTGCACGATCACCGAGGATCTCGTCTTCACCGAACCGTTCAGTCTGGGCGGGCGCAACAGCATCATTCCTGCCAATGAGAGGGATGCCGCTGCGTTGATCGCCGACGATGTCATGGTCAAAGCCATGGGTCAGGCGAAGTTCGCCTTCATGACCCATGGTGAAGCGCTCATCCACGGCGATCTTCACACCGGGTCGGTCATGGTCAGGGCCGCCGAAGGCAACGACGGACCGGTGGACTCGGCCAAGGCCTTCGACAGCGAGTTCGCCTTCTACGGACCGGTGGCCTTTGACCTTGGAGCTCTCTGGGCGAATTACACGATCGCTGCCGCGCGGGCAACGGCACTCGGCGACGATGCCCGCGCCGATTGGTGCCTGAACCTCTGCGACGCAACATGGGGCAGCTTTGAGAACGCCTTTCGGACCGCCTGGCCGACGAGGCGCGACCCCAGGGTCTTCACCGATGATTTCGGCGACGATCTCATTGATCGCTGGCATCGTGAGACCTGGCTCTTCGCCGCAGCGAAGATGTCGCGCCGGGTAGTCGGGCTTGCGAAGGCCAGCGATGTCGAGACCCTGCCCGAGGACCTACGCGAGGGCGCGGCGCGCGGACTCCTCGAGACCGCACGGGCGGCGGTCCGCCTGCGCACGCCAGACAGCAGAACCTCTCACTACATCCGAACCGCGAGCGACGCCCTACGAGCGAATTCCACTCGCTGACCGGGCGAATCGTGACCGTCTCGCCCTGCAGTGCGGGCAAGGGGCTCTCGCAGGCCGGGGTCTGCTTGAGCAGGGCCTTCGCTTCGGAGCCCACTCGCATGATCGAAGGGCAGGCTAGGTTTGCTGCATGACAACTCTGCCCGCCCGGTCGTTCACGCAGGCTGAGCTCGACGAGCGGTTCGCCTTCGCGACAGAGCTCATCGCCGAGGCCGG
>WLOY01000028.1 GCA_009699015.1 Actinomycetota bacterium | reverse complement strand
TCAGCGACTTTGCAACCCTCACGGATTCGATCAGGGATCGACTTCTCGTCCTGCCGCGCGAAACCGTCGTCCACACCGGTCACGGTGATTCGACAACACTCGCCGAGGCCGCGGACCACATCGACTCCTGGATAGCCCGCGGCTCGTAGCCACTCGCTCATGCGCGTCGGCCGGGATCCTCGACGAGGACTCCTGGATCGAGCCGGATCCTCGCTCGGATCACTGCAAATGCGTGGAGGAGCCTGAGAGTCAATCAGCCTGCGTTGTTCCGTCAGGGTGCGGTCGTGGACGAAATGGCCACGATGTCGGCCAAATCACCAAAATTTTGGCCAGGCGAGCCGGATTCTGGTTCAAATGACGGGGCGGGGCGGGGCGCGGCGGGGCGGGGCGGGGCGGGACTCGGCGCTGGCGTTACTGCACCGCGATGACGGGGTTCGACAGCGTGCCGATCCTCTCGATCGTGCAGGCGACGACATCGCCCGGCTGCAGGAAGGTGGGCGGGTCCATAGCCGCTCCGACCCCCTGCGGCGATCCCGTCGCGATGACATCACCGGGCTCGAGCGTGACGCCGGACGTGATGTCTGCGATGAGGGTCGGGATCTTGAAGAGCATGTTTCGCGAGTTGCCGTCCTGCCGCTGGTCGCCGTTGACCGTCAGGGTGAGCCGCAGCGTATGCGGGTCGGTGATCTCATCGGTCGTGACGATCATCGGGCCGAAAGGCGCGTAGCTGTCCTGGCCCTTGGAGAAGAACCACTGCCCCGAGCGCCGCTGATCGCGGGCACTGATGTCATTCACGATGCTGTAGCCGAACACGTAGTCGAGGGCCTCCGCCTCAGGCACATTGCGTGCCGCCCGCCCGATGACGACGGCCAGCTCGCACTCCCAGTCCAGCTGCTGCGTCATCGCCGCGTTGTGCTGGATCGGCTCCCCCGGCCCGACGACCGCGGTGCCAGGCTTGCTGAAGAGCACCGGACGGGTCGGGAGCTCCTTGGCCGTGTCGAGGGTCCGGCTCGACTCCTCGACGTGCTCGACGTAGTTCAGGCCGACGCCGACCACCTTGCCCGGGCGAAGCGGTGCGCGCAGGGTGACCCCGGCCAGCGGGTAGGTGACGCCCTCAGCCCACTCCCCTATTCCGGCCACAGCGGCGATCACCCGCGCATGCAATTCAGGCCCGGCGGACACATAGTCAATGAGGCGGACCGGGACATCGACTACCCCCTCGAGCCCGCTGCGCAGGTCGATGACCTCCTCGCCAGTGACGAGCCCGAGGACGGACGGGCCATCGGCGGTCGTGCTGAAGGTGACGAAACGCATGTCGCTCCTCGGGGGGTCGGGTCGGGTTTGGGACGAACGAGAAATAGGGACGGGTGGCGCGGACGACTAGGGCTCAGGTGGCGGGGGCGCAGCCTGCGGGGTACTCGGAGGTCGCTCGCTGCTCTCCGTGAAGACCACCCGCGACTGGGGGGTGCGATTCACGTGCAGCTGGAAGACATCGAACCGGTTGTAGTGGCCGATGATGTCGTGCATCTGCTTGGGCTGGATGCACTTGTTGAGGTCTATGTCGGCGTAGACGATCCCTTCGACGTCGATGAGAGGCTCGCTCACGAGCCTGCCATCCGGGCCGAAGACCCCGCTGAATGCCGAGTTCCGGCGCTCCAGCATGGCCCTGGACTCGTCATCGTGCGCGATGAGATCAACCATGTCCGGGGTGATCGACGAGCAGGCGACGACCGTGAAGACCTTGCCCTCGAAGGAATGCGCTGCACCGCGCACCTTGATCGCCTCGACCATGTCGTAGTCGGGCGGCGCGGTCGGCAGGGAGATGTAGGTCGCACAGTGGACGTTCTCGCCCTGAGCAAGGAGCGCGAAGCGCGCGAGGGTGTTCGTGTTCTCCCCGCAGGCCAGGCCGCCGATCCGACCTGTCGGGGTGTCGTACACCCGCAGCGAGCTTCCGTCGCCACCGGCCCAGGTGAGCTTCTCCGCCCAAGTGGGCACGAGCTTGCGATGCACCCCCAGGAGTTCGCCGCCACCACCGATGAAGACGAGCGAGTTGTAGAGGGTTCCCATCGAGAACGGGTCGCGCTCGTTCACGCCGATGACGACCTGCGCGCCCGCAGCCTGCGCGGCAGCGCGCAGCGCATCGACCTCAGGGCCAGGGATGTCGATGGCGGCCCGGAACAGCCGCTCGAACCACGGGCTGCCCTTGCCCGGGGTCATCGTCCAGTTCCAGTAGGGATAGCCGGGGACGAACACCTCGGGAAAGACGATGAGCCGCGCGCCGTTCGCGGCAGCCTCGGCTATGAGCGCGCAGGCCTTCTCGATGGTCGCCGCGGTATCGAGGTAGACGGGGGCAGCCTGCACTGCTGCAGCGGTGAACCTCGCGTAATCGGTCACGTCACCTCACCTCAATTCCTCGGGATCGCGGTCGACCTCAGTCTGCGAGAACAGTAGCATTTGATCAAAGATCACGGTAGCGTCGATGCCGCAATCCTCAAGGGGCCGTGGTCAGTTCCAGTCGAGGGCGATGATGGAGGACACCACATGATCGAGGACGTCATTGGTCGGGCCAGGGTGCAGGCGACCCCGGAACTCGAGGAGTACTACGCGCGACTCGCGAAGCACGGCTCCGGCGCGCTGTGGACCGTCGCGAATGAGATCGAGCCCTGGTTCCCGCAGCCCCGCTCCATCCCGATGCACTGGCGCTATGAGGACCTCCGTCCCCTCGTCATCGAGTCGGCGACCCTCGTCACCGGAGACGACGCGGGACGTCGGGTCGTCTACCTCGTCAACGACGAGCGACGCGATGTCTCCGCCGCCGTCGGACTGCTCTACACCGGCCTGCAGATCATGAACCCGGGCGAGTCGATGACCGCACACCGCCATGCCGCCGCGGCCCTGCGCTTCGTCATCGAGGGCGAGGGCGCGTGGACCATCGTGAACGGCGACCGCCTCAAGGTGGGCCCCAATGACTTCGCGATCACGCCGAAGGGCACCTGGCATGAGCACGGCAACGAGTCGGACACCACGCAGGTCATCTGGCAGGACGGCCTGGACATCCCGCTCGTCAACGCCCTTGACTCGAACTTCTACGAGGTCCACCCGGACCTCCACCAGATTCCGGGCAAGGTCGTCAACACCTCCCTGCTCGAGCATGGCAGCGGCATCCTGAAGCCTGATGGCCGATCATGGGCCAAGCGCTACTCCCCACTCCTCGCCTATCCCTGGGAGCGCACCTACGAGGCCCTCGTCAACCTTGCGCGGGTGAGCGACGGCACCCCCTACGACGGCGTCATCATGGAGTACGTGAACCCGCACACGGGCGGTTCGGTCATGCCGACCATGGGCGCCCACATGCAGTTGCTCCAGCCATCGCAGTCAACCCTCGCGCATCGGCACACCGGGTCGGTGATCTACCACGTCACCAAGGGCCGCGGCCACTCGATCATCGGCGGCCGGCGATTCGACTGGAAGGAGCACGACATCTTCTGCGTGCCCTCGTGGGCCTGGCACGAGCATGCCAACGACGATCCGGCAGGCGAGGCCTGCCTGTTCTCGTTCAACGACTTCCCGATGATCAATGCGCTCGATCTCCATGCCGAGGAGGCGATGGACGCGAACGGCGGCCATCAGGACATCGGCGAAGGAGCGCTCAACAGTGGCTGACAACACCCTGACGATCGCAGCGATCCCCGGCGACGGCATCGGAAACGAGGTTCTCCCCGCCGCAACGCAGGTCCTCGAACGTGCAGCGGCCATGGCGGGGATCCGCATCGACTGGACCTGGCTCGACTGGGGCTGCGACCACCTCGTGAGGACGGGCACGATGATGCCCGCCGACGGCATCGATCGCCTGCGCCAGCATGACGCGGTCTTCCTCGGTGCGGTCGGCCGAAACGACGTCCCCGACCACGAGTCCCTCTGGGGCCTGCTCATCCCCATCAGGCGCGCCTTCGACCAGTACGTGAACCTGCGGCCAGTTCGCCAGTTCGAGGGAGTCGAGCCGCGGGTCCGGCTCCCTGAGGGCGCCGTGGTCGACATGGTCATCGTTCGCGAGAACACCGAGGGCGAGTACTCGGAGATCGGGGGGCGCTACGGCCGAGGCACTCACCGCGAGTTCGCCTTGCAGGAGAACATCTTCACCCGGGTCGGCATCGAACGGGTGGCCCGGTACGCCTTCAATCAGGCGGCCGGTCGCCGCGACCACGTCACGTCGGCAACCAAGTCCAACGGAATCATCCACACCATGCCCTTCTGGGATGAGGTCGTAGCCGAGGTGGCATCGGCGTACCCGGGCACGACCCTGCGCAAGGTCCTCATCGACGCCCTCGCGGCAGAGATGGTGCAGCGCCCGCACGAATTCGATGTCGTCGTGGCCTCGAACCTCTTCGGCGACATCCTGTCCGACCTCGCGGCGGCAACCGTCGGCAGTCTCGGCGTCGCCGCCTCGGCGAACCTGAACCCGGAGCGACTGTTCCCGTCGATGTTCGAACCCGTGCACGGATCAGCGCCCGACATCGCCGGGCGCGGGATCGCAAATCCCGTGGCCGCGATCTGGTCCGGGGCGATGATGCTCGAGCACCTCGGCCATCCGGAGCCGGCCGCCGCCATCATGAGGTCGATGGAAGGCTCGCTGCTCGTCCCCGCTACGCGCACAGCCGACCTCGAGGGGACCGCGGACACCGCCGCTGTGACGCAGGCCATCCTCGACGGGCTTGATCAACGGTGACGGAACCCACACGGAACATGCCTTGTCTGGCCCGGCAGCAGGCATGATGCTTACAGGCAACCATCGCACGTACATCGATGCACCAACCGAGAGAAGCAGGCATCATGGCTGAGCGTTCATTCGCCACCGAGGTCCAAGAACTCCGCCTCGGCGAGGGCGAGGAGTTCCGAGGGGAGGGGATCCTCGCGGTCACGAAGGGCCTCCTCCAGTCCGGCGTCGCCTATGTCGGCGGTTACCAGGGTGCCCCGATCTCGCACCTCATGGATGTCCTCGGCGATGCCCAGGACATCCTCGACGAACTCGGCATCTACTTCGAGAACAGCGCGTCGGAGGCCACCGCCGCCGCCTCACTCGCCGCGTCCGTCCACTATCCGCTGAGAGGCGCGATCACGTTCAAGTCGACGGTTGGGTTCAACGTCGCGTCCGATGCCCTCGCCAACCTCTCCTCCGGGGGCGTGCTCGGTGGCGCGCTCGTCATCATCGGCGAGGACTACGGCGAGGGCGCGAGCATCATGCAGGAGCGCACCCACGCCTTCGCCATGAAGTCGCAGATGTGGCTGCTCGATCCCCGACCCAATCTCACGGCCATCGTCGACATGGTCGAGAAGGGGTTCGAGCTGTCGGAGGCAAGCAACACCCCGGTGATCCTCGAGCTGCGCCTGCGCTCGTGCCACCTGCACGGCTCCTTCGTCGCGAAGGACAACAGGAAGCCGTCATTCACCATCGCCGACGCTCTCGAGAATCCCAAGCGCGATCTCAGCCGCGTCGTGCTCCCGCCCGCCAGCTTCCTGCACGAGCAGGAGAAGGTGAACAAGCGCTGGCCGGCTGCGGTTCAGTTCATCAAGGACAACCAACTCAATGAGCTGGTCGCCCCGGGGGAGCGGGACTTCGGGATCATCCTGCAGGGCGGGCTGTTCAACAACGTCAACCGCGCCCTCGAACTGCTCGGGCTATCGGATCCATTCGGCAACAGCTCCATCCCGCTTTACGTCATGAACGTCACCTACCCGGTCATCGACGACGAGGTCATCGGCTTCTGCGAGGGCAAGCGGGCGGTCCTACTCGTGGAGGAGGGCCAGCCGGACTTCATCGAGCAGAACATCCAGGCCATCCTGCGCCGCGCCGACGCCACCGCGAAGCTGCACGGCAAGGACCTCCTGCCCGTCGCCGGCGAGTACACCCCGGCAGCCGTCACGAAGGGGGTGCTCGCCTTCGTCCAGAAGTACGCCCCCGAGCTCCTCGACCAGGATCGGCTCCCGACGTCGACGCTTCCCGCAACCGACCCGCGCAGCCCGTACGCGGAGCGAATCGCACCCGACCTGGTCCAGGGCCGCCCGCCCGGCTTCTGCACAGGCTGCCCCGAGCGACCGATCTTCGCCGCCCTCACCCTCGCGCAGCGGGAGGTCGGCGAGCATCACGTGAGCGCCGATATCGGGTGCCACCTGTTCTCGATCAATGCGCCGTTCAATATCGGCGCGACGACCATGGGCTACGGCCTCGGCTCAGCTGGAGCCGCTGCCCTCAACGGCAAGGACACGAGCAGCCGGCCCATCGCGATCATGGGCGATGGAGGCTTCTGGCACAACGGGCTCACGAGCGGCGTCGGCAATGCCGTCTTCAACGAGAACGACCAGCTGCTCGTCATCGTCGACAATGCCTACAGCGCGGCCACCGGCGGCCAGGACGTGCTCTCTTCCAAGGCGGACAATCCCCTGCGATCTACGAAGCATTCGATCGAGAAGGCGGTGCGGGGGGTCGGGGTCCGATGGTCCCGGACCATGACGAACACCTACAAGGTCGACGAGATGCGCGACCTCTTCAAGGAGGCCCTCACCTCGACCGAGCCGGGCCCGAAGGTCATCATCGCCCAGAGCGAGTGCACCCTCAATCGAACCAGGCGCGAGAAGCCGCTCATCGCCAAGCGGATCAAGGAGGGCAAGCGGGTCGTTCGCGAGCGCTTCGGTGTCGACCCGGAGACCTGCACCGGTGACCACTCGTGCATCCGCATCTCCGGCTGCCCCTCGCTCACCATCGGGCCGAATCCCGACCCGATGCGCCAGGACCCCATCGCCACGGTGCTCGACAGCTGTGTCGGCTGCGGGCTCTGCGGCGAGAACGCCCACGCCGCGGCGCTGTGCCCGTCCTTCTATCGAACCGAGATCATCACGAACCCCAGTCGCTGGGACCGGATGAAGACTGCGCTACGACATCGCTACATCGGGTTCCTTCAGCGGGGCATCGAACGCCGGCTCGCCGGCATCGACGTCGCCCCGTGATCCGCGACCATCTCACCTGAGGACAGCCCTACATGACTGCAACGACCACAAGCCCCCAGGGCATCGCGGGGCGCCTGCGACCGATCACCATGGCAATCCTGGCCATGGGAGGTGAGGGCGGGGGCGTCCTGTCCGACTGGATCGTCGCGCTCGCGGAAGACAACGGGCACTTCGCGCAGAGCACGTCCGTGCCCGGGGTGGCGCAGAGAACCGGGGCCACCGTCTACTACGTCGAGATCTTCCCCAGGCAGCCCGGTGTGGAGCACCAGCCCGAGCCGGTGCTCAGCACGATGCCCACCCCCGGCGAGGTCGATATCGTCGTGGCGTCAGAGCTCATGGAAGCCGGCCGCTCCATTCAACGCGGCTTCTCAACGCCGGACCGCACGACCCTCATCGCCTCGACCAGTCGCACCTACGCCATGCCCGAGCGCACCGCGATGGGTGATGGCCGGGTGGATTCCAGCAGGCTCGTCGAAGCGGCGCTTGCCTCGTCACAGCGATTCATCCGTGGTGACTTCGCAAGGATCGCCCAGGACACTGGCAGCGTCATCAGCGCGGTCCTCTTCGGGGCGGTCGCGGGTGCCGGGGTCCTCCCCTTCACCCGGGCCCAGTTCGAGGACGCCATCCGCGCCAGCGGCAAGGGCGTCGAGCCGAGCCTCCTCGCATTCTCCGAGGGCTTCGCGGTCGCATCGAAGCCCGCCGGAAAGTCAATCGACATCACGATCGGAGCACGTCCGGCCGACCTGCCAGACGAAGGTCCCGATCCTGCCGAGGTGCAGCGAGCCATCGACAACCCCGGCTCGCTCGTCGGAGCGCGCCTCCAGGCCCAGGCCGTCCGCATCGGCGCTGACTTTCCCGCCGAGTCGCGCTTCATGCTCGTCAACGGCACCAAGCGCACCGCGGAGTACCAGGACATCGCCTACGCCGATGAGTACCTCGACCGCATCGCCACGATCACCACCCTC
This sequence comes from Actinomycetota bacterium, assembly GCA_009699015.1. Lineage (GTDB taxonomy): Bacteria > Actinomycetota > Actinomycetes > S36-B12 > S36-B12 > WLND01. Next base: position 20,664 of record WLOY01000028.1, on the reverse strand, counting down.
GAATCGCACGGCGACGGGAGCAACGTCCTCACCACTGAGGCAGCGCGGTACACCGCCCTGTGGATGACCTACGAGGACACCATCCGGGTGGCCTTCCACAAGACCCGACAGCGTCGCTTCGACCGCGTCGGCAAGGAAGCGCGCATCGCGGACACGCAGGTGATGCAGGTGCGGGAGTTCCTCCACCCGCAGGTCGAGGAGATCAGCGACACCCTGCCCACCGGCCTTGGTCGCTGGCTCCTGCGCTCCAAGGCCATGAACGCGATCATCCACAGGGTCACCCATAAGGGACTGAGGATCCAGACCACGTCGGTGTGGGGGTTCACGACCCTCTACATCCTGGCCCGCCTGCGGCCGATCCGACGTCGCTCGCTTCGCTTCGGCCAGGAGCAGGAGCGCATCGACGCCTGGCTCGAACTCGCACGGTCGCACGCCCCTGCGGACTACGCCCTGGCCACCGAGATCGTCCTGTGCCAGCAGGTGGTGAAAGGGTACGGCTCGACGCACGCGAACGGCTTGAGGAACTTCAACGCCCTCATGGGGGCCGTGCCAGTGCTCGCCGGTGATCCGCGCGCCGCCGAACGCCTTCGCAACCTCAGGCGGGCCGCGCTCGCGGACGAGACCGGCCAGCAGCTCCAATCGGCACTCAGCGCCTCGAGCATGAGCGCAGGCTGAGCACCCTCTCCTGAGCCACAGGACCGGGCAGTCCCAGCATGGGAGACTGTGGCATGACCAAGGCCATCGCCGCATTCACCGGGTTCCCCGCCGAGACCTTCGAGTTCTACGAGCAGCTGGGAGCAAACAACACGAAGGCCTGGTGGACCCTTCACAAGGCCGACTACGAGCGACTGGTTCGCACGCCCATGCTGGACCTGCTCAGCGAGCTAACGGAGGAGTTCGGCGACCCTCACCTGTACCGCCCATATCGCGATGCCCGGTTCAGCAAGGACAAGACCCCGCTCAAGGATCATCAGGGAGCCGTCGTCCAGATCGAGGACGCCGTCGCCTACTACGTGCAGGTCTCCGCGAACGGACTCATCGCCGGCGCCGGCTGGTACTCGCCCCAGGGGGAGCAACTCCGCAGATACCGGGATGCAGTCGATGGCCCGAACGGCGCTGTGCTCGAGCAGATCCTCGAGGGCCTTCCGGCGCGGTTCGAGATCGACGGGCGTCCGCTCGCCACCAAGCCGCGAGGGTACGACGCAGACAACCCACGCATCGTGCTCTTGCGGAACCGGATGCTCGTCGCATCGAGTACCTATGCCGCGGCTCCTTGGATGGGAACCCGCAAGGCACTGAAGACCGTGCGGGCCGACTGGCAGACCCTGCAGCCGCTCGCCGAATGGCTGGCCGACCACGTCGGGCCCGCAGATGATCCGGCAGCCGATCCTGCGCGATCTGCGAACGCTCAGGCGTGATCGCCGGATCACGACTCGTTCGTCGGAGGCATCCCGGGGAGCGGACGGTCCTTGCGGAAGGGCCAGACGAATTCCCTGCCACCGGTGATTCCTGAAGGTCGAAAGAGCAGCATCCCCACGAGAATCAGCCCGAGGATAATCGCCCTGGCCCCCTGCGGCACCGTCACGACATACGCCCCGATCTCAAGGCCATTCTGCAGGCGTACGAGCAGGACATCGACCAGGCTGAACACCAGCGTGCCAATGACCGCACCGCTCAACGAGAGCATGCCACCGAGCACGAGCATGGCCAGGGTCACGAAGGTCAGCTCGATGTTCAGCTGACTCGACTGCACCACTCGATTCGTCAGGGCGAACAGTCCGCCAGCGACCCCGGCAACGATGCCGGAAACCGCGAACACGATGATCCGCTGGCTCACGACGTTGATGCCCGAGGACGCTGCAGCGATGCCATCCTCACGAGCCGCCCGGAGAAGCCTGGAGGGCCTCGTTCGCTGGAACAGCCAGGCGGCAACGATCGCCGCCATCGCGAACAGCATCGTCGTCTGCAGATTCAGGACATCTGGGATGCCCACCATCGACTGACCACTGCGCGGGCCGACGCTTGACCAGTAGGTGAGCACCTGATTGACGACCCCGAGGAGGGCGAACGTCGCGATGCCCGCTTGCAATCCGTTCAGTCGCATGAGCACGGGTGAAACGACGAGAGCGAGTAGCCCGCCGACCACCCCGCCGATGAGCACCGCGATGAGCCAGGGTGCGTTGAGGTCGAAGAGGAAGGGGAAGAGATCCGGGAGCAGGTTGCGCTTGAGCTCGGGATCGATCGTGAGCAGCCCCACGGTCCACGCACCAACGGCGACGAACGCCACATGGCCGAAGCTGAGCACCCCTGATGTGCCGATGAAAATCTGAAGTGCCACGACGATGATGAGGTTCACGAGCGCGTACTGCAACTGCACCTGAACACTCTCGCCAAGGAAGCTGTTGATCAGCGTGACGAAGTACACGATGACGAGCAGGCTCACCAGCGACCAGATGGGCCCGAGCCGGTACCACAGACCGCGAGGTGCGCTCGTGGCCGTCGGCTCAGCAACTTCGATGCGTTCAGTCACGTACGTGCCACCCCACGTCCCTTGATGAGCAAGCCGGACGGCTTGAACAGGAGAACCCCGATGACGAGCACGAATACGTACGCGTCCTTGAAGTTGCTCATCTCCTGTGGAAGCCAGGTTGCGAGCAGCGAGGTCACGAAGCCGACGAGGAAACCGCCCGCGAGTGATCCGGAGATCTTGTCGATGCCCCCGATGACGGCGCCTACCAGTGCGAGAATCGTGATCTGGACTCCGAAGGTCGGACCGACAGCGCCGCTCTGGACGGTGAGGACGAAGGCAACGGCCGCCGCAAGAATGCCACTGAGGGCGAAGGACAGGGCGATCACGCGCCCGGCTGGGATGCCGACCAATCTGGCGGTCCTGAAGTCCGCAGCCGCAGCCTTGAGCTGCAGCCCCTGGCTGGTCCGGGTGAGGAACCAATTGAGCCCGAGGAGAAGGACGCCTGCGATGACGATCGTTGCCACCGACAGGAGTTGAATTCGGATCCCCGCGAACTCGACCGTCTGGGCAAGCCCGCTGGCCACCGGAGCCGTTCGCACATTGTTGGAGAACATGAGCTCGTAGACGCGCTGCAGCAGGAAGCTGAGCCCGAATGATGCGATGAGCAAGGTCGCCGGATTCGCGGATCGCATCCGGGAGAAGACCGCAAACTCCATGAGCAAGGACATTGCGATGGCCACGAGGATCGACAGCGGGATGGCGATGTACCAGCCGAGGCCCCACGCGAAGATGAGGCAGTAGGCCGATGCGGTGATGATCTCCGCCTGTGCGAAGTTCGCGAGCCTGATGACGCCGAAGACGAGCCCGATCGCCAATGCTGCGAGACCTAGTGTTGCGCCTGCCGAAAGCGCGTCGACCAGGGACTGAACCAACTGCCCGATCATCCGAAGTACGCCTTCGTCAAGACGTCGACCTTCTCGGCGTCCTCTGGCTTGAGCGTCAACGTGATCTCCCCGTCGTGCAGGACGAACGTGCGGTCGCAGAAGGCGATCGTGAACTCAGCGCGCTGCTCGACGACGAGGACCGCCTTGCCCGCGGCACGAATGACATCGAGCGCTTCGAACACGGTGTCGACCGCGGTCGGGGACAGGCCCAGACTCGGCTCGTCGAGCAAGAGGATGTCCGGGTCGCTCATGAGGGCGCGCCCGATCGCCAACTGCTGCTGCTGACCCCCTGAGAGGAGTCCAGCCTGGCGATGGCCGAAGTCTCGAAGTATGGGAAACAGCGTGAGCACGTGCTCCATCGCCTCGGAGTAGCCGGCGCGGTCTCGACGGGCCACGGCCCCGAGCCGCAGGTTGTCGGCGACGCTCAGCTCGGCGAATACGTGCCGACCCTCGGGCACGAGTGCGACTCCCCTGCGCACCACCTTCTCAGGAGGAAGGCCCGCGACGTCCTGACCATGGACGAGCACGCGGCCGGTGCGCGCGATCGCGCCCATGATTCCCAGCAACGTGGATGACTTGCCCGCGCCATTCGGCCCGATGAGCCCAACGGCCTCCCCTGCCTTGACGTCGAGGCTGATGCCTCGTACCGCAGGTACCCCGCTGTACGCCACCGCAAGCTGCTGAACGCAAAGGCCTCGCTCGTATTCGCCATCCCCCGAACCGGCCTTGTCACCGATGGACACTGCCACTCCTTCCGAGGTAGGCCTCGACGAGTTCTTCGCTCCCGCGCACTTCATCCGGGGTGCCCTCGAGGAGGGTCTTGCCCTCGACCAGAACATGGATGCGATCGCAGACATCGAGGATGAGACGAACATTGTGGTCGATGAGCAGGACGCCCAGACCCCTATCCCGCAGCGCTCGGATGTTGTCCGCGAAGTCGCCTATCTCGCCTTCGTTGAGTCCTGCTGCCGGCTCATCGAGCAGGACGTACGACGGGGATCCGGCCAAGGCCCGGGCCACCCCCACGCGCCGCTCCACTCCATGCGGCAGCGAGCTGGCAGCATGCGTCGCGAGTGCCTGCAGTCCGAACGAATCGAGGAGCGCGTCCGCGGTTTCTCCCGCGGCCCTGCGATGCTGACCGGTTCCGATGGCCGTCACGACGATGTTCTCGCGGACGGTGAGTCCGCTGAACAGATGCCCGTGCTGGAACGTCCGAGCGAGGCCATGCCGGGCACGCATGTGCGGCTTGGCCCGGGTGATGTCCTGGCCATCGAGGTGGACAGTCCCAGCATCCGGCAGGTCATAGCCGCTGATGATGTTCACCAGCGTTGATTTTCCGGCGCCATTCGGGCCGATGAGGCCCAGCACCTCGCCCGGGCCAACCGCGAGGCTGACATCGGTCAGGGCATGAACGCCGGCGAACGAACGGGTCACCCCGGTCACGCTCAAGGAGCGTGACCGGGGTGACTGCGTGTCGATCATTACGGGAAGACGACCTTCTCCGGGGCGACAGCCTCGATGAACTTCAGCTGGCCGTCCTTGACCTCGAGGATCGCCATCGGGCGGCCCACGTTGATGTGCAGGTCAGGTGAGAACGAGGTCGGGCCGGCCAGGGTCGGCACGTCCTTGAACGTCTCCAGCGCAGCGGTCAGCTTGTCGCCGTCCCAGCTTCCGGCCTGCTTGTAGGCCTCGAGGATGACCTGGAGGGTCGTCGGACCGGTGACGAATCCACCGACATCCGGCTTGGCACCGTACTTCGCCTCGTAGGCCGCCGCGTACTCGTTGACGGCTGCATTGGCATCATCGCCATTCTTCGAGTTGTAGGTCACGACGTAGTAGTCGGACAGATTCGGGATGGCGCCGACCCAGAAGTCGCCGTCCATGCCGAAGCCGGAGACGATCGGGGTCGCAAGGCCGCCATCGCGGATCTCCTTGGCGACCGTGCCGCCACCCGGGTTGTAACCGCAGTTGATGATGACGTCAGGAGCGCCTGCGGCTGAGATCTTCGAGACGGTCTCCTTGACGGAGTCGCCCTGCACGTAGTCGTAGGTCTTCACGACGGTGCCGCCGAGCTCAGTGAAGCGCTTCTCGAACACAGCGCACTGGTTCTGCGTGTACTTGATCGACGTGTCCTTGAGCAGGACTGCGTTCTTCCAGCCCTTGCTGTTCGCGAACTCGGCCATGACCGATGCCTCGCCGGGAACGCCATCACCCATGGAGAAGCCGAGCTTGAGGCCGCCCGCAGGTCCGTAGATCGGGTCACCGATGCAGGGTGCGACGTTCAGGATGTTCTTGCCCTCGGCGACCAGCGCTGCAGGAGAGGACACGTCGTAGTCGCAGGTGACGACGAGGACATTGGCGCCCTTGCCGATCACTTCCTCTGCTGCAGGTGCGTACTTCTCGAACTTGGTCTCGGTGTCGATGAACTCAACCGTGATCGGCTGGCCATTGACGCCGCCAGCGGCGTTGACTGCATCGACCTCCATGAGAAGGGCGTTGCGCGCGGGCGTATCGATCGGGCCCATGAAGCCGGAGCCGGCCTGGACGATACCGAGAACGAGCGGATCCCCGGCGGGTGCCGCAGCAGATGCAGCGGTCGAAGCCGCAGCCGATGCCTCTGCGGGAGCCGAGCTCGCCTCGGAACTGCTTGATCCCGACGAAACGCACCCGGACAATACGAGCGAGCCAGCGCCTACCGCTGCCGCCACTGCCATGAGACGAATCCTCATGCCACCTCCTGATTGAGAGCGAACCCAAAGGTCCTGCCATGCGAAAAATACGACCGCGATTGCGGCGTTGACAGATTGTGACATTTGATCACAATCCGGTTCAAGAAAAATCCCCGGTTGTTACGAGATGTTTACCTGACGAGCGTCAGATTAACGCGATATCGGGATCTCGGCGGTCACGCCGGCCATTTTCACCCCGGAAAGAACGTCGGAGGCACTCGGGAGCGCTTCGGTCAGGACGTCACCTCCCCCAAGCTCGCCGAGGGACTCAGCCGAGAGCCTCACCGAGGTTTGCAGGTGGGCAACCAACCACTCGACAGCGGAACCGCCATCACCTCGGGTCAGCGCGACAAGGAGTTGCTCATGCTCATTATCGCGCTCAGGCTGGATCTCATGCTTGCGAAGGGCTCCGACTCGATAGCGCTCGGAATTGCGCCAGGCCGGGAGAATGCTCCGGACTATCCACACTCGACGCGACGCCGCATACAGTGCGAAGTGGAAGCGTTCATGCGCATCCCGCTCGGCAACCCGATCCCCGGCAGCCTGCGCTTGAGCCCGGTCCGCCAGCGCCTCCCTAGCCCTCGCTTCGTCATCGACGGTGAAGCGCTTGGCTGCCTCCCAGACGGCGATTCCCTCCAGGTGAATGCGGCTGAAGTAGGTGTCCTGCAGATCTCCCAGGGTCATGTCACGCACCCGGGCGCCCTTGCGGGGCTCGATCTCCACCAGGTCCAGGGCAGCGAGCCGGCGAATCGCCTCGCGGACAGGCATCATGCTCATGCCCAATTGCTCAGAGAGCTCCTTGAGCCGCAGCGGGGAACCCGGGGGGATCCGTCCATCGACGATCGCATCAAACAGCGACTGCGCCGCCACGTCCGATGCGCTTTCCAGTTGCGCTTTGCCGAGCATCCCGACAATTTATCAAATATCGGATGTCACAGGGGGTACCCGGCGATTCACGTCCCCCATCACAGCTGGGTGAACGTCTACGCGCAAAACGTCGGAGCTGGCATCCGCCGGCAGGCTGAGAGCGCTCCGAACCCTCTCCGGCCAGGGGGCCGAACCGGATGCAGTCCCGGAGGCATGGACGATCACGTAGCTGCCCCCGATCGCCCGTCCGCCGTCTGCCTTGCGCACCTCGAAGTCGAAGCCGCACGAGGAATTGCCCACCTTGACAACGCCGACCCGGACCTCGATCAGCTCATCGAAGTACAGGCGATCGAAGTAGTCGACCTCGATATGAACCCTTGGGATACGGGCGATCATCGACGTGTCGGCACCGATCGACCGGAAGAGCGCGTGCTCAGCCTCCTCGATCCAGCGGAACACAGCGGTGAAGTGGTTGTGGCCCGCCGCATCGGTCTCGTTCCAGGCGACCCGGCGCCGCACGGTGATCGACGCCCCACGCGCGGCCCCCTCAGCGGTCACAGCCGGCACGCATGGATGTCGGTCACGAGAATCCCCCGCGCGCCCATGTCATAGAGCTCATCCATGATGCGATGGACATCGGCCGCGGGCACCATCGCGCGCACCGCGGACCACGCTGGATCATGGAGCGACGACACGGTCGGGGACTCAAGGCCCGGGGTGACGAGGCAGGCCTCCTCGAGGAGGCCGGTCGGGATGTCGTAATCGACAAGCACGTATGACCGCGCCACCATGACGCTGTGCAGCCGCCGAACGAAGGTGTCGACCGCCACGTCGTCGGGCGCACCCTCGCGCCGCACGACGAGGGCCTCCGAGACAAGCAGCGCCTCTCCGACGAGTTCAAGGCCCGCGCGCTTGAGTGTCGTGCCCGTCGCGACGACGTCAGCGACCGCATCTGCCACCCCGAGTGCCACCGCGTTCTCGACGGCACCGTCAAGCCGGACCACCCGTGCCTCAATTCCTTGCTCGGAGAGCCAGGCATTGAGCAACCCCGCATAGGAGGTCGCGATTCGCTTGCCTGCCAACTCGAGCGGAGAGCTCACCATGCCCTTCGGCGCGGCCAGCCGAAAGCTCGACGGCGCAAAGCCAAGGGGCAGCAGCTCGCTCGCCCGGGCACCGGAGTCCAAAAGCATGTCGCGGCCCGTGATGCCCGCGTCAAGGGTGCCCTCTCCGACGTAGATCGCAATGTCCTTGGGACGCAGGAAGAAGAACTCGACATCGTTGATCGGGTCGTGGACGACTAGATCCCGTACGCCCGCATCGCGCAGGTACCCCGCCTCGAGCAGCATGCTGCGCGCGGGCTCGGCAAGTTGGCCCTTGTTCGGGACAGCGACTCTCAGCATGACGGTCAGAGCCGACGGTAGACGTCGTCAAGGCTTACGTGCGACGCGAGCATGAGCACCTGAACGTGGTACAGCAACTGCGAGATCTCCTCGGCGGTGCGCTCCGGCCCCTCATGCTCGGCCGCCATCCACGACTCCGCCGCCTCCTCGACCACCTTCTTGCCGACGGCGTGCACGCCCTGCGCCAGCAGCCGCACGGTCCCGGAATCCTCATCACCGTGCGCGGTCTTGCGCAAGAGTTCGGCATACAGCTCATCGAAGGTTTTCACGTGCTGAGCCTAGGCCGGGGACATGCCTTGAAGCGCACGCAGGGCTGCGAGGCTCGAAAGCGCCGCCCAGGCAGCCTCGGCGCCCTTGTCCTCGCTCGATCCGCCGAGGCCAGCGCGATCGAGCGCCTGCTCCTCGGTATCGCAGGTGAGCAGGCCGAACCCGACGGGGATCATGGTGTCGAGGGCCACCGCGCTCAGCCCGGACGCCGCGGCCGCGCACACGTACTCGAAATGCGGCGTGCCGCCCCGGATGATGACGCCGAGTGCGACCACGGCGTCGAACCGGCCCGAGAGGGCGCACGCCTTCGCGAGGATCGGCAGCTCGAAGGACCCCGATACGCGGATCACCGTTGCCTCGGCGCGTGACTCGGCGCAGGTGCGCTGAGCCCCGGCGATGAGCCCGTCCATGACGACCTCATGCCAGGTGGACGCGATAATGGCGATGCGCGCACCCGCAACCGCCACGCCGGCCGAAGGGGCCCCAGCCCCGCTCATGGCCCGGTCTCGGCAGGCGGCGCCGGCTCCGTGCTCTCCATCGTGTGGCCCATCCGCTCGACCTTCGTGCGCAGGTAGCCGGCGTTGTGGTCGTTCGCGATCATCTCGATCGGGATTCGCTCGACAATGGAAAGCCCGTAGCCCTCGAGGCCCGCGCGCTTCGCCGGGTTGTTCGTGAGCAGCCGCATGCTCACGATGCCGAGATCCGCGAGGATCTGCGCTCCCGTGCCGTAGTCGCGGGCATCCGCCGGGAGCCCAAGCTCGAGGTTCGCGTCGACGGTGTCGCGCCCTCGGTCCTGCAGTTCGTACGCGCGTAGCTTGTGAAGCAGGCCGATGCCGCGGCCCTCATGCCCCCGCACATAGAGCACCACTCCCCTGCCCTCCTCCGCGATGCGGCGCAGTGCCGCCTGCAACTGAGGGCCGCAGTCGCAGCGCAGGGATCCCAGGACGTCGCCCGTGAGGCACTCCGAGTGCACGCGAACGAGCACGTCGTGACCGTCGCCGATTTCGCCGCGAACGAGTGCGATGTGCTCGATGCCATCGATATCGCTGCGGAAGCCGACCGCGGTGAAGTCGCCGAACTCCGTCGGAAGCCGCGCCGATGCAACCCGCTGGACGTGGTGCTCATGACGCCGGCGATAGCGGATCAAGTCGGCAATCGACACGAGGAGGAGCCCGTGCTCGTCGGCGAAGGCCCGGCAGTCCGCAGCATTCATCATCGTGCCGACGTCGTTCACCATCTCGCACAGCGCCCCCGCGGGGGCGAGCCCCGCGAGCCTCGTCAGGTCGACCGCGGCCTCGGTATGACCGGCACGCCTGAGCACGCCGCCGGTCACGGCACGCAGCGGCATGACGTGCCCCGGCCTGGTGAGATCACCGGGCTCCGTCGCGGAGTCGGCGAGGACATTGATCGTATGGGCCCGGTCCTCAGCCGAGATCCCGGTGCTGATGACGTCGCGGGCATCGACCGACACCGCGTAGGCCGTGCCCTTGCGGTCCTCATTGACCACGGTCATCGGCGGCAGGCCGAGGTGATCGAGGATCTCACCGTCCATGCCGACGCAGATGTAGCCCGATGTGTATCGGATCATGAAGGCGGTGAGCGCCGGCGTCGCAGCCGACGCGGCGAAGATGAGGTCGCCCTCGTTCTCGCGATCCTCGTCATCGACGACGATGATCGCCTCCCCGCGACGAATCGCCTCGATCGCGGACTCGATGGGATCCATCCGGACCGCCCCGTCCACGGTCGGCAGGCCACGTTCGAGCACGGCGACGAGCGGGGCGGCGCGATCCGGTCGGGGATCCTCCAGGTACATCTCTTCTGCTGGTATCACGACGACCTTCCCTGCATCAGGCGCTCAACGTACTTCGCGATGGCGTCCACCTCGAGATTGACCGTGTCGCCCACACGGCGCGAGCCCAGCGTCGTCTCCGCCAGAGTCGTGGGAATGAGCGACACGCTGAATCCCTCATCGTCGACCGAGACGACAGTCAGCGACACCCCATCGACGGTGATGGATCCCTTCTCCACCACGTATCGGGCGAGACCGGCGGGAAGGGAGATCCGCATCAGTGTCCAGTGGGGATCGGGCTCGATCACGAGGACCTGCCCGGTCCCGTCGACATGGCCTTGCACGAGATGGCCTCCGAGCCTGGAGTCCAAGCGCGCCGCGCGCTCGAGGTTGACCTCCGAGCCGATGCCCGCACTCCCCAGAGAACTGCGCTTGAGGGTCTCCTCCATGACGTCCGCGGTGAAGGAGTCCGGCCCGATCTCGACCACCGTGAGGCAGACCCCGTTCACTGCGATCGAATCCCCCGGTCGCACATCGGCGAGCACTACCGACCCCCGGATGGCGATGCGTTCGGCGTTCGTGAGCGGCTCCACCGACGCTACGGTGCCCCGCTCCTCGACGATCCCGGTGAACATGAGGCAGTCCTTCGGTCAGCTAGCCGGGGCGCGGGGCGCGCCCCTGACGAGCACATCATCCCCGATCCGGCAGAACTCCCGCACATCGACCATGATCGGTCCGCTCATCGGGCCGATCGCGACCGGCCCGGCGCCGAACAGCCGGGGGGCGAGCAGCCACACGACCTCATCGACGAATCCGGCGTCGAGAAACACCGCGGCGAGGCTTGGCCCGCCCTCGAGGAGCATGTGCTGGACGCCACGCTCGGCAAGCTCGCCCAGCGCCTCGCTCGGCGCTCGCGTTCGCAGGTGGACGGAGGGCGCGTCATCGTCGAACAACCGCAGCGAACTCGGCAGGTCGCGCACGCCCATGACCGCCCGCAGCGGCTGTCGGGCGGCCAGCCGACCATCGATCTCGCGGACAGTCAGCCGGGGGTTGTCGATGACGGCCGTGCCGCTGCCGACGAGCACCGCATCCACTTCGCCTCGCAGCGCATGCACGAAGATCGCCGACTCCGGCCCGGTGATCGGGGTCGGACCGCCTGACGCGTCGGCGACACGGCCGTCGAGGGTCGCAGCGATTTTCAGCGTGACAAGGGGCCGACCGGTTCGCTGCACGTGGGTCCAGCCCCGATTGACCAGTAATGCCCGCTCCTCCAGCACGCCGCCGATCACCTCGACGCCACCGGCCCGGAGCTCACCGGCGCCGCCGCCCGCCTGGGCCGTCGGGTCGGCCTGGGCGAACACGACGCGGCTCACGCCTGCGGACATCAGCGCCTGCACGCACGGACCCGTTCGGCCGACGTGACGGCACGGCTCGAGGGTGACGACCGCGGTAGCACCCCTGGCCGCGACTCCCGCCTCGTTCAGCGCCTGCACTTCGGCATGCGGGGTGCCCGCACCGCGGTGGTAGCCCTCCCCCACTTTGTCGCCTGAGGCACCGATGATGACGCAGCCGACGCGCGGGTTCAGGCCTCGCGGCGCATCAGGGGCCACGGCCAATTCGAGCGCGCGGGCCATCGCGGCGTCCCAGTCGGTCATCGAGGCACGGCACCCTCAGCGAGGCGCCTCAAGCGGGTGACCATCGCCGCGGGATCTGGATCGCGGAACACTGCGGAGCCCGCGACGAAGACATTGGCCCCGGCGCTCGCACACAACTCGATATTCGAGGCGTCGATGCCGCCGTCGACCTGCACCCAGACATCGGTACCGGCAGACTCCGCAAGCTGCCTCGCACGCTTGATCTTCGGCAGCATGCCGGCCATGAAGGACTGCCCGCCGAACCCCGGCTCGACGGTCATGATGAGGATCATGTCCAGGCCCGGCATCAGGCTCGCGAGCTCCTCGACATCGGTACCGGGCTTGACCGCCACCCCAGCGCGTGCGCCCGCGGCCCGGATGTCCCGGCAGATCCCCGTCGGGTTGCGAGCGGCCTCGACGTGGAAGGTGACGCTGGCGGCACCGGCCTCGGCGTAGGACGGCGCCCAGCGGTCCGGGTCGGCGATCATCAGGTGGCAGTCGGCCGGCACCGGGCAGTCGCGCAGGAGCGATTCGATGACCGGCAGCCCGAAGGTGAGATTGGGGACGAAGTGGTTGTCCATGACATCGAGGTGCACGAGGTCCGCTGTGCCCGCGATCCGGCTCACCTCGTCGGCGAGGCGCGCTAGATCGCTGTTCAGCACGCTCGGGGAAATCAGGATGCCCACGCCATGAGGGTAGTCGACCTCGCAGTGCGAGCCTGCTCAGCGCTTGCGCAGGACCGCGAGGAACATTCCGTCGGTCCCGTGCCGATGCGGCCACAGGCGCACGAAGGGGCCGTCCTCGAGGTCCTCGACGCCCGGGAGGAGCGTCCGGGCATCCTCGACCGCGAGGTCATCGCGCTTGCCGACGACGTCGCCCACGACGAACTCCGTCTCCGCGAGGTGTGGGGAGCAGGTGACATAGGCGATGACTCCGCCGGGACGGGTGGCATCGGCAGCGGCATTGAGCAGCGCCCGTTGGAGGGGGCCGAGCGAGGAGAGGTCCATGGGCGACTTGCGCCAACGGGCCTCCGGCCGCCGCCTCAACGCGCCGAGGCCCGTGCAGGGAGCATCGACGAGGACGCGGTCGAACCGCCGCCTGCCCCACGGTGCCGTCGTTGCATCACCGACGATGACCTCCACGTTCGCCGCGCCATCGACCGCCTGGTCAACGAGCACTGCCCGATGGTGATGCTGCTCGACCGCCACGAGTTCGAGTCCGCGCTCCGCCGCGATGCCGGCAAGGAGCGCGGCCTTGCCCCCGGGACCAGCGCACATGTCGAGCCAAGCGTGCTCCTCGTGGTCAACCGTCGCGCCCGCAAGCGCCAATGCCATGAGCTGGCTGCCTTCGTCCTGAACCCCGACGAGGCCGGAGTGGACGACATTCAAGGACTCGGGCGTGCCGTCGACGAGCACTGCGCCGATGGGCGACCACCGGGTCGGCTGCACCTGAGGCAGCGCTCGCAGTTCCTCGGGGCTGAGCCGGCCCGGACGGGCCACGAGGGTCGGTCGCGCCGGCTCGTTATCGGCCTCGAGGAGGAACTCCACCTCGTCGCGCCGGTCGCCGAGGGCGTCCTGGAAGGCCCGGATGATCCACGCCGGATGGGACAGTCGGGTAGCAAGGCTTTCAACGTCATCGCCCGCGACGCCGAGCTGCTCGACCCATTCCTCGGGGGTGCGCGCCGCCACCTTGCGCAGGACCGCGTTCACGAACCCGGCGCGTCCGGTCGCGGAGCCGGGGTTGCCGTTGCGCCGGGCCAGCTCGCACGAGGAGTCGACCGCCGCATGGCTGGGCACCCGCATCGCGAGGAGCTGATGGCAGCCCAGCCGCAGCACGTCCTTGAGCCCTGCCTCGACGCTCGCCCAGTTCCGGGTGATGCACGACTGGAGGACGGCGTCATACCAGCCCTGCCATCGCAGGGTCCCGTATCCGAGCTCGGTGGCGAACCCAGCATCGCGGCCAGTGAGCTTGCGGGCGCGAAGGAGGAGCGGCATCGCGAGGTTCGCGTATGCCTCGTCCTCGCGCACGGCGCGAAGGAGGGCGAACGCGGTTTCGCGGGAAGGATCGACCCGGGTCATCCCAGCCTGCCGATCTCGCCGCGGAGCCCGCGTGCCCAGTCAGGGGCGTCCATCGGCCGCTTCCCGGCCGGGCGCACCTGACCGAGAAGGACGGCTCTGGTCCCGGTGCCCACCCACACCTGCGACTTCGTGGCGACGACCTGCCCCGGAGCCACCCCCTCGGGCGCGCCATCGGCCCAGACGCTCACCGGCCCCACCCCAAGTCGCTCGCCGCCGAGCATGGTCCAGGCACCGGGCGCCGGGGTCATGGCGCGGATGCGGCGATCGACGCCGACGAGCGGATCTTCCCAGCGGATTCGGGCTTCGTCGACCGCCACCTTCGGGGCCAGGCTCACGCCGTCGGCCGGTTGCGGCTTCGCCTCGATCGCCTGGTCCTCGAGCGCATCGAGGGTCGCGACGAGGAGACCGGCACCCGACGCCGCAAGTCGCTCGAGGAGGTCACCAGACGTGTCCGTCGGGCGGATCACCTCGGTGACGGTGCCGAGCACCGGGCCATCGTCCAGACCCGGGCCGATCACGAAGGTCGTCGCCCCGGTGATGTCGTCGCCGTGGAGGACGGCGCGCTGCACCGGAGCGGCGCCCCGCCACGCAGGCAGGAGCGAGAAGTGCAGGTTCACCCAGCCGAGCCGCGGTATCGACAGCACACCGGCGGGCAGCAGCGCCCCGTAGGCAACGACCGGGCAGCAGTCCGGTTCGAGGGCGTGCAGATCCGCAGCGAAGCCTGGCTCGCCGGGGCTCGCCGGGGTCAGGACGGGGATGCCGCGCTCCGCAGCGAACTCGGCTACTGCGCTGCGCTCCACGCTTCGGCCACGTCCGCGTGCGGCGTCCGGCCTCGTGACGACGGCGACCACCTCATGCCGGGAATCCAAGAGTGCCTCGAGGGATGGCAGGGCCACTCCTGGCGTTCCGGCGAAGACACAGCGCACCCGTGGCCCTACAGCCAGCGAGAGGAGATGGTGTGCGGGCTGACCTGGAAGGCCGGGGTCGGCTCGCCGAACCACTCGGACTCGCGGATGAGGCGCATCGCCTCGCGCCGGGCCTCGGGATCGAGCCGGTCGATGAACAAGATGCCGTCGAGGTGGTCGGTCTCATGCTGGACGCATCGCGCCAGCAGGTCACTGCCCTCGATGACGACCGGCTCGCCGTGCATGTTCATGCCCTTGGCCACCACGCTCATGGCGCGCCTCGTGTCGAAGGCGAGCCCGGGAAGGGACAGGCAACCCTCCTCGCCGTCCTGGATATCAGAGGAAAGGTCGAGATCGGGGTTGACGAGGTGCCCGATCTCATCATCGACCCAGTAGGTGAAGACCCGGAGGGATACGCCGATCTGGGGAGCCGCAAGACCGGCACCCGGGGCGTCCTGCATCGTCTCGGTCAGGTCCTTCACGAGCTTGCGCAGTTCCTTGTCGAAGGTCTCGACGGTGGCGGCCGGGGTGCGCAGGACGGGATCGCCCATGAGTCGGATCGGTTGGATGGCCACGGATGAAGTCTATTCGTCAGGAAAGCCCGGAGGATCCCGGTCAAGGCCCCCAACCCCGCCTCTCCCGCCTCTCCCGCCTCTCACTACCCTCCCGCCTCTCACTCCCCTCACTCCCCTCACTCCCCTCACTCCCCCGCTTCATCCGGATTCCGGGCAAGGTGAACGAATGCGAGGGATATCGACCGAGATTCGTTCAACCGGCCCCGAATCCGGACGAAACGGCAGGTGGGGGGTGTGGCGGGTTAAGTGTCGATGTCCCGTGGATCCATCGTTACCGTGACGGGCTTGCCGGGCCCTGACTTCGCCGACCGGACGACGCTGATGGCGCGCAGCTCCCTGCCGAGTGCCGGGCCGTCCTCTCGCCGCACCGTCACGATCGCCCTGCCACCCACCGGGCCGAGGAGCCGGTGCGGTACCTCGAGGGCGCGCGCGACATCGTCGATGTCCTCCGGAGCCCCGCGGAGCACCGCGACTCGGGTCGCGGGAGGCATCCCCGCCGAGGCCCGTTCGGCCAGCTCTCGTGCGGCCAGCCACGAGGCGTCCCATCGAACGAGTGCCTGCACAGCCGGCGCGCCGGTGTCGGCGGTCACGACAACATGCGCGCGCGGCCTCGCGAGCAGCGCGGCCGAGAACCACCGATGCGCAGACTCCTCCATCGCCCGCAGGGACTGACGCATCATCGACCCGCGCGCATCGAGGATGACCACCGCTGCATAGCCACCGGCGGCCGTCGGCTCGGCGCCGGCCGTCGCGATGACGATCGCCGGCTGCTCCCCCACCTCGCGCTTCACCTGTTCGCCGGAGGACCACACGATCCGCTCGCCCTTGAAGGCCCTGCCGAACTCCTCGGCCGTCCGCTCGATTCCGATCGCGACCGCGCGAAACCTGTCGGCCCCGCAGCGCGGGCAAGACCA
The DNA here is from genome assembly GCA_009699015.1 of Actinomycetota bacterium. Taxonomy (GTDB): domain Bacteria; phylum Actinomycetota; class Actinomycetes; order S36-B12; family S36-B12; genus WLND01. The sequence goes on along the minus strand of WLOY01000028.1, from coordinate 4,092 downwards.
CGAGCCCGACAGCGCGCCGCACCAGCCGCACACGGCCACCCGCCGCCCGGCCGCGAGCGACAGCGGCCCCCCGCATGCGCAGCGGGCCGGCTCGCGGCAGCCGACGCACGCGAGTGACGGAAGGTAGCCGCGCCGGGCCACTTGGATGAGCACCGGCCCGCTGCGCAGGCCTTCCTTTGCCACCAGCCAGGCGGTGTGCGGGATCCTTGCGGAGGCGGCCGCCTCGTCGCGAGCCTCGTCCTGGATCTCGAGCGCCCGAATGACCGGGGCATCGACGCGCAGCGTCTGCCGGCTCGGGGAAATTGACTGGGCCCAGCCGCTCGCGCACCAGCTCTCCGCCTCGACGCTCCGGGCTGGGGATCCGACGAGGAGGCCGCAACCGGTCAGGTGCGAGCGGAGCGCGGCAACATCACGCGCATTCCAGTAGGGCGCATGCGGCTCCCATAACGCCTCGTCGCCGTCGTTCCAGACGATGGTGAGCGCTAGGTCGCGAACGGGCGCGAAGACTGCGCCCCTCGTCCCGACGACCAGGCGCACTGCCCCGCGCAGCACCCGAAGAAACTCCCGGTAACGGCGCTCAGGTCCGAGATCGGCCGTGAGCACGGCCATCGTCCCGGCGCAATCCTCGAGGGCCGCTGTCACCCGTGCGACATCCCACGCATCAGGGACGATGACGAGGACGCCGCCGGTGGGACGGGAGAGCACCGCTCGGACGATGGCCGCGACATCCGCTGTCCACGGATGGGCGGGCGCCGCAGACCACACGCCACGCACGCCCGTGATGCCGCCGGCAAGCGCGCGTCCGTACAGGACTCGTCCGCGCTGGTAGCGGGCCCATGCCTCCTCGTCATCCTCGCGAGGGAGGATCGCACCGGAGTCGACCGTTGCGACGGATGCCTCAGCACGCGCGTGACGCGGCGGAACCGCGGCCCTCATGACGTCCCAGAAGGATCCTGCGTACCGATCCGCCACAGCGGAAACGAGCAAAGAGACCTCGTCCGTGAGGACCGGCTCGGGCGAGAGCACCCGCTCGAGGGGCCGCAGACTCGACTCGACCGAGCTCTCCAGGCTCCTTGCCACGATAAGGCCATTGAGGAGGCGTCCGGCGAAGCGCACGCGCACGCGAACTCCGGGCTGAGCCGCGAGATCCAGGGACTCGGGAACCCCGTAGTCGAATACCCGGTCGAGGTGGGGCAGGGGCGATTCGACGCGCACCTGTGCGACGGGCAATGCCTTCGCCAACGGCACCGTGGAACTCACCGGCGGGCGCCTGCGCCGGACCGGTGCGCCTGTCTCCAGTGCCAGTTTGTCGGCGATCACTGCCCCCCGGCCGCGGTACTAGACGCCGGAGACTTCGCGCAGGGCCTCTGCCCGGTCGATGCTCTCCCAGGTGAATGTCGGCCCGACCTGCGTGCGCATCGCAGGATCATCCGCATCGAGGAGCTCATTGGTTCCCTGCGGACGGCCGAAGTGCCCGTAGGCGCTCGTCGTGCGGTAGATCGGGCGAAGCAGGTCGAGGTCGCGGATGATGGCGGCCGGACGCAGGTCGAAGACGCGCAGCACGGCCTCCTGGATCGTCTCATCGCTGATGATGCCGGTGCCGAAGGTCTCGACGAACACGCCGACCGGGTGCGCCTTGCCGATGGCGTAGGCGACCTGAACCTCGCACCTGGTCGCCAGCCCAGCGGCAACGACGTTCTTGGCGACCCAACGCATCGCGTAGGCGGCCGAGCGGTCCACCTTCGACGGATCCTTGCCGGAGAAGGCACCGCCACCGTGGCGGGCCATGCCCCCGTAGGTGTCGACGATGATCTTGCGCCCGGTAAGGCCGGCATCGCCCATCGGCCCGCCGACGACGAACTTGCCAGTGGGATTGACGAGGAGGCGGAAGTCCTTGGAGTCGAGGTCGATCGTCTCGAGGATCGGCTCGACGACCATTCGGCGAACATCGGGGCCGAGGTCCTTGTCGAGGTCGATGTGGTCGGCGTGCTGGCTGGACACCACGATGGTGTCGATGCGGAGCGGGCGATCGTTCTCGTCGTACTCGATGGTGACCTGGGTCTTGCCGTCGGCGCGCAGGTAGCCGAGCGTGCCGTTCTTGCGCACGAGGGTCAATTGCTCGGCGAGCCGGTGCGCCAGCGAGATCGGCAGCGGCATGAGCTCGACGGTGTCGGTGCACGCGTAGCCGAACATCAGGCCCTGATCACCGGCGCCCTGGCGGTCGAGCGGATCGCCGCTCTTGCCCTCGCGCTCCTCGATCGCGTCATCGACGCCTTGGGCGATGTCCGGCGACTGCTTGCCGATCGAGACCTGGATTCCGCACGAGGAGCCGTCGAAGCCCTTCTCCGACGAGTCGTAGCCGATGTGGAGCACGGTGTCGCGCACGAGCTTCATCACGTCGGCGAAACCGTCGGTCGTCACCTCGCCGGCGACGTGCACCTGGCCGGTAGTGAGCATCGTCTCGACTGCGACTCGACTGCGCGGATCCTGGCGCAGGAGGTCGTCGAGGATGGCATCGCTGATCTGGTCGGCCATCTTGTCCGGATGACCCTCGGTGACTGACTCGGACGTGAACAAGCGCTTCGGCACGAACTCTTCTCCCGATGACGAGGGGGACCATGGCGGTCTCGGATGGGGCGGTCGAGAGTCTAGCGTCTGGCGTCAGGGCAAGGGTTCGAGCGCCTAGCGATCGGCGAGCAGGCGGACGACCGCATCCCAGCAGCCATCCGCCACGGCCGCCTTCGATCGACGAGGCAACTGCGTCACTGAACCGTCGGAGGCCAAGATGAGCACTTCATTGTCGGCCGCACCGAAAACCACTGCCCGCCCGACATCATTGACGACGAGCAGGTCGCAGCCCTTGCGGGCGAGTTTCCCTCGCCCGATCGCGAGCAGCTCGCTGGCATCCGCGGCCGTCTCTGCTGCAAAGCCGACGATGACGGGCCTGACGCCGGTACGCGCTCGAACAAGACCAGCGAGGACATCGACGGTCTGGACCAATTCGATGCGCAGTGTCGCCTCTGCCGACTCCTTCTTGATCTTGGATCCGGCCTGCGCATCTGGGCGGAAATCCGCGACCGCGGCGGCCATCACGACGACGTCGGCGGCGCTCGCCTGCTCCACCATCGCGGCATGGAGCTCGGCGGCCGTGCCCACCCGGACGAGCGTGACCCCCGCCGGGGGGTCGACATCGAGGTTGGCCGCGACAAGGGTCACCGAGGCGCCGCGCGAAACCGCGGTGCGTGCCAGTTCGACACCCTGACGACCACTGCTGTTGTTGCCGATGAACCGCACCGGATCGAGGGGCTCCCTTGTGCCGCCGGCACTCACGACGACAGATCGTCCGGCAAGGTCATTGGACGGCCTTCGGCGCAGGAGGTCTGCGATGGCCTCGAGGATCTGGCGCGGCTCCGGTAGGCGGCCCGGCCCTGAGTCGGCACCGGTGAGCCGGCCGGCGCCGGGCTCCAGCACGACGACTCCCCTGCCGCGCAGGTCCAAGACATTGCGTTGGGTCGCCGGATGGAGCCACATCTCAGTGTGCATCGCTGGCGCGAGGAGAACCGGGCACCGGGCGGTGAGGAGGACGTTGGTGAGAAGGTCGCCTGCCACCCCGTGCGTTGCACGGGCCAGCAGGTCGGCTGTCGCGGGGACCACGACGACGAGATCGGCCTGCTGTCCGAGTCGCACGTGCGCGACGAGCTGTGCCTGATCCCAGACGGTGTCGTGCACCGCCTTGCCGGAAAGTGCCTCCCATGTGGCGGTGCCGACGAACCTCAGGGCGGCTGCGGTCGGGACGACGGTGACGTCGTGCCCTGACTCGGTGAGGCCTCGCAGGACCTCGACCGCCTTGTAGGCCGCGATGCCCCCGGCCACCCCCAGAACGACGCGAGACCGGCGCCCCGCGATCGGGGTGCCGGTCTCGGAAGCGGTCGTGGTCAGACCGGCTCCTCGACCGCCTCGGAGATGAGGAGTCCGGCATCGATCTCACGCAGGGCGATGGAGAGCGACTTCTCCTGGACATGGGTCTCGACCAGCGGGCCGACATACTCCAGCAGGCCCTCGCCGAGCTGCGAGTAGTAGGCGTTGATCTGA
>WLOY01000279.1 GCA_009699015.1 Actinomycetota bacterium | reverse complement strand
GACAGACGGTCCGGGGTTTCTCCGCAACCCTGACGCACCCCACCCCCCTTGTGCGCCGACTTGGCAGCGGGGCGCACGTAGCGGACTTGTCTCGACCTTGACGCCGCCCCGCTCTGTCGAGGCGCGGGGTTGACCGAGGCGACTGGGCTTGCCGAGCACGCCTGCTTCTAGGCGACTGGCATGCCTTGCCTGCTCGCTGACGAGTTCGCTGAGTGCGCCTGAGACGACTTGCCGGCCAGTTCGCCGAGTGCGCTCAAGTCGGCTCAAGGACGTCTGATGAAGACGACCCTGTGCGCTCAGCCGACCTCTATGAACCAAGCAGCCAGCACGGACGTGAACATCAAACGAGCATGCCAGTCGCCCATCGCATGCTCAGCCGGCCCTTGGGATGTCACCTATTTATAGGTGTTGCATAGGTTCGATGATGAGGTGAACGTCTCCTCCGCGAACTGAAGTTCGCCCTGTTGACCGTGAACCAGCCGACTCTCGTACGCCTAGTCGGCGAAGGGCAGCACGCTCAGCATGCCCAAGCGTGCTAGTCGACCTGACGCGAACTGGATCAGTCGGGAACACGAAGGTGACTATCGGACAAGCGCACGAAGTCCACGGCAGTGCTCTCCTGTCGGCACCGGACAGGGCGTACTTAAACTAATCGCAGATTCAGGGAACCGAAGCCCGCTACTATCCGTCGAACTGTCGAAGGGGGTGAATCGCATCCCTGACCCCACGGATCGAGGATGCAATGAGAACACCCTTCAAGACGCTGACCGTCGGACTGGTGCTCGCCACCGCCGCGATGGCCGGATGCTCATCCACGACAGGTTCATCGGGGTCAGTGCAGAACGCCGCTAACGCCTCGGCGTCAGCGGCGGCGTCAGCAGCGTCATCGTCTGCGGCCTCGACTAGTCCAGCCCCGTCGCCTGAACCGGTCACCCCCACTGCCGAGCCGACCGAGGCCCCGGCAAGCCCGGTTGCGTCACCGACGGATTCGCAATCAGCATCGGACTCACCTACGGGTCCGGCTTTGGGTGGCGCCATCGCCCCAAATAGTGACGTGTGCGCTGAGGGTTTGCAGTACGCCTGCGGTGGTATCGGCGCGAGCGGTGTGGGCACTGTCTTCTACGCCTCGACGACCCCGTTCGCGTGCGGCGCGGACATGGCATCCACGTGCAACTACCTTGAAGTCGCGCCGCAGAAGTGGAACGGAAAACTGGTCAATTGCAAAGGTGGCTGCGGGGGCAGCCCAGACTCGACGTCGGACCGGGGCAGTAAGGGTGCGGGTACCGGGGGTGGTTACCCCTACTGCCTTGGGCGGGGAAATGGTTGGGTCATCCCGAATGCGTCCGGCACGCTAATCGGAACCGGGTACCCGAACACCTCAGCGATGCTCACCTATTGCGATACAGGTACTGCCGCCGAGCAGGTTCGCGGCTACACCGGCGGAGGGATGACCGACTGGTCCCTGCCATCCCTGGACGAACTCAACGCCCTGTACTACTACCCGAACCGGAACGCGATTGGCGGGTTCGCGGCTTCCGCTTACTGGAGTTCCACGCAGGCCGATACGTACATTGCGAGGAACCAGGATTTCAAGGATGGGTCGCAGAATTTGGAGGCCAAGACCACCCACGGCGCCCTTCGCCCGGTGCGGGCCTTTTAACTATTCATCCATTTTTCAATGCGCCTCTTGGCTCTTTCCTGTTCCAAGAATCACTTGTTCGTTTGCCTGGCGAGTGGGGGTCGGTCTTCGGTTTACGGGACCGACCCCCACTTCGATTCTGCGAGTGGTGCCCTCCCGTGGTGGCGTTCTCGCACTCATTCAGGTGGACGAATGGTCGGAGTTTTACCGTCGGACTGGTTCGTCTCACTCCTTGGTCGCTCCGTTCCAGTTCACGCCGCGTCGGCGGGAGAGGCAGCGCTGTCGGCAGCACGAACGTGGCCCCATCAAGGAGCGCACTCGGGTCGCGCTGGACGACAACGCTCCCTTCGCCGACGTGGGGCACTCGGCGCACAAGGTCGACTTTGTGACCCAGCCTCGACGGTCGTCCAGCCCCGTCCGGACGTAGATGACGGAGGCAACTTGGGCCTGCCAAGACTGCCCAACAAGGCGACCCAGTTCGCCGGGTCTGCCGCCTGCCGTGTGCGCAGAGACGACCTGGTCCACGCCTGCCCGCCGGCTCGTACACAGGTGCGCGAGTGCCCTCCGTCGACGAAGTTCAGCCTGCGGAGCGAACCCCGTTCGCCAGGCCGACTGCAATGAACTGAGCAGCCAGCACGAAGGTCACCACTCAAAGAGGCGAACTGAGTCGCCGGGAGCAGGCTGCATACTCGTCTACGGGGGCGACGGGCGTGCTGGTCTCCTCGCCAACGTGGGCGACGAGGTGTGCCCAGGAGACCGGCCAACGAGTCCGCCCTGCGTCCTCAGACGACGAAGGAAACGCCTCTAGTACCAACGGTCGGACTGCGACGGATGGTGCTCTCTAGGCCGACCTGGTTCGCTGAAGTGCGCCAAGACGACTTCAATGAACTGAGCAGCCAGCACGAACGTGCCGTCAACAAGCAGCACGCTGAGTCGCCCAAAGCACGCTCAGTCGGCCCAAGGGAACGAGAGCATTTCAGGAAGCAGACGACCCGACAGATCGGGATCTACAAGCCTGCGTCTACGAGACGGCCACGACAACGCTCACACCGTCCGCCGCCTTGGACTGAGCCGAGTCCTCACGAATGGCCTTCAGAGCGGTCGCACGGCACACCCCGAGCGTGCGTGCGACCTTCTGTACGCTCATCCCGGTATTCCTGAGGTCTCTGGCCGCTTGACGCTGCTTAGCATCGAGTGCTGGTGGTCGTCCACCGAACCGGCCCCGCGCCCGCGCCGCAGCCAGCCCATCTCGGGTCCGCTCTCGCAAGGTCTCGACCTCCCAGGCCGCCAATATCCCCAACAAGCCGAGGAGCATCCGCGATGTCGCGGAATCCGTGGAGATTGTCGGCTCCGTCGCACTCT
>WLOY01000278.1 GCA_009699015.1 Actinomycetota bacterium | reverse complement strand
GGCGGGCGCGGAGCTCGACGATCAGGTCGCGCAGGTTACGCGCTGCGAAGACCCTTGGGTTCACCACAAGGACATTGGGGCCAAGTACCATCAGGGAAATCGGCTGAAAAGCGTTGGTCAGGTCGTAAGGCAGATCGCGGTAGATCGCGGCGTTGATGCCATTCGCCCCGGCATTGCCGACCAAGAAAGTGTAGCCGTCCGGCGCGGCGCGGAAAGCGGCCTCCACACCGATGCGCCCGCCGGCGCCGGCGCGGGTATCAATGACGATGGGCTGGCCGAGCGGACCTTCCAGCAGCGGCGACACCATGCGGCCGATGATATCGTTGCCGCTACCGGGGGTGTCCGGCATAATCCAGCGCAGCGGCCGAGTGGGCCATGCGGACGTCTGAGGCTGGGCGCGGGCACCGGATGCGGCCGCTAGCGTCAGGCCGGTCGCGAACATGGTCCTACGGTTCAACATTTCGGATCGCCTTTCCTTCCGCGCGTCCGACGGCCATTTTGCCTGATCGTGACAACGCACCCCAGCACATCGTGCCAGCCCATGCCGGGTGCGGCAATCTCGATAATGGGCCGGGCCACACTAGGTCTACACGTCCCACTGATCAGGACGCATGCGCGTACTGGCGCAGGCCGATGGAAATGATGCGCCAAGGCTTATCGACGAGGCAGTTCCAAACGTAGCAGTGATCTACGATGTCGTTGCGGAAGCGGCAAACTCCATTTGAGAGCCGGTTCTAGCGCGTAAACGGCCACACATTCTCCACCGGCTTTAGCCCAGTGCACCTCGGTGGCTGCGGGACGATGGTGATTTTGGACGGCAGGATGAGGTGGTCGGGGAGGTTCCAGCTCGCCCGGTCAAGCAGCAGCAAGGCGTGCTTCCCAGGGCTGACCATCGTCGCGACCTCGGCTAGATGTAGCCTCATCGCCTCAGCATCGCAGTGGCGGTAAGCGAAGCCACGAGAGCCGCAGTGCTGACAGGGCCTCCTCGCCACGGTCGGCACGCCACCTCCCGTCGTCGCACGCCTCGCCGCGACGGTGCGGACCGCGACGGACGACCCGGGGCTGCGGTCGCGCCTCGCGAAGCAGGGCGTCGCGGTCCAGATCGCGAATGCGAACTACCTCGCGCGCGTCCTCCTGAGCGAGACCGAGACGTCCCAGGGCCTCATCCGCGAGGCCAACATCTAGCCGGGGTAGGTCGGCGGTCCCGGCACCGACCCTGGATCAAGCCCCCGCTACGACCTCTTCCTGCCGGGTCGGCGCAGCAACTCGGGCGAACTTCTGCATCCGACGGAGGGGGGAGGGTTGCAGGACCTCAGGGAAGACCGCGTTCCAGTCGTTCGCGATGACCTCGCCAACGTAGAGGTCGCCGTGGGAATCCACAGCGATGGTGTGGGGGGACACGAACTGGCCGGGCTCCAGTCCCGCACGCCGAGACCCGATCCGCCCGAGCAAGGCGCCATCGTTCCCCATGATCGTCAGGCGCGCGCCGATGTTCGGAGTCTCGCGATTGACGGGCAGGTAGGGGGCGAGTTCGCCGAGGAGGAAGCAGGGGCAGCGTGTCCCGACGATCGCGAGGGCGCTCGGCCGGTGCATGTTATTGATCTGGCGGACGTATCGCCCGTCCGCGTCGAAGACCTGGACGCGGTGGTTCTCCCGGTCCGCGACATAGACGAGCCCGTCGGCGTCGCAGGCGATGTTGTGCGGTAGGTTGAACTCGCCCGGCCCGGTCCCGGGGCTTCCCCAGCTGAAGAGGTGCCTTCCGTCCGGCGTGTACTTGTGCACGCAGGCGTTCCAGTAGCCGTCGGAGACGTAAATATCCCCCTCAGGCGAGAGCGCGGTGTGGGTACAGCGGCAGAACGGCTTGCCGCTCATGAAAGCGGAGGGCTTTCCGGCCTCCCCAACCGTAAGCAACAGCTTCCCGCCTGTCGTGAACTTGCGGACGGTGTGGGCGCCGTTGTCGGTCAGGTAGAGGCTGTCGTCGGGGCCGATGCTCGCCCCGTGCGGGTTCACGAAGAGGCCGCGTCCCCAGCTGTTGAGGAACTCCCCCTCCCGGCTGACGACCACCACCGGATCTGGACCACGGTTGAATAGGTAGACGCGGTCGCGCGCGTCGATCGCGATTCCCGCCACGTCGCCGAGTTCGATCCCGGGGGGCAGGCGCGACCAGCTCTCGACGGCCTCGAAGGAGAATTCACCCTTACCCCAGGCGATGTCCGCTCGTGAGCCCATCCCGCGTTTTCCTTGCCCGTCCCGTGCCGCATCCCCGATGGGATTTACCGAGTTTTCAACGTGCCACTCGCCATGCGACCGGTCAATCCGGCGACGCAGCCACCAGGCGCTCTACGTCGGTGCGTGAGCAGGCTGGGCGTGAGGCCAGCTTGACGACGGCGATCATCGACGGCCAGACGTCGAAGGGCGCGCAAAAGGGGGCGCTACGCTCCACCCGTCCGGCTACGACGCGGGCAAGAAAGTCGTCGGCCGGAAGCGCCACCTGCTGACCGACACCATCGGCATGCTGCTCGCGGTGATAGTGCATCCAGCCAGCGTGCAGGATCCCGATGGGGCCGAACCGCTCCTGCGTCAGGCGCGTAGGTTGTTCCCCTTCGTCGAGCGCAGCAGGTGCAACTTGTTGCCCTTCGAGTGCAACAAGTTGCCCTTTTTCGTCGGCGCCACCTCTCGGTGATGCTGCTATCGTGGCACCGTTTGTGATGGGGACCCGGACCCGAAAGCGCGGGGACCGCAGGAGACGCTGCACGAGGGGCAGATCGAGGGCGGCGGTGGGGATGGCGGCGAACCCGCTGGTGCCCACCAGGCCGGCCGCCATAGGGCCGGCCAGCTGTTCCTGGGTTGCAGGACACCAGGGGATAGGTGCAACGCTTGGCGCTGCACATCTTCCGCTTGCCGAGGTGTAGCGGAACGACCCACGTCACCGCATGCTGTCACGTCGCACGAAGAGCTTCGCATACCCCTCGCGTAGCGCGCCATCGCCGATGCTCTCGACCAGGGCTTCGGGCGTCGCTG
>WLOY01000277.1 GCA_009699015.1 Actinomycetota bacterium | reverse complement strand
CCCAGGACGGTCGGAAGATTCGCGACAAGTTCCTTGGAGCCGATAGACGGGAGGACTGCGGACGGCGGCACGGTGACCCCGAGCCGGCGCTTCATCCATCCCGCGCACGCCTCGCGAAGCCCCGGGGTGCCCGCGGTCGTCGGGTAGCCGGGCGCATCGGCGGCTGCGATCAGAGCCTGCTGAACGATCGCCGGGGTCGCGTCAACCGGCGTGCCGACAGACACGTCAACGAGACCGTCCGGATGCTCCGAAGCCCGCCTCGAGTAGGGCGCGAGGACATCCCAGGGGAACTCCGGGAGACGGTCTTCGAGGGGAAGGCTCAGTGGTCGTGCTCCTGCGGCGGCACTGCGGCGAGCAGGGCGGCGTCGAAGTCTTGCGCTCCGAGCTTGGCGGCGCCGCCAGGCGACCCGAGATCCACGAAGAACTCCGCGTTCGCGGCCGTGTAGTCCTTCCACTCCTCAGGAACGTCATCCTCGTAGAAGATCGCCTCGACCGGGCAGACCGGCTCGCAGGCACCGCAGTCAACGCACTCGTCCGGCTGGATGTAGAGCATCCGGCCGCCTTCGTAGATGCAATCGACCGGGCACTCTTCGATGCATGCCTTGTCCTTGAGATCCACGCACGGGAATGCGATGGTGTACGTCACCTGAGCCTCCGAGAGTCCGCTGGGGTTTTCGAGGCTCAACCTACACAACCGCCGCCAGCGTTTCCGTGCTCAGGGGGACTTCCGCTCCATCGGGCGGCAATGATGAACTGCCATAGGCTGCTCGTGCCCGACTCGCATCCACCTGATCCAAGGAGATCCCGTGCCCGCCGCACCCCTTCGCCTCTACGACACCGCAGCTCGCTCGGTCGTCGAGGTGGTCCCGGCCACGCCGGGGGCCCTGCGAATGTACGCCTGCGGGCCTACGGTCTACCGCGACGCCCACGTCGGGAATATGCGAACCTTCCTCCTCACCGACCTCATCCGCCGGAGCGCCGAGGCCTCCGGCCTGCGCGTCCAGCTCGTCCAGAACATCACCGACGTCGGCCACAGGGCCGACGACACCGGGCTTGGCGGTCTCGGGCTCGGCGACGTCGACGAGGGGCAAGGCGACACGGAGGATCGAATCCTGCTGCAGGCCCAGCGCGAGGGCCGCGGCGCCCTCGACGTCGCACGGCACTACGAGGCGCGATTCCATGACGACCTCGCCGCCCTGAACATCACGCCGGCCGACGACTACCCGCGTGCAAGTGAGTCGATCGACGACATGATCTCCCTCATCTCAACTCTGATCGACGGTGGCCACGCATACCTCGGCGTCGATGGCTGCGTCTACTTCGACGCCCAGAGCTTCCCCGGGTACGGCCGCCTTTCCGGCAACAGGCTCGACCAGCTCAAGGCCGGCCACAAGTTCGATGCAAGCGGCGAGAGCGCCAAGCGCTTCCACGCCGACTGGGCACTGTGGAAGCGCGCCGGGGAATTACGCACCCAACTCGTGTGGGACACCCCGTGGGGCCCGGGCTTCCCCGGCTGGCACACCGAATGCAGCGCCATGAGCCTGCGCCTGCTCGGCGATGACATCGATATCCACACCGGTGGCATCGACCTTCGGTTCCCGCATCACGAGGACGAGCGGGCGCAGAGCAACTGCGCCACCGGCAAGGAGGTCGTACGGCACTGGGTCCATGCCGAGCACCTGCTGTTCGAGGGCCGCAAGATGAGCAAGTCAACCGGCAACGTCGTGCTCGTGTCGGACGTCGCAGGCCGCGGACTCGACCCCCTGAGCCTGCGCCTCGCCTTCCTCCAGCACCGATACCGGCAGCAGATGAACCTCACATGGGAGGTGATCGAGGCAGCAAACGCGGCCCTTTCTCGCTGGCGGTCCCGCGTCGCCGAGTGGGCGTCCGCACCATCGGATGCTCCGAGCCCCGGATATCGCGATGCCATCGTGGAGGCCTTCGCCGATGATCTCGACACCCCGCGGGCCATCGTGTCGCTCCGGCAGTTGGAGAAGGATCCGGAGGTCTCCGACGGCGCCAAGTTCGCGACCTTCTCCGCTGTCGATTCGCTCCTCGGACTCGATCTGATCCGCGATGTCGGACGCGCCCCGAGGGTGGCCGAGGTATCCGATGATGCCCAGGATCTCCTCGACCGCCGGGCTGCGGCTCGCGCGGCCAAGGACTGGGCGCAAAGCGACGAGCTGCGCGACGCGCTGGCGGCAATTGGCCTAGTGGTGAAGGACACCCCCGAGGGCCAGCAAGTACTCCCCTAGCGAAGGCGCATCCGCTGCCGGTTCGTCACCCGACCGGGTCCGGCTGGGCTAACGACCAGGCGCCGGTGCGGCATCCTCCACCGGCGGCGGCGTCGGCTTCGGCTTCTTCGTTGATTGCGGGGTGGGCGACGGGGTTGCAGCCGCTGCTGGCGCGGTGTCAGCGCCGGGGGTCACAACCGGCTTCGGGGTCTTCGTGTCGGAGGGCTTCCCGTTCGACGTGTCGACGGGCTCCTCCCCCGGCTTCGGCTTCTTGCCGCACACCACCTCGGGGGCCGGGCGGTAGTTCGTGGTGATCGTCTCGCGCTTGACCTCGACGCCGCCACGGAAGAACACCCGATCGACGGCAATGGTGAAGCCTTCCATGCCGCTTTGGCCCAGGCAGGTCTTGGACTTGTCGAAGATGGTCGTGAAGGGAACGATGTCCTTCCTCGGGCCGAACTCCGCCTTGATGTCGTCGTAGATCCGAGTTCCCCAGAAGGTCACGGTCATCGATGTGTTCGTCATCTGAGTCGTGATGAACACCCCGGTCGGCATGTTGTTCTTGAACTTCATGTCGAACATTCCCCAGGCAACAGTCGCCTCGAGCCCAGGTTGGTAGCGCGAGATGTAGATGGAGTGGGCCTGGGTCGATACCCGCTCGAGGCCGGCGAAGAATGCCCCGGTCCACACGGTCGTCGTGGCCGCTGACACGCCGCCGCCGAGATCCTCGGCGAACACCCCGCCTGCGCCAACAACGAACCCGACCGTGTAGCCGTTCTTCTCGGTCCGCTCCTTCATGGCATCGT
>WLOY01000276.1 GCA_009699015.1 Actinomycetota bacterium | reverse complement strand
GAATGTTCCCGCGGGCGGAAGAGTTCTACGCCGGCGAGATATCACTACCGATCTTCCCGGCATTGGACGACGAAATCGTGGCCCGCGTGGCGGAGTCCGTCAAGACCGCCGTCATGAGCCAGTAGTCCACTCGATCGAGAGGCGGTAGATGCCCCGCGGATCTCAGGCGCCTCTGGGTATCGCTCGCTGCTCGCAGGAAGAATTCGAGCTCTGATCTTCGGCCGGAATCACTGCGACATCGTGAGACCGGGCGGCAACGTGACCGACCGGCACTCATTGAAGGAAGAGTTCAACGAGCGAGTCATTGATCCACGAGTGCGGGTTCGAAACGATAGAGATCTTCCTTGGCTTCCGCGTCGCCGTCGGGATGAGCCAGTTGGAAGCCAGCGGCCGTGAGGGTGGCCGCCGATGCGCCGTTACCGGTGCGAACGGTTGCCGACACTGCGATCGATGTGCTCTGTGACAGTTGCTCAAGGCCTTTGCGCACCAAGGTTTCGCCTAGCCCTCTCCCGCGAACGATGGTGTCGAGGGAGTAGTCGAGAACGGCGCCTCCCTCAGCCACGTCGAATCGGACCTGACCGATCGGCAGGTCGTTGGCCTCAAGCACGAGCATGAGGGTGTCATCCGCGGCCATCTTGCTGGCGAACCAGTGCTCATGCTCGACCCACGAAACTGGCGCGGTCGAGAGCGACTGCCTCCTCACCTCTGCGTCGTTCACCCACCAGTAGTACGAGTCGATGTCGGCGAGGGTGGCGGGCCTCATCACGAGCGCACTGCTCTGCGTAGGTGTCATGACCTCCGCAACGCGATCTGCACCTAGGCCATCCACGAGGGGCTCCGGCGAACTGACCTCGTCGCGCTTCAGCCCCGTGACGACTCGGATCGCTGCCGTGCTCAAGTCCGAGGCGGTGAGGTCTGACCAATAACCGGCATATTCAATCCGAGATGTCGCATCCAAGCTCTCACCCGTCTGCACCTGATTCTGAGCAAGGGCGATGACGACGCTTGGGAGGTCAAGGCAGAAGCGTTCCCAGGTGGTGGTGCCCCCGGCGCCCACTGCAAAATCGGCTCGAGCCATGAGGGGGGCCAGACTCTCGGGGGCAACGTGGGCTCGGGCACCAGGGCGCCGTGCGATGAGTTGTTCAAGAGCATCGCGGTGGGGGTTGTTGCGTCCGATGGCAACATCGAGGGCGATATCCGCGAGATCGGGTGCGAGAAAGGCCTCGATGGTGAGGCCGGTGAGGTTGTCTAGGTCGCTCCCACCGAAGGAGACAAATGCTCGGAGGGCGCTTGACCGCTGACGATCAAGCGTCGCCCGGTAGCGGGCGAACTCCGGTTGGAGGAGGGCGTACCGAGGGCCACAAAGCAGGCGGGTGTCGTGACGCACCAGATCGGCATAGCGTTGTTCCCCGAGCAAGCTGAAGTTTTGGTCGAGCAGGACATCGCATTGATGAGCGCGGTTCGCTAGGTCGTCGATAACGAGGATCTCATCTATGTGGGGTTGCAGGAGGCGCTCCCACTCGCTGTCAATGGCGTAGTGATCGACGACCATCCAGCCCGGACGCTCACCGCCCAGAGCCTTGATGGTGTTCATCGCGTCATCGATCAGCGACTTTCGAGACTCCTCGCTGGTCTCAGAGACGGCGAGGAGTTCGTGTTGGCCCGGCAGCACGCGCTGCTCAAAGCCTGCTGCGACGACACGGGCCAATAGATTGCCGCTCACCTGTCGGCTGATGAAGACGCACTCGGCTCCCCTGCGCCGCAGGGCGGCCGCAAGTGTCAGGCAACGAGTGACGTGGCCAGATGCGATGGCGTAGGACGCGTCGACCCTGAAGACGACCTTCACGCGATGTGGCGAGCCAAGACGAAAGCCTCGGCCGCGGCCCTTCCTATGGTCGCCCCCCGCCACCGCGCGAGGTGCTCCAGCGCCTCGCGCGAGCGGGCATGCGGCCAGGCCCGCAATTCCTCGGCATAGGCGTCCAGAGCCTCAAGTTTTGTTTTGAGGGTCGCGTCGATGTCGACGAACCAGTCTGGCTGGAAGGCGAAGCTCGCGGATGGCGCCCGCCATTCGGTACTTGAGGTGGTCTCGAACTGGAGGACGGTGACAACGCCGGACGTGGGCTGCGGCCGACAGGCCGTCATCACGGCCTCATGGGTGAGGCGATGGTCGACGTTGAGGTCGCCGGCGAAATGCGTATAGATCATAGCGGGAGCAAACTCGCGAATGTGTGCTTCGACTGCCCGGGCAATGGTTAAGAGGTCGACGGAATCCATGCGATTGTCCGGCAACGCGCCGAACCGCACCTCGGCAACGCCTAGAATCCCAGCGGCCTCCAGCGCCGCGGCGCGCCGGCGATGGAGTTCTGGGGCGTGGTCGGCCTCGGACTCCCTGGAAGTCACACCGTCAGAGAGAAAGCACACGACGACATCCTCGCCACGTTGTGCGTGTTTGGCGATTGCTCCGCCACAGCCGAGTACCTCATCGTCGGGATGCGCGGCGACCACGAGTACGCTCACATGGGTAACCTACACGGGGTCAGACCTGTGTCGTGAGCATGAGGAGCGGGTCGCGTGCGGGTGCTTTTCACCGGTGGAGGTGGCGCAGGCACCGAAGCCCTGTGGGAATTGCTGAGCGGTCGACATGAGCTGCACTTCGCGGATGCTGACGTGCGCAGGGTCAATCCCATCGTCCCGCGCAGTCGTGCTCACGAGATTCCGTTCGCGTCGCATCCTGAATTCTTCGAGGTCTTGAGGCGATTATGCCGCGATTTGTTGATTGACGTCCTCGTGCCTGGCGTTGACGAAGAACTCGAGCAACTTTCCATGCGGCGTGCGGAATTCAACCCCACCGTGATCCTGCTCCCGACGTTCGATTTCACTCGGATAATGCTCGACAAGTTGGAGTTCGCTCGCTCCTTGTTAGCCGCCGGCGCCCCAGTGCCTCGCACTCAGTCGCTTGCCGATCTTCGGCCGTGGACCGCCTTCCCGTGCATAGTCAAGCCTCGACGAGGGCGAGGGTCGCGGGGGGTCACGGTTGTTGCGAACAGCATTGAGTTGGATGCGATGCGAACCGCAGTGATCGAGCGCTCAGATGAATACGTGG
>WLOY01000275.1 GCA_009699015.1 Actinomycetota bacterium | reverse complement strand
CATGTAGCCGACCGTGAGGATTGCAACGATGACAGCGACGATCTTCGTCGTCGTCCAGGACCGGCTCTCCGGCTCCAACATGGTCATGGCGACCCCTTTCATCAGATGCTGAGAATACCTCTCCCTGGCAGGTTTCCACCGCCACTCGCCACTCCCGCGGCCAGGGCCCACAATTGAGTCATGGCTGAAGATGACATCGAACGACTGCTTCGCGAGGTTGCCGAGTCGACCGGCTCGGGTTCCAGCACCGGCCCAAGCTCCGGTTCCAAGGACGTGGCCAGGCAAGCCGAAACCTCGTCAACGGCGTCCGCGCTCAGACTTGCCCGCAGCCCCGTTGGCTTCGCCGTCGTCGCCGGTGCAGTGATCGGCTTTGCCGGCTGGGTCGTCGGCCTCGTGCTGCCGTTCCTCGGCGCAGGATCGATGGGTACCGGCGCCGCCTTCGGCGCCTTCATCACTGTGCTCGTCACCGGCGCTCCTCGCTGGATTTCGCGCTAGATCAAGGCTCACCCCCGCCAAGGCAGGCTAGATTCCCATCGTGGTCAACCGAATCCGTCCGCGAGCCTCCATCGGCCTCGCTGCCGCTGCAGCCCTCGTCCTCTCGCTCGCAGTCGATGCCGGCCGGCCAGCGCAGGCCGCGGACGAGAACGGCGTCGCCCGTATGCACGCGTGCGCGCCTGCGACGTCCAACTTCGTCTCGCTGGAAGTCGCCCCCGAGGTCACCGGCGCCATCCCCGCCCGCGCTGGCATGCATCGGCTCTGGGATCTCGGCGTCACCTGGAAGGACATCAACCCCGCCGCCGGAAGCTTCGTCTGGACAGCTCTCGATGCCCAGGTCGCGAAAGCGGAGGCTGCTGGATCAACGCCCCTGCTCGTGCTCGGGATGACGCCCCAGTGGGCGGCGGCGAATCCGAATGCCGGCGACCCTCGTTGGGGAGCAGGCACCGCGAGCCCGCCCCGCGACATCAATGACTGGAAGGCATATGTCACCGCCGTCGTCGATCGGTACGGGTCGCGAATCGGTGCATACGAGTTGTGGAACGAGGCGAATCTCGCAACCTTCTGGACGGGCTCGGCGGACCAGATGGCCGACCTCACAGCCGCCGCCTACCCGATCATCAAGGCCAAGCAGCCCGACGCCATCGTGCTCCTCCCCTCCGTCACCCTTCGGCTCCGTGCGTCCATGCGCAGGTTCGTCGGCCCCTTCCTCGCGGCGCTGAACACGCGTGGGTATCCATTCGACGGCTTTGCCATTCACAGTTACCCCGCCGGCAACCTCGGACCCCAGGATCGCGTCAACGACATCGTGTACTGGCAGAGCACAGTGGTGAACTCCGTAGGCGCTGCATCGCCGGTGCTCGACCGGCTCACCTTCGATACCGAGGTCAACTTCGGCGTCGCCGGCCCCGGAGCCACGCCGGGACGGGCCTACTCCGACGCCGAGGGCGCGAGCATCATTCAGCAGACCTACCTCGACTCCCAGAGCCTGGGCATCGATGCGACCTTCTGGTACCTCTACACCGCTGCGCCCTACAGCCTGCTCGGCGTGCAGCTCTGGCAGGGCGCACCCCTGACCCTCGACGCATGGGCCGCCACACGCAGGGTGTTCGCAGCGGGCGCACCGTGCCCGACCGCTGGCGCACCAAGCCCGTTCGAGACCGACCGAAAGCTGGCGGCCGTCACGAGCGGCCTCCCCGCTGGCGCCGGGAAGACGAGCATCCTCGACAACGGCGTTGCCGCCGCGGGCGCCGGCCAGCCGTCGATTACCGGCTCGCGCCTCACCGCGAGCGGCGCCGGCTGGTCGCTCTCGGCCGACACCTCAACTGTTCGCACGACAGCAGCTTTCGGCGTCAGTGCCGGCGGCAACGTCACGATTCAAGGAAGCGGCTACGCGCCGGGCACGACCGTGTACGTGTGGCTTCTCTCCCCGCCCGCATTTCTGGCCTCCGTCACCGCTGATGCGAATGGCGCATTTACGGCCACGGTGACGATGCCGGCGGCTACCACGGCAGGCACGCACGCGCTGCAGGTCAACGGCTTTGCGCCGAGCGGCGTCGTTCGAAGCGCTTCCATCGGCATTCAGGCCTTCTCGTCACCCACGAGTCCCACGCGTGCCGTCGTCGCATTCAAGGCGGGGAAGAAGAAGCTGGACGTCACTGCGCGCGTCACCCTGCGAGATCTCGTCGCGTCGCTTCCAAAGGACGCTCCCACGAGCACGCTCGTCACCGGATTCGCACCGAGGTCAGGCGCGAATGGACCGGATCGATCGCTCGCCCGCAAGCGGGCCAAGGCGGTCGTCGCCTACCTCAGAAAGGCGGGCCTCTCCTCGTCCTTCACCGTGAAGGCTTCGACGGTGCCAGCAACGAAGGACAGCGATCGCGCCACCGTCTCCGTCACGTGGTCTCCGTAGCGCGCCTCCTCGCATTTCGATGTCCGGCCAACCGTGATCTCCTAGGGAAAGCCCGTGGAATCACGCAGCTGATAGTGCTCATGCTTATGGACATGTCTAGGAGTATTGCTCTCGCCCTCGTCCGTCAAGACCTCTCCGGCATCAACGATCAAGTGGCGAGCACGCACGAGCGGGTCGTTGCCACTAGGCATGGCGAGTCCGCCGCTGTGCTCGTGTCGGTGGATGATCGTGAGGCTCTCGAGGAGACCCTCGAGATTCTTGCCGACAGCGCCCTCGTCACGTCAATCCAGCGATCCCTCAAATCGAAGAAGCGACACTCCATTGACGAGGTTCGCAGTCGGCTCAGCAGGCAATCACCCGGATGAGGTTCACCGCCCGACACCGAGGTCGCGCATAAGGTACATGACCGCGTCCCTTCAATACCGATTGGCAGAAGGTCATACTCTGCCTATGAAGCTCACTCGCATCACCTCGCCGGTTCTCGCGCTCGCCATGATTGCCTCCGTCTCCGTGCTCAGTGTCGGCGCCGCCGCGCCAGCCGAGGCCGCAACGACGAGTTACTCATTCGACCAACTCGTCGCGAGCATTCCGGCAGCGCCGCCCCTGTACGTCGGCTATCGGGGCCCGACCCAGTTCATCCCGACCGCCACCGCGCTCAAGAAGGACGCCAAGGGCTGCAATCTGCGCCAGCGCATG
>WLOY01000274.1 GCA_009699015.1 Actinomycetota bacterium | reverse complement strand
GTGATGGACGAGGTCGAGGCGGCGCTCGACGATGTGAACCTGCAGCGCCTAATCGGATTGTTCGAGCAGTTGCGGACCCAGTCCCAGCTGATCGTGATCACCCACCAGAAGGCCACGATGGAGATCGCCGACGCGCTCTACGGCGTATCGATGCAGGGCGACGGCATCACCGCGGTGATCTCGCAGCGGATGCGCGATGAGAAACTGGCGGCGCCGGTCTCCGCCAACTGATCGCGCGAGATACACCGCGGCTGCTGATGTGCGCCGCGGTCAGTCTCCGAGTCTGTTTTTGCGCGCGGTTCGGGCTATTTTGTCGCGGAGGGCCCGCTTTTCGCATTCGTTCCGCTGCCGCTGGTTGTGCCGCTGCCGCTGGTTGTGCTGCTACCGGGCTTGGTGCCGCTGCCGCTGGTTGTGCTGCTGCCGCTGGTTGTGCCGCTGCCGCTGGTTGTGCTGCTACCGGGCTTGGTGCCGCTGCCGCTGGTTGTGCCGCTCCCGGGCTTGGTGCCGCTGCCGCTGATCGTGCTCGAATTGGGCGGACTGTTCGGCTGAATGTTGATGGACGAGTCCCTCGGATTCGTAATGGTCGCGGTGTTGGGATTGGGGATCTGCGAAACGACCTTCGGGTTCAGATTCGGAATGGGACCGAGGTCGACTGGGCCTTGGGGAGCGGTGTCACTCGCAGTCGTCCCGGTTGCGGTGTCGGCGGTTGCGGTGTCGACCCGGGGGCTTGGGTCGGTGGCTTGCAGATCCGAATTCGGGCCGGCCGCGGAGCCGGTCTGCGCGGGTGCGGGCGCGACGACTCCGGTATTCGGAACCGTGATGTCCTGTGCCGCGCCGGGGTTGTCGGGATTTGAATTCTGACCAGCGATATTGGCCCCAACAGGGGTATCAACAGCGGCAGGCGTCTGCGCCCGCTGGGTCGGCACCGACGGTCCAGCTGTGCCCGCTCGCGGGACCGGTTGCTGACGGGCAGGTGTCGGGGCCCCCTTGACGGCCGCGGGCACCACTGGAACCGGTCTGGAATCGGTGCCGGTGTCGACCACCCGGGAAACAGGGCCCTCTGAACGTGCGAACCAGCTGATCGTCAAACCAAGACACACGAGCGGGATACCGACGATCAGTGCCATCCGCCGCTTCCCGGTCAGTCGCGAAACGGCTGAAGGGCCAGATGAGTCCGCCGAGTTGGAGCTCGTGGAAGAACCAGCCGCCTCGACCATGCTGGAATTCGCGGACGTGAGCTGTACGCGGTCCAGCGTTTGGCGACGCAGCCATTCCGGGGCGGGAATGAACACCGGTGCGCTGCCCAGCAGAGCGACCGGGTTGACTCGGCGACGCTGCTCCTCGCCGCAGGTTTCGCACGACTCGATATGGCGGGCAATGCGTTTGCGCATGAGAACGGTGAACTTTCCGTCCCAGCCTTTGAGGATGGCCACCAACTCTGGGCATGCGTTGCTGTCGGTTCGTGCGTTGCGCGCCAGCAGGAGCGCACCGAGGCAACGCTCGACGGTCTGGCGCAGCCGAAAAACCATGGTGTTCGCGCTCGTCAGGGTTACCTCAAGAACTTCCGCGAGTTCGGGGCCATCCAATCCGTGCCGATAGGAGAGTTCGAGCAAATCGCGATCACGATCAGAGAGCCCGCCGGCGGCTTCGGCAACTAAACGGGCCAACTCGCTCTGGCCGACCACGGTGTCGGGGCCTGCGTCGTCCGACGCCGTGTCGGGCAGCGCATCGGATACCTCTTCGCGGTAGCGGTGTCGAAGACGACGCATCACGTGATGCCTGGTGATCGAGTAGAGCCACGGGCGCAGCTTCTCGGGTTCGCGCAGATTTCCGAGGTCTGTCGCTGCGACGCAGAAGGCGTCCTGAACGCAGTCGGCCGCAGCGTCACGGTCTCCGAGCAACCCAACGCTGAAGTCGTAAAGGCGATCGGCATAACGGTCATATATCTCGGCGAACGCGCGACGATCACCCTCTGCGGCGGCACGCGCCAACACGGCGTCGGCGGTGGCATCCGCCACATCACTGTCCCCGGCGTCGGGCAACAGTGGCAAAACTCCGGTCATAAGGTGATCTCCCCAGGCCGATCACAGCGTATGGCTTCATCGTAATCCCGATCTGCGTAAAAAGGTATGGGAAACGGCCCGGTACCAGCGAACACTCTCGCTGGTACCGGACCGGCCGGGCGGTTGAATAACTGCCCGAAAAACCGCAGTTTGATCGTCACCAGACGGTCGGGACCGTCATCGCCCCGTTGGGGCAGCTCACGGTGGTGTCCCAGGTGGAACCGGTCGGGTAGCTGGGGAACCAGAGCAGCGCGGAGTTCACGCCGCCCGCCGGCGCCAGGTAGAACGGAACATCAATAGCGGGCAGGGGTTTGCCGATCGGGTTGCCGCGCACGAATGAGCTGTAGGTGCACCAGCCGCTCAGTCCGTCGGCAGGGGTCTGAACATGAACCTGGACGCCACCGGGTGCCGACGTGCCCCAAACGGCGAGCGGGAGATTGATGTCGAACGCCTCGGCGGTGCCCGCGCCGAGGAACACCATCGCCGGCGCCGCCACGGTGGCGGCCATTGCGCCCAGCTTGGCGAGGAAAGTAGTAGTAGCCATGAGGTTCTCCTTCGTGTGGTCGCAGCCCCCTGTGGGCTTGCTTTCACAGGTAGGTGCAGCCAGCCCACTGCTATCGCACACTTTTTTCGAAAATTGTTTTCGGAGCTCTCTGAACAGCCGTTTTCTCGTAATGAGGCGGGGTTCAGGGCTATCGCCGACGCCCACAACATCAGAGACGGCACGCCTGAAAAAAATTTCCCAAAAAAACGTGCTCTGGGCACCGGCTGATTGCACCTACCTGTGAGAGCAGCCCAACGGGGGCTGCGCCCAGCCGAAGGTGAACCCCATGACCAGCATTTCCATCCCACGTGAAGGCTTCATCGGCCGCGAGTCCGAAGAATTCGATCCAACCGCCGCCAGCCCGACGGCCAGCCACGAGCCCCATACCGGCCGGACCCCGACCGCCTGGGCCACGAGCCGTGACGACGAATCGCAGTCGGCGACCTTCAGGGCCCTCGCCTGGTCACTGGAGGACGACGCCGCCGACGAGTACCTGCCGTGGATCGGCGAGGAGTACACAGTGTCAGAG
>WLOY01000273.1 GCA_009699015.1 Actinomycetota bacterium | reverse complement strand
GATCGGCCGAAAGTGCGTCGTTTTTTGAAGGAATGGTTGCCCCCTGCGGTGCACAGAGGTGTCGCACGAGGGCTGAGGCGCTCGTCTCACGAGGCCCTCTACGAGCTGGAAGATGTTTCTGTTACCAGGCAAGAGGTCGCCCCGGAATTGTCCCGAGAAGCTTTCGGACTCTTGGCCATCGCGCGAGTACCCAAGCCACTTTAAGGCTGTCACTTGCACGTCAACTGCCGAGGCAGTCGCCCGCCGACTAGCTATCTGTGGAGTTTCCAAAGTCTCACGATGCTGAGGAAAGAGCTTCCAGAACAGTGGTCGTAAATGTTCTGATTTCGCTGCTGTACGCCGCACAGCGTGACTTAGCCCCGATTCAGCCTAGGTCAGGGAGTCTGGACTGTCTTCGGTTGATTCCTTCGGTTGGTGGTCCGCTTGAGGGGCCGTCTGGTATTAGTGAGTTGGAGCGCGGGGGTGCAGTAGTCGATAGTTGAGTGCATGCGCTTACGCTTGCGGCGGTAGAACACCTCGATGAACTCCGCCGCGGCGAACTGTGCCCGGACCTTGATCGCGGACATTTGCCGGTGACACATCTGGTTCTTGAGAGTAGCGAAGAACAACTCACCGGCGGAATCCCAGCACACCTGACCTGACCCCCTGTGGTTGATCCAAGTGCTGTGGGAGTCCACGATTGCCCTCGCTGGGCTACCTGACGCCAGACGAGTTCACGCTAGATTGGCACAACAACAACCCCGGACTCACACAAGCACTGGCTCACTAACCTGGGGCATGTCACTTGCGGTCCATTCGGGCCACAGACGCAACCTCGCGTCAGACGAGAACCTGTCCAAGATCCTTGAGACAAGTCACAGGCCACTGGTTCGCGAATGGCGATTTCCCTTAACTCGCCTGACCCGCCGAGGGCTTTGACTATCACGAAGAGCGCGGATAACCTTGAGGGAATAACAACGACGGTCACTGGCCCCGCCATCGAGCGGTCATTCGTCTTGAATGAAAACGTGAGGAGGCTGAGGCGATGAAGTCCCTTACCGAACTTCTCGGAGCACTTGACCAGCACAGCGCCACAAGTCATCTGCTGTCCTCTCAGCTAGGCATGCATGGTCAGCGTGCCGACAGCATTATCAAGATCGAACAGATACTGTACGCACTCCGCGCCCTCAACAAACGCCAAACTGTCGCATGATCGACCATGGGATTGTAATACCCACACGAGGCGACCGCGAAAGCTACCTTAATGCCATAATTGCGACCGTTGACCTACCAGCCAGCCACATCATCATCACCACCAACAGCGCCAAATATCGAGACACCTGGACGCGCACAGATGCCACCCTCATCGTAGATCTAGCACCTATCAACATTCACCGATGGTGGAATGCGGGCATCAACGCCCTTCAATCCAAAGGTGCAACATATGCCACCGTGCTCAACGATGACGTTAGCATCACACCCGACAGCGTCCAACGAATGCGAGACGCATTGGAGCGGACAGGCGCAACGTTGGCGCATCCCGGTCGGCCGGGTGAACTCGTTGGCTGCGCATGGACGCTGAACGTGACACATGGCGTCAGATGTGATGAGAGGTACCAATGGTGGTACGGAGATAACCAACTTTGGCTTGATGCACAGACACGAGGCCACGGCATCATCGACGTACCAGAAGCAGGCATTGTGCATCTTGAACCTAACCGGAAGACCACCCTCAGTCCCGCACTTCAGGCCCTTGCATTAGTGGATCGAAGGCGCTGGCAACAACGTCACCCCTTGCGTTGGGCGTTGGCACGTGGGGGGTTGATGAAGACTCGCACGCGTCCATGACATGCGCCTGCATCGGCAGCGCGAACAGTTGTCCATGGCGCGTCTCACCCAACTTCGGCCAAGTCTTCCGATGCGGCCCCAATTGCCCGCACAGTCGGCTGCATCGTCTCCCAGCTGCAGCGGGCAGCGTTCCACATCGCCAGCGGCTCGTGCGCTGCGGCTTGGTGCTGACTCGCACCGGAGCTCGGTGCGTCTGCAGGACCGCGCACCTCGGCCGGTGTTGTGGGCGTGGTGCAGTCAAGTGACCCATTCGGTGGCGGTGGCGAACAGGACGCGGTGTCCCGCTTGGGCGGCCTTGACCCCGAGCCCTGTGGACAGGTGGGCGATGGTGCGCGCCGCAGGGCGGGCTGGTGGTCGAAGACAAAGTCCTCGATCGTCTTGGTCGCCCCGACCCCCGAGCTGCGCGGATCCGCAGCCGGGCGCCGTAGGCGTCACCGGCGCTGACCTCCCGGTCCAGGACGGCGACGAGGTACTCCTCGTGCGATCAGCCCGTGTCGCGGGCCTGATCCCCCAGCCGTTTCGCGGCCTCCCCGATTCGGGGTGACTTCAGGGCCCGGGCGAGGTGGGCGAACTGCTTGGCGAGGTCCTCGGCCGTAGTCGTCATGCCACCTCGATGTCGACGCCGAATGCGGCGGCCTAGTCGGAAAGCGCATCCGCGTGCGTTCTGCTCGGACGGCTCCACCCCTCACCCCACCGGCCGCGGGTCCACGTAGTCGGTGAGGTAGCGCACCACCCGGTCACCCTGCGGTCCCGAATACGGCGGAATGACGTCCCGTCCGAACCACTCCCGGAGCACCCATCGAACCTCATCGAAACCGAGTAGCAGGCGCCCCGACGTTCCCCCCGTGAAACGCGGGTTTACCTCGAAGAGCCACCATTCGCCACGAGCCTTGCGGAAGCAGAGGTTCAGCGGCCCTCTCCAGCCTGCGTCACGAAAGACCACAGTTGCTCGAGTTGCAGTGGCGAGTAGCGACTCGTCATCGAGCCGCACCAGCGACTCGTTCCGTCCCAGTCGCTGAACCACCCCGTGCGGGCAGAGAGGCCCGATCTCGCCGTCCCGGCCGATGAGAGCCATCACGGTCGTACCGTTGTCGACCGGAACCTCAAAGAAGAGGGGGATACCGCTGTCGAGATTGAGTTCAAGACGCTCCGCCGCCGGGGCCTCAAGGAACGGCTGCACCACCATTCCGCGCTGGCCGAGCGCAGCCGCGAGGTGCATGTCTTCGGTGAGCACCCGCACTCCCAGCGATCCGCTACCGTCGCGCGGCTTGGCGATCAGCGGAAATCCCCACTCGGTCAGCAACGCGGCGAGCT
>WLOY01000272.1 GCA_009699015.1 Actinomycetota bacterium | reverse complement strand
GAGAGGCGCGGGCATGACGCGAAAGATGGCCATGATTGGCGTGCCTGTGCTTGTACTGAGCGCATTCTTAGCGCCAGCGCTCCTCAGCCGTTACTGGCTATTCCTGGTGACTTCGCTACTGGCATATGCGATCGCGCTCATCGGACTGAAGGTCCTCTTCGGCGACGCAGGTCAATTATCGCTCGGGCAGGCTTCGTTCATCGGGATCGGCGCCTACACCGCCGGGATCATCTCAGAGCACTTGAAACTCACACTTCCCTACGAGTTGCTCGCGGTCATGCTGGTCTCGGCAGCAATCGCGTGCGTGATTGCCGTCCCTGCACTTCGTGTGAGTGGGCTGAGGTTTGCCCTACTGACGCTAGCGTTCGCAGAGCTATTTCAGTGGTTCCTGAGGGAGGCGAAAGGACTTACGGGAGGGGAGCAGGGACTGTACGTGCCGCCCCTTCTCATGGGCCCGATTGACGGAAAGTCTCAAACAACGCTCTTCCTACTCGCGCTTTCCCTAGCCGTGGTCGCTACGGTGCTTGCCTTGCATTTGCCCTCGACCAAGGTGGGCCGAGCCATGGCGGCGATCCGCGAGTCGCGACTTGCCGCAGAGTCAGTCGGCGTGAGCGTATGGAGAACGAAATTGTTCGCGTTCGTCTTTGCCGCGGTGCTGTCAGGCGTAGCCGGAATGCTCATCGCTCATTCCTCAGGTTCCCTCTCACCTACTTCGTTTGACCTGTTTGATTCGATCTATCTGCTCGTCGCAATCATCTTGGGTGGACTCCGGTCAGTACTCGGTGCATGGATTGGCGCGGCTTACCTCGTGATCGTCCCTGCGGTCTTTACTCAATTTGGACTTGACAGCGTCTACGTCGTTCTCTCCGGTGCCGTCCTCCTGGTTGTGATCATGGTCTTTCCCTCCGGGATCGCTGGTGTCCTAACTGATGCCATTGGTCGGAGATCTACGGGACAACCAGGAGAAGGCAAGGAGCTGGCGGCATGAGCGTGCTCGCAGTGACCGATCTTTCAGTGGAATTCGGGGCTTTGAAGGCACTAAACGGTGTGAGCCTCACTGTCCAGTCGCCTTCGCGGATCGGCCTCATCGGACCGAACGGAGCGGGCAAGACGACCATGCTGAACGCCATAGCTGGCTTCGTTCCCGTAACCGGCGGCTCGATTCAAGTCGACGGCCACGACCTCACTCACTCGAGTATTCAAGAGAGGGTCAAAGCGGGTCTGATGCGAAGCTTTCAGACCGCCCGCCTCTTAGAAGAAGAAACGGTCGAGACCAACGTCCTACTTGGCTGCCAGCCTGTTGATGGACCGGGAAGTCTCCGGCAACTATTTGGCTTTCCCTCGTACCTGCGCTGGAACCGGGAGGCGAAAAGACGGGCGCAAGAGATTCAGGAAATCGTGGGCCTGTCGGCAATACGGGACCAACGCGTGGCTTCCTTACCTTCAGGAACTCGACGGCTCGTCGAGGTTGCCCGAGTGCTCGTCGCGGACCCGAAGATCGTTCTGCTGGATGAGCCTGCCGCAGGACTCGACTTCTCCGAACGACGGCACTTGGAACAGGTGTTACTGCGGGTCTCACAGGAGCGCGAACTCCTGATGATTCTGATCGAGCATGACGTTGCGATCGTTCGAACCGTCTGCGAGCACACATTCGTATTGGCTGAGGGAAGCCTGCTGGCGAACGGTCCCACGCTTGAAGTCCTCGATATTCCGAGTGTTCGCGCCGCCTATTTTGGGGAGGCTAATCATGCTTGAAACGAAGTCCCTCGCTGCCTGGTACGGGCAGACGCAGGCGATCTTTGACGTCACGATTTCAGTGCGGCCAGGAGAGGTATTGGCGCTAGTCGGCACAAACGGTGCAGGAAAGAGCACGACTGTCAAGGCGATCCTTGGACTCGTCAGAAGTTCGGGTTCGGTGATCGTGGACGGTGACTCCATCGGTAGTTGGCCCACTCACCGGCGGGTGAAACAAGGCGACATCGCGGTGCTCCACGAATCTCGAAACCTGTTCGGCGAACTGAGCGTCAAGGAGAACCTGCTTCTCGGCATGGAGCGCAGTGCCGCTGCTGAAATCGCCGAGGTCGAGGCGATCTTTCCAATCATCACGGAGCGAATGCACGAATTGGTTGGATCGCTATCCGGAGGCCAACGGCAGCTGGTCGCGCTCGGACGAGCGCTGCTAAGCCGACCGAGGTACCTGATTCTTGACGAGCCGTCGCTCGGACTTTCTCCAGCGTCGGTGGAGATCGTCTATGGAGCAATCGAGCAGTTCACGAGCAGGAACGTAGGGGTGCTGCTGATAGAGCAAAACATTCATCGGGCGGCAAAGGCAGCAAGTTGGCTCCAACTTCTCACAATTGGACGAAGTGGCGCCCCAGTGCCAGCTAGCGATTCAGCTCAAGTGGAACAGCTCATGGATGCGGCGTTCGGGGCAACGGCATGACGGCCAAAACACTATTCACGGAAGCTTCTCAAGAGAATGAGGCGGTCGCTATGAGCGAACGGACTTCTGAAACTGAAATCCACCTACTTCGAACGATGTTCCTGATAAGGGCTTTCGATTCCAATCTTCCAGTGCTTTACAACCGTGGCCTGATTCAGGGGTCCAGTCATTCTGCGATCGGGCAGGAGGCCGTGGCTGCGGGTGCTTGCCTGGCACTGCGCCCCGGCGACTACGTCACATCGACCCATCGCGGACACGGCCATGCTATTGCCAAGGGCGCGGACCTGTGGCGGATGACAGCCGAACTCCTTGGGCGGAGCACCGGAATCTGCCGTGGCAAAGGTGGCAGCATGCACATCGCTGACTTCGGCATTCGGATGCTTGGAGCGAATGGAATCGTTGGAGGTACCTTCGGCATCGCCACCGGTGCGGCACTGTCCATTCAACTGCATGGACAGGATGATGTGGTGTTGAGTTTCTTCGGAGAGGGCGCACTCAATCAGGGCTCCTTCCTTGAATGCGCGAACATGGCCAAGATCTGGAATTTGCCCGTCATCTTCCTATGCGAGAACAACCACTTCGCGATGTCTGCACGTCCCGAAGACATGCTTGCCGTTCGGTCAATCCCGGATCGCGCCCGCGCCTTTGGAATCGAGGGGATCGAGATCGATGGCATGGATGCCGACGCTGTCTTCGATGCCGTG
>WLOY01000271.1 GCA_009699015.1 Actinomycetota bacterium | reverse complement strand
GTGACCTGGTGAACGCGATGTCCTCCTTCTGGAGCCAGTCGGCGACGTCGTGGTTGATGAATTCGCTCCCGTTGCCGGTGTCGAACCCCGTCACGGGGAACGGGAATTCCTCGCGGAGCTCCTCCACGGCCTCCAGGATCCACTTCGATGCGTTGCCCTCGGATGGAGCCGCATTCGGTCCAGCCCGTGCTCATGTCGGTCTCCTCGCATCTCGTTCATCGTGAGGGTACGAGCGAACTCGCCCTGCAGCGTCGGCCCGCAGTGCGCGACGGTGTCGCACTCCAGCATTCCGGGGACATCCTCAAGCTCGTCGCCGGCCTTGCGGATAGTGATCGAGTTGCGAAGCAGCAGCCCCGGCCGGGTCGCGCTCCTACCCCTCAGCGCGAATGCAGCGCGAGCCGGAGCGAGGTACCCGACCGCCAGAAGCAGCGGAAGCCACCCCGGAAGCATCACCACGAAGTCCTCCCCGCACGAGGCCCCATCAGCTTCCACACATGAGCCAGGAGATCACGCGCCGAGTCCCCATACGCGCGACCCCGGTGGCTGCCTGGACCTCGTCAAGGTTCGGGCCTTGTCCGTCTTGGACGCCTTGCCATACGCGTCACGAAGCTTGTTCGTGACCTGCCTTCGCGCACTCAAGTCAACTTAGCCATCGATCAGGCAAGCCTCCACCATCAGCAGAGATACGCGCTCAAAGTAGCTGAGGCACGCCGCGGTATTGGATGACGATGCTGTCGGCTGTATTGTAAGCCAAATTTCGAACTACCATCTGGCGGAATGCAGGACGACGCGTGTAGCGGTAGTGCTCTGAGTGTTCAGTGAAGGGAAAGGCGCTTCGTGTCACGAATGGCGAGAGCATCCACTCAAATCCTCACGGCGGTCGCTGTGCTGTCTATGGTCGCGTGCGGCTCCGTCACTCGATCGGCGTCGCCGCAAGTTGAGCCGAGCGTCGTGCCGAGCGTCGTGCCGAGCGTTGCCCCGAGCGTCGCGCCCAGTGTTTCGGATTCAGCAACGGCATCATCGTCAGTGAGCGAACCACTTTCGCTGGGTGTGCAAGGGCAAGACCTGGAACAATGGCGACTGCCGACCGCTCCAATGATCGAAAGCGTCACCGCAGGGCAGGGCTCCTTGGCGGTGCGGATCAGCGGGCCTGGTGGTGCGGGCCCCATCACGCAGTACCGCGTCACGGCTGTGCGTGAGTCCGGCGGGCCTGAGATCACGACTCAGTGGCCCTGTCGGCCATGGGAGATGCCGTGCACGATCACGGGGCTTGAGGTCGGTGTTCGGTACACCGTTCGTGCAGCCGCGATGAACTCCTCGGGAGCAGGCACGCCCGCAGAGGGGGGAACATGGCCTGCGGGAGAACCAAAGCCGAGCCCGTTGCCGCCGCCGCCGGACTACCCGGAGTTGCCGACCACGATTCTGTGTGAACCCGGGCGTGGAGGGTCGATGGGCATTCGGGACGTATACGTGACGATCAACAATTGGCTGGCGGAAGACCTGTACGTCAAGGAGCTCGGTGAGCAGGTGTCTCGCCGAACGAAGGGGCGGATCACGTCGGCGACGACCGGGCATCGTTGCACGGCGAGCGGGAACCTGAGCATGAGCACTCCGACGTACCTAAATATGGATATTGGCTTCGGTCAGGTTCCCGTCCTTCGAAGCGGGCCGAGCGGACCGCAGGACTATCAGTACCTCGATCTATGGAATAACTGGTTTGGGCGACCCTCCATCAGCGTCCGGATCAAGGATCCCGCGCTCGGCATGAATCAGTTGCTTTTAAACGGCGTGGTGGGTGACGGCGCGGCAATGGCGTGGGCTGGCAAGTACTTCCACGTCACACGCCAGCCTGATGACTCCTGTGCGGGTGACCAAATCTGCTGGAACCTAGTCATGAGCCGCCTTCCGGACGGTGTCCAGAATGGGATGACGTGGTCATGGAACAACGCTCGGACGAAGGGTCCGGATCCGATACCGCTGTCGTGAGAGGTCGCGTCTACTCGGGAGGTAGGCCGAAAATCTCAAGCTTCCACTGCTTCCAGCCGTTGCTGTCATCGACCCGATACAGATCCAACGCGAAGCGCCCGTCCGGAGTGTTCGCCTTCTCGTGTGCGCCTACTCCAGAGATGCTCTCGATGACCCAGCGCTCGTATGTTTCTCTGTCATCGATGAACGTCACGGCGGCGGAACTGAAAGGCATCTCAAGGTCCGTAGTCGAGTATGCCGCGAAGATGTGCAACTTGGTAGGCCCGCTGATCGCGCGAAGGTCGGTGTCATCACGGCCATTTTCAGAATACCCGGCTTGGCAGTAGACATTGCCCGGATCCACGGATGTCGTGTTGCTCCCCTCCTTGTAAACAATCGGGTCAGTCTGTAAATTCTTGCTGCTGTGGTTGATGATGCAGATACGACTTCCAGCAACGAATGCGCCAACTGACGACGATTCGGCAGAAGGCGACCCAGCGGGAGTAGCGTCATTGCTCGCTTCGGCCGCCTGTCGTCCCCCTTGACCGCAACCTGCGATGAGGCTGGCCATCAAGATGAGCGGGAGCATTCTGCCTGCGACCCCAAAACGAACGGTCATTCGCTGCTCCTCGCACGTTGGTCAGTAAAGAAAAAATTGTGGAACGGAACTATCACGGGGAGCCGCGAAGCCTTCCATCGATCATCGCTCAATCTCGTGGCAAAGAGACAGCGAGCACGTCAACCGGAGGAGCTATGTCAGACTCCGCCAATGAGACGGACGATGTCTGTGGTGGCGGCTGTTGTCCTGTGCGCCGGCGTTTTGTCCGGAGCCACTGCCTGCAGTTCGCCTGCGTCGTTCACGGCATCCGAGGGTCTGCGTGAACCTGTCGCCCGCGATGAGGGATATGAGATCACGGTTCCAGCCCTGTGGGCCGATGACGGGGCTGGCACGAGCGGCACCGAGCCCGCTCGGATCTGGGCCACGAAGGACGGCTCAGCGCTCTTCACGATCGACCTCGCGGATATCAAAGCGCAAGGAGCGGGTGCGCAGTGGACCGCCGCGTCGGCGGCTGCGGCTGCGGTTGGTTCCATGGTCAGTGGCGTCAACCCTGGGCGAGTCGATGTGGACTTTGGCGTAACCGGCCCGATCGACGGACCGTCGGCCGGTGGCATCCTTACGGTGGGCGTGCTG
>WLOY01000270.1 GCA_009699015.1 Actinomycetota bacterium | reverse complement strand
GTCGCCCGCAGGCACGGCTCGATCTTCTTCCAGGATCGGGGCCGGACAATCACGGGCATTCTCATCGTGCGTGACTGCGTGCGGTCGTCCGAACAGGGCCAGATGACATTCGAGCTGGTCGCAGACGTGTGCGTCGTCTTCATCCTTGACGAGAGTGTCTTTGCGGTGTCCCTGGGCGGCCCGTTCGCATCCGACTTGACCATGAGTTGGGCCCGCAGCCTGGAGTCCTTGAAGCTCGTCGACACGACGGCTGATTGGGGCGAGGACATCCTTCATCAGCTCGCATTCACCCGGGAGCTGATCCCCCTGCTCGAGGGCAGCGGGTCCACGTGACCGGCCGTGGATCGAGCGACAGGTGTCAACTCGAGGGGTGTCACGCGAAAGCGAACGTCTCGTGCAGGACGAGCGGGGACCGTCGGACTCCAGCGAATGTGTGCGAGGGGGGTGCATGGGCGCACCCACCGGGGGGTGCAACGGGGGGTGCAGAGATGACGTTTCGTGAGGGGATCTCGCCGAGCACGCCACCCGAAGGTCGTGCATCCTCAGTGTCTCCTCGCTACCGGCCAAACGTGCTCACGCACAGTTGGAACAAGGCCTCCCAGAGGAATCTGGGGGGCCTTGTGCGTTCGCGGGGCCTGTTTGCGCCTCGCCCGGGCGGTGCCCGAGTTCGCTGGGACATCCCTCGCTGAACCCTCCTCGCCGGGTCATCCGCCCGTGGACCGGGGGTCAAGCGCCTGCCCTCCTCCGCTGGAGCGGGGCGTGCCCGCGGATCAAGGCGGGATCACCGGCCGCATCCTGGTGCCCGGGGCTCTGGCGATCGGCCCGCTCCGGCCCCGACCGCGGCGTATGCCGCTTCCACATGCGGCGTAGCCGATTGGTGCCTGATGCCGTCTTCTCAAGAAGTTGCACCAGTTCTTCCGCGCGGACCGAGGGCGTCCTCGCGGACAGGGGCAGGGCATGACGACCATCACGGAGACCTTCACGGAGACCTTCACGGAGATCGGCACGGAGATCGCCACGGCGATCGACACGTGCATGGAAGCGAACGCGGACGCTGGCACGGCCACTGCGGCGGACGGGGCGCTGGACACTGCCGAGGAGTGGCTGACGCGGCCGAGGATCGGGCAGCTCGCAGGCAAGAACGAGCAGACGATCGACCGCGACATCAAGAGGCACGGATTCGAGTCCCGCTCGCTTCCCAAGGGCAGCAAACTGTTCCGGGTCAGCGACTTCATCAGGATCGGGCGGATCAAGGCGACCGACATCCCCAACGAGCTGACCGCGGGGCAGGCCGTCGAGGTGCTGCGCCTGCAGGAGCAGGTCGCGGCGCTGCTGCGCGAGAACTGCGAGCTGCGGGGCCGGCTGGAGGAAGTGAGGTGCGGGCGAATTGATGCGCGCCCAGCTCGACGCGAAGGACAGTCTGATCAGGGCGAGTGACTCAAACCTGCGGGCTGCGCTCAGTGATCAGGTTCGGGTCATCGAATGCCGCCCGGATCGCGGCCGGGGTGTGAGATAGTTGCGAGGGAGGGATGTCCTTCGCTTTTGCCGGAATGGAACCTTCGATAAGCCCCATTATCCAGCATTTGCAGGGACATTTCGCGTTTCAAATCAGCAGAATCTCCGACCCCATCGGTGTATTCAGGCTAAGCAACCACGTTGTTGTTTCGTTGACTTGGGCATGGCAATTCGTCAACCTGTGCCCGACAACAGCCTGTTGATTGCCTTACGAGTCTCCTCAATGTGTTCCCCCATACGGCTGGCTGCTCCGTCCGCATCGCGGCTCTCAATTGCCTCGAAGATGAGTGAATGATGTTGTCGGGTCTTTTGAATTTCTCGTTTGAAGTCGAGGGTGTCCGCTGGAATGAAAAGATCCGAGCGAACTTTGCGGCTCGCTTCTTCGAGCCGGGTGTTTCGCGCCGCGCGACCAATGGCTGTATGAAATCGACCATCAGCCGAACGGAACGTGTCCAAGGAACCGCCCTCTGCGGGGAGCTCTTGGATCGAATGCCACATTGCTCGCAGATCGTCTTTAGTGCGACGTTTCGCAGTCAAATAGACCGCTTGTTGCTCGATCGCCATTCTGAAGTCAATGATCTCATCCAAGTCGCAGAGGTACTTGCGCACCCACAGTCGAATACCTCTTGGCTCGAGGTGAGGCTTGGATACAAAGCTCCCCCCAGAAACTCCGAGCCTGGTTTCGACTAGTCCTTGCTCCTCCAGGACTCTCAGAGCCACGCGAATTGAATGACGACTAACCCCCATACTTTCGGCCAACTCTCTCTGAGTTGGTAACCGGGATCCAATCTCAACTTCACCGGTGCAAATGTATTGACGCAGAAGAGAAGCCACCTCTTCGTGTGTAGGGGAAGGAACAAACTGGGCAATGTTCATATCATTGAACAGTACTGGAATTGCTAGGGAAGCGCTGATTTTGCCGTTCGCTGAGTAGCGATTTGCCGGGCGTGTGGGGGCCGTTTCTGGGAAAATTTGTCATGCCCAGCGACCAGATGAGGTGGATTCCTGCGAGCGTCGCAACTGTGGCTTACGAATGGTCTGACTGTAGTCGTGCGAAGACCGTTGCGGGAGTCTCCCAGTTCAGGCACTTGCGGGGCCGGTTGTTGAGCTCGTCCTGGACTTCCCTGAGCCGCTCGGCGGAGTGGGCGGCGAGGTCGGTTCCGTTCGGGTAGTAGTCGCGCAGCAGGCCGTTGGTGTTCTCGTTCGTCGGCCTCTGCCACGGCGAGTGCGGCTCGCAGAAGTAGATGCTCGTCCCGAGGTCGGCAGCAAGCTGGACGTGGCCTGCCATCTCGCTGCCCTGATCCCATGCCAGCGTGCGGCGCAGGCCTGCGGGCAGCGGGCTCATCGCCCGGGTGACCCCGGCGCTGGTCGCCTCGGCGGTGTGGTTGTCCGACAGGTGGACCAGCAGCACGTAGCGGGCCTTCCGCTCGGCGAGCGTCCCGATCGCCGACCGGTTTGACGCCCCGGTGATCAGATCACCTTCCCAGTGGCCAGCCTGCGCGCGGTCGTCGGCCTGCGGCGAGCGCTCGTCGATCATCGTCATGTCGTTCGGCCCCCCGCCGCGCCGGGAACCCGGGACCCGATGCGGACGCCGGCGGCGGCGCCGGGTCCGCAGGCACGCGGAAATCCCCTGTGCCAGCGGGCAATTCCGGTCGTAGATCCCCTGGTAGATGCTCTCCTGCGCGAGGTGCCATGCCGGGACATC
>WLOY01000027.1 GCA_009699015.1 Actinomycetota bacterium | reverse complement strand
CAGCTTCGTCGGCATCATCCTCATCGGTCTCACCACCTACTGGCTGCTGCGAACGAAGGCCGGCAAGGCCACGCGTGCCGTCGCGGATAATCCCGCGCTCGCATCCGCATCCGGGATCGAGGTCGAGAAGGTGATCTCAACTGTGTGGGTTCTCGGCGCAGGGCTCGCAGCCTTTTCCGGCGTGATGATCGGGCTCCAGTCCGGCGTGAGCTGGTACATGGGCTTCCAAGTGCTGCTCCTCGTCTTCGCCGGAACAGTTCTTGGCGGACTCGGCACTGCCTTCGGTGCAATCATCGGATCCCTGATCGTCGGCGTGCTCATCCAGCTGTCGACCCTCATCATCCCGACCGAGCTCAAATATGTCGGCGCGCTCGTCGTGCTGATTCTCATCCTTCTCATCCGGCCAGAGGGCATCCTCGGCCGGCGTGAGCGGATCGGCTAAGGGGCGAGACATGGACTGGCTAACCGTTTTCCAGAACTCACTCACACAGATGATCGGTGTCTCCGCCATCATCTACTGCCTAGCCGCACTGGGTCTGAACATCCAGTTCGGTTACACGGGCCTGCTGAACTTCGGGCAGGCGGGGTTCGCCGCCATCGGCGCCTACGCCATCGCGGTCACCGTTGCCACCCTCGGCTGGCCCCTGTGGCTCGCTCTCCTCTTCGGCATTCTCGGCGCGATCATCTTCGCACTCCTCCTCGGCATACCCACGCTGCGTCTTCGAGCCGACTATCTCGCCATCGTGACGATCGCAGCAGCCGAGATCATCCGGCAGGTCGCGCGTTCGGTGTCGCTCAACGACTACCTCGGGGGATCGGACGGAATCTCCGGAAAATACGCCGCCGACTGGTACGCACTCAATCCCCTTCCGGTCGGCATTGACACGGCACTCATCCGGTTCAGCCGCAACGATCTCTGGGTCGTCATCAACGGATGGACCCTCGTCGCCATCATCGTGCTCCTTACCTGGCTTCTCGTGCGGTCACCATGGGGCCGAGTGCTTAAGTCGATCCGCGAGGACGAGGACGCCGTGCGCAGCCTCGGTAAAAATGTGTACCTGTACAAGATGCAGGCGCTCACCCTCGGTGGGGTGATCGGTGCCTTCGCTGGCGTCATCTTTGCTGTAGCCGCGCAGTCGGTGCAACCTGACAACTATTCGACAACACTCACCTTCTTCGCCTATGCGGTCCTTATCCTGGGCGGTGCCGCTCGTGTCTTCGGCCCGGTGGTCGGCTCGATGATCTTCTGGTTTCTCCTCGTGTTCGTCGGCCAGGCTCTCAACAATGCCGTCAAGGCGGGCTATATCTCGAGCAGCATTCTGCGGCCAGATCAAGTCGGTCAAGTGCAGTTCATGCTCGTCGGATTGGGGCTGATGGCCCTGATGATCTTCCGGCCGCAAGGCATATTCGGAGACAAGAAGGAGTTGGCTCTCGATGAGCGATAGTCCAGCAGCACCATCACGAACGAAGGCATCGGGTGTGAAGGCCGCCCTCGCAAGCGTCTCCCCAGTGCCGGGTGCCCCCAAGCCTGACGCGATCTTCGTCGGAGATTCGATCACCCGATCCTTCGGCGGCCTCGCCGCCGTCGATGTCAGCCACCTCGAGGTCCAACGCGGATCCATCACCGCGCTTATCGGCCCGAACGGGGCGGGCAAGACCACCTTCTTCAATGTCATCACCGGCTTCGACCCGCCGAACACTGGCACCTGGTCCTTCGAAGGATCATCACTTGCCGGAACACCCGCCTACAAGGTGGCCCGAGAGGGAATGATCCGGACCTTTCAGCTCACAAAGGTCCTCAACAAGCTCACCGTCCTGGAGAACATGCGATTGGGAGCGCAGGGTCAGAGCGGCGAAAGTCTCTTTCGGGCCCTCATTCCAGCAATCTGGCGCAAGCAAGAGGACGAGATCACCGAGCGGGCACTAGGCATGCTCGAGCAGTTCAATCTCTTCCACGTCAAGGACGAGTTCGCGGGGTCGCTGTCAGGAGGACAGCGCAAACTGCTCGAGATGGCCCGCGCCATGATGTCAAATCCGTCCATGCTCATGCTCGATGAGCCCATGGCCGGGGTCAACCCAGCGCTCACCCAGTCCCTTCTCGAGCACATCAAGGAGTTGCGCGAGACCGGCATCACGATCTTCTTCGTCGAGCATGACATGGACATGGTTCGCGACATCAGCGACTGGGTCATCGTCATGGCCCAAGGCTCCATCATCGCCGAGGGACCACCTGCTGACGTCATGCGCAACCCGGCGGTTATCGACGCCTACCTCGGGGCCCACCATGATGTAGCGCTCACCGAATCCGGCGAATCGCTGACCGACACGAGTGTTTCCCTGACCAAGAGCGAGGAATCATGAGCGAGCAGGCGGCGCCCAGCGGCGCGGTCACCCCCGACCCGCCACACACCGAGGTTCCCCCGCACAAGGTCCCGCTCCTCAACGCCATCGATGTCGAAGCAGGCTACTTCCCCGGGGTCAATATCCTCAACGGCATGACCCTGCACGCCCAGGAGGGCGAACTCGTCGGGATCATCGGCCCGAACGGTGCCGGCAAGTCCACCTTCCTCAAGGCGGTCTTTGGCTTGGTCGGGGTCCGATCGGGCACCATGGCACTGCACGGCCATGACATCACCGGCCTGCGGGCTGATGAGCTGGTGCGTCGGGGAGTGGGCTTTGTGCCCCAGACCAACAACGTGTTCCCCTCCCTCACCATCGAAGAGAATCTCCAAATGGGCGTCTACCAGGAGCCGAAGAAGTTCCCGGAGCGCTTCGAGATGGTCACGACCCTCTTCCCGATGCTCGGCGAGCGGCGCAAGCAGCGGGCTGGATCCCTCTCGGGCGGCGAGCGCCAGATGGTCGCCATGTCCAGGGCGCTCATGATGAGCCCCGGCCTGCTCCTCCTCGATGAGCCCAGTGCCGGCCTGTCCCCCGCGCTTCAGGACGAAGTTTTCCTGCGCGTCAAGGAGATCAACGCGACGGGTGTCACGATCGTCATGGTCGAGCAGAATGCCCGGCGCTGCCTTCAGATCGTCGATCGCGGCTACGTCCTTGATCAGGGGCGCAATGCTTATGAGGGAACCGGTCGCGAGCTCGCGAACGACCCGAAGGTCATCGAGCTCTACCTCGGCTCACTATCGCAGGCCTGAGCAGCGCTGCGCGGGGCTCAGCCCAAGCAAATAGGCCC
The DNA here is from genome assembly GCA_009699015.1 of Actinomycetota bacterium. Lineage (GTDB taxonomy): Bacteria > Actinomycetota > Actinomycetes > S36-B12 > S36-B12 > WLND01. The sequence goes on along the minus strand of WLOY01000027.1, from coordinate 25,717 downwards.
CGACCTCGATTGCGAGGTCGGGGCCTTCTGCATTTCTGGGACGGCTCCCCTTGCGAGCATCGCTTGCTGCGTGGCAGACCGCTGTGCGCGGTGCCTCGGAATTCCTGCCAAACCATATCGAGCCTGCCAACAACAAGAGCGTGGGCCGATCCCTTTCGGGATCGACCCACGCTCCACGTTCACGAACTCATGCTCGCGGATGGATCCAACCTCAGGAGGTGGGAACCGATCCGGTCACGAACTCATCGAGACGCGGCACGTACTTGTCGTTTGCCTCGTACTCGTACACGCCCATCGTCGCGATGCTGGGATCACCATTGTCGGCGAACTCAACCGGGCCGGAAACGCCCTCGTAGTTGATGTTCGTTCCGGCATCGAGGAGCGCCTTGCAAGTCACGAAGTCAGTGCAGAACTCGCCATCCTTCGAGACGTCAAGGAGAGCCAATGCGATTGCAGCGCCGTCGCAGGACTTCGCTGCCTCCATGCCGAGGGCAATGAGGTTGACAGCATCGTATGCCTCAGGGGCGTACGAGAAGTCGGTGAGCTCCGGGTTCACGGCGAGCAGCTCGCCCTGGAACTCCGAGGTTGCCGCAGCGCCCGGGAGGGTGCCCTTGGTCCCGACCATGATGCCCTTGGGCAGTTCTGCGAACGCCTGCTGCGAGAGGTTTCCATCAACGAGGTACAGCGGAACGGTGTCCGGACCGATGCCCTGCTTGATGAGCTCCTGAACGATCTTCACCGACTCCTCGAAGCCAATGACGGCGATCGCTGCAGGCTTGCTCGCCTTGAGCTTGCCGACCTCGGCGCTGAACTCAGCGGCCTGCGGGTTGTAGATGATCTTCTCGGTCACGGTGCCGCCACCTGCGGTGAAGTTGGCTTCCAGTGCGTCGGCGAGGCCGGTGCCGTAGGAATCATCCATCGCGAGGATGCCGGCCTTCTCGACACCCGCATCGAGCATGAGCGAGCCGAGCACTGCGCCCTGGAAGAGATCCGAGGGGGCGGTCCGGAAGTACAGGCCATTGTCCGCGTAATCGGACAGCGACGGCGAGGTGTTGGCCGGCGAGAAGTGGATGACGCCTGCGCCCGTGATCTTGTCGATGACGGTGAGCGAGACGCCCGAGGAGGCTGCGCCGATGATCGCGGAAACGCCTGCAGCGATGTGGCTGTCAGCGGTCTGCGATGCGATGTCGGTGCTCGTGTCGCCCGAGTCACCGGTGAGGTTCTCGAGCGGGAGGCCGAGGACGCCGCCTGATGCGTTGATCTGTCCAACCGCAAGATCGACGCCCGCGAACTCGGGTGGGCCGAGGAATGCAAGGTTGCCCGTCTGCGGCAGCATCGTGCCGATCTTGCAGGCTTCCGTGGCTGCTGCCTCGCTGGCTGCGGCGCTCGGCGCCGCACTGCTTGCAGCCGGTGCTGCACTCGATGCCGCTGTCTCGCTGCTGCCACCGCAAGCGGCGAGCGTGAGCGAAAGAGCACCGAGCACGGCGGCCGACTTAAGGACCGTAGTGCGCTTCATGTTTCTCCTTGGATACATGTCGACGACGACTGATGTCATCGCGGTAACCAGATTCTAAGGGCGTTCTGTTACCGGGGGGTAACAGCCGAGCGATTCGATGTGCCTTCGTAACCGATCCGTTATGAAGCATGGGTTACGGGCTTGTCTCAGCGCCCCCGACAATGCGTGCCGCCGCCTCTGCCAGGGTGATTCGAGCGTCCATTGCCTGCCGCCGCAGCAGCCCGAAAGCCTCGGCCTCGGTGAGCCCGAGGGTCTCCTGCAGCAACGACTTCGCGGCATCGACGGTCTCGCGGGCTGCAAGCCGCTCGCTTAGGTCGCCCACCTGCTCTGCGAGATCGCGCATCTGCAGCCATCTCGCACGGGCCATCTCCACTGCGGGTCCGAGATCCGAGCCAGAGCACGGCTTCACGACGTACCCCATGACACCGACCTCCGCTGCGCGGGCCACCGTGTCTCGCTGGCTGAACGCGGTAAGCATCACGACCGCCCCGAATCCCCCCGCCACGATTTCCTCTGCCGCCGACAGTCCGTCGCGCAATGGCATCGCCACGTCGAGCAATACGACATCAGGTCGCAGTTCCCTGGCAAGATCCACCGCCCGCTGTCCGTCGCCCGCCTGTCCGACCACCCGGTAGCCGAGCTCCTCCAGCATCTCCACGAGATCGAGCCGGATGAGCGCCTCATCCTCGGCCACGAGCACCGTGACCGTGTCGGCCGCCAGCGCCTTCTCGGGGCCATTCGACAACGGAACCATCACCATAACGTCAGCCTAGTTCCGCGCACTCGTCGATCGGGCCGCTCGACCGCAGGGCCGCCGCGCTGCGCCACTACGCTTTACCCTGCGCCCCGGTACCCCAACCGGCAGAGGGAGCCGACTCAAACTCGGTCCAGTGTGAGTTCAAATCTCACCCGGGGCACGCCTGCGCCAACCGCCTTCGTGCATAGGCTGCGCGGATGGACTCCTTCGCGATCAACCTCCTCAACTGGAACGAGCGGGTCGCCCTGCATGCCGCCTCCGAGGACTACGGGCTCGAGCGCTTCCGGAGTGATCCAACCCATCTGAGCGGCGTCGTGCGATTCGATCGCGAGCGGCTCGGCTCGATTGAGGGGCAGCGCGTAGCGCACCTCCAGTGCCACATCGGCACCGACACAGTGTCGCTTGCCCGGCTCGGCGCCGCGCACGTGACGGGGCTCGACTTCTCCCCGATGGCCGTCGAGGTCGCAAGGCAGTTCGCGCTGGACCTTGAGGCCCCCATCGACATCGTCGAGGCCGACGTCTACTCAGCGCCGGAAGCTCTCGGCCGCGGGGGATTCGACCTCGTCTACACCGGCATAGGTGCACTGTGCTGGCTCCCCGATATCGACCGCTGGGCAAAGGTGGTGTCGGATTTGCTCGTGCCGGGGGGCCGCCTCTTCATCCGAGAGGGCCACCCGGTGCTGTGGTCCCTGGACTACGAAGTCAGCGACAGGCTCGTCATCGGTCATCCGTATTTCGAAACTCCGGACCCGATCATCGATGACGAGGAGACAACCTATGTCGACTCGGTGGCGCGGCTGCAGAACACCGTCACGCACAGCTGGAACCATGGTCTCGGCGAGGTCATCACCTCGCTCATGGAGCACGGGCTGACCCTGACCGGGCTGATTGAACACATGAGCGTCCCCTGGGCTGCGCTTCCGGAGCAGATGACTCCTGCCTGCGGAGGTGAATGGGTCCTGACGGACCGGCCGGCACGGCTTCCGCTCACCTACACCCTCCAGGCGGTCAAGCACTGAGGGCCCGTCCGCGCCGATCAGCAGGCGCACGCCGAGGCGCCTGTTCACGTCTGACCAGTCCTCCCCCGGTCAAGCCGCGACTCACTCCGCGTTCCCGCCTAGCGTGAGTGCGAACGGTCGGATGCGTCTCAGAGATGACAGCGGCCACGAAGAGATGACAGCGGCCACGAATCGCGGCACCGGACGAGGGAGAAAGACATGCGGCACAACAAGCTCGGACCGATGATGCTGACGGCCGTGGTGCTCCTCGGCATTCCAGCGCTCGCAGGCTGCGGCGAGGCCATCCAGCAGGGCGCAGAGCAGCTCGCGGAGGGGGCCGTCGGCGGGGACGTGAACATCACCGATGACGGCATCAGGGTCGAGGGCGAGGGAGGCGAGGACCTCGCGATGGGGTCCAATCTCGCCCTGCCGGACTCATGGCCCCCGGCCGTCCCCGCGTTCGAGGGCGGATCCCTCTCGGTCGTGTCAGTCTCCGGTGACAACGCGAACGGGATGTGGACGTACGAGGGGACGGGCGAGGACGCCCTGGCCTCCTACCGATCGGCGCTCGAGGCCGCCGGCTACGTCATCGAGACCGAGTCCACGATCGGCGGGCTCACCGTCATCAACGCCAAGGGCAATGGCTACGTTGTCGATGCCACGATCGGCGAGGCCGCCGGCCAGACGTCGATCACTCTGACGGCAACGGCAGGCTAGGCGCGGCCTGACCCTCGGACTGGATTCCGAGCCGGCCCTTGACATCGGAGAGCCGACCGAGCAAACCATTCACGAAGGTTGCCGACTCCTCGGTTGACAGTTCCTGAGCGAGTGCGACCGCCTCGGAGATCGCCACCGCATCGGGGATGTCGTCGCGCCACAGCACCTCGTAGCAGGCCATCCGCAGGATCGACCGGTCAACGGCCGGCATCCGGGCGAGGGTCCAGCCCATCGAGTAGGTACCCAAGAGCTCGTCAATGCGCTCACGGTGAGTCTGCACCCCGGCGACAAGTTCGCTCACGTACGCGTTGAGCGCCGGGTCGCCGGAATCGAGCCGCCGGTCGATCTGCGATGCGAGGACGTCGCTGGCTGACGTACCGCGCATGTCGGATTCGTACAGGACGTCGAGTGCGCGCTTGCGGGCCTTGCTTCGAGCAGACATTCGGCGGGTCGACTAGTCGTTCACGCGGCCGAGGTAGGAGCCGTCACGAGTGTCGACCTTCACCTTCGTGTTGGACTCGAGGAACAGCGGCACCTGGATCTCGGCGCCAGTCTCCAAGGTTGCCGGCTTCGTGCCGCCCGTCGAGCGATCACCCTGCAGGCCCGGCTCGGTGTAGGTGAGCATCAACTCGACTGATGCGGGAAGGTCGACGATGATCGGCTGGCCCTCATGAACCGAGATATTCGCCACCTGGTTCTCGAGCAGGTACTTCGAGGAATCGCCGACGACCGCATCGGGGACCTGGAACTGCTCGAAATTCGTGGTGTCCATGAACACCCAGTCATCCCCATCGCGATAGAGGTACTGCATATCGCGACGATCGACGGTTGCGGTCTCGACCTTGACGCCGGCATTGAATGTCCGGTCGACCACCTTGCCGGACAGAACATTCTTCAGCTTCGTCCGGACGAAGGCCCCGCCCTTGCCCGGCTTCACGTGCTGGAAGTCGATGACCGACCACAACTGACCGTCGATATTCAGGACAATCCCGTTCTTCAGATCATTGGACGTCGCCACGCTGCCATCTCCCGCATCTCGTCAAGTCTTCCGGCCGGGGCCGAGGGTCTGTGCTAGCCCACGGCCCGCGGGCCTCGGTGAGCAGCAGTGAGCACGCGCGTTCCGCCCGGCTCCACCACGATGGTGTCCTCGATGCGGACTCCCCCGCGACCGGGAAGGTAGATCCCGGGCTCGAGGGTAAACGGCGTACTGCATCCCAGCCTACCGACAGTGCGAGGACCGACCATGGGCGCCTCGTGGATCTCCAGTCCGACGCCATGGCCGAGGCCGTGGCCGAAGAACTCGCCGAATCCTGCGTCAGCGATGAGCCCTCTCGCTGCGTGGTCGATGACGGCGAATTCCGTGCCGGCGACACAGGCCTCAAGTGCCGCCTGCTGACCGCGCTGGACGCAGTCGTGGATCTCCGCCTGCCATGCCGCCTCAGTGCCGCCCACGATGACGGTTCGCGTCATGTCTGCGTGATAGCCCTCGAATCGGGCTCCGGCGTCGACGACGACGAGGTCGCCCGGTGCGAGCGGCCTCGACGTGGGCTGATGGTGCGGGATGGCCGAGTGCTCACCGGCTCCGACGATCGTCTCGAATGCGCGATCATCCGCGCCGAGTTCACCGAAGAGTTGCTCCAGGCGGCGGGCAGCGCGGATTTCGGTCCACCCGACCTGCAGCTCATCGAAGAGCGCCGTCATCGCCTCGGCCGTGATCGCGCAGGCGCGCTCGAGGCTCGCGAGCTCAGCCTCGTCCTTCACGCTCCGAAGGCCTTCGATGATTCCGGCCACGGGGATCAGCTCGCGCATCGTGGACCGAACGTCCAGATGCGCCTGAACGCTCATCGAGTCCTCGATCAGCAGCCGTGAGATGCCATGCGTCGCCAGCCCCGCGACGAGGGCTCGGATGCTCGCGCGGTCGATGATGAGGGGCAGGTCGGGTGCCTCAGCGCCTACCTGCATGGTGTAGCGGCTGTCGGTTGCGATGACGTCGTCGGCTGGATCGCTCGCGCTCACGTACAGCGCAGCATTGCTCCCGCTGAAGCCCGAGAGGTACCTGAAATTCGCGAGCGAGGTGACGAGCATTCCATCGACGTCGTGCTCGGTCAGCAGACTGCGCAGCCGCATGCGGCGTCCGGCGGCCCGGGTCTCGGTCTGGGTCTGGGTCTGGGTCTGGGTCTGGGTCTGGGTCTGGGCACGCGCGCCGTCGGGTGCCGGCGCGGACGCACCCGTAGGGCTCATGACTGACGCGCCAGGGCCTCGAGCGCAAGGACATAGGAGGTGGACCCGAATCCAGCGATCGTGCCGGTCGCGAGCCCGGAAACGACCGAGGTGTGGCGAAACTCCTCCCGGGCTAGCGGATTCGAGAGGTGCACCTCGATGAGCGGCGCGGTAAGCATGGCGCAGGCATCGCGAAGCGCATATGAGTAATGGGTGAACGCGGCAGGGTTCAAGATGACGGGGACCTTGCCGCCGGCAGCCTCGTGCAGCCATCCGATGAGTTCCGCCTCATCGTTCGTCTGACGCACGTCGGCTTGAAGGCCGAGTGCGCTCGCAGTCTCCACGATCAGGTCGGCTAGCTGGGAGAAGGTCATGCTGCCGTAGATGTCCGGCTCCCGGGTACCGAGTCGGTTGAGATTGGGGCCATTGAGCACGTACACCTCACGCATGTCGCAACCCTATTACCGTGCTCGCGCGCCGGACTCGTCGCTGATCGCCTCGTACGCCCTCACAAGAAGTTCCGGGTCCGGGCCCTCCCATGTCACGGGTGAGCCGATCCCCTCGAGGACGACGAAGCGCAGGAGTGATCCGCGCGCCTTCTTGTCGACCTGCATCGCCTCGAGAAGCTCGGCCCATCTGCCCGCCGGGTAGCCGGTGGGCAGTCCCAGGAGGGTGAGGATCTCCAGGTGCTCATCCGCAGCGGCGTCGCTGAGCCGTCCGCCCGCGCGGGCGAGCTCCGCGACGTACCTCAGGCCGACACTCACGGCGGCTCCGTGCCGCCACCGATATCCCTCGACCCGCTCGACCGCGTGGCCGAATGTGTGCCCGTAGTTGAGCACCTCGCGCCCGAGCGCCCGGCTCGCTCCGGTGGCCGACTCCTCACGGAAATCGGCGCTCACCACGGCCGCCTTCACGGCAACCGCTCGCCGCACGAGATCTGCGATGAGGGCGCCCTGGGGATCGATGCAAGGCTCCACGCCGCGCCGGACATCGTCGAGGATGGTCGGGTCGGAGGTGAACCCGACCTTCACGACCTCTGCCATGCCCGCGATGAGGTCCTCGCGAGGCAGGGTGAGGAGCGTGTCTAGGTCGCATAGGACGCCGGACGGGCTGTGGAACGCCCCGACGAGGTTCTTGCCCGCGGCCGTGTTGATGCCGGTCTTTCCGCCGACCGCCGCATCGACCATGCCGAGCAGCGAGGTCGGCACGTGCACGACCCGGATGCCTCGCAGCCAGGTCGCGGCGACGAACCCGGCCAGATCGGTCGTCGCGCCCCCGCCGACCCCGACGACGGCATCGCTCCTCGTGAAGCCCGCGGAGCCGAGTCGATCCCAGCAGGCGGCGAGGACAGTCGCGGTCTTCGCATCCTCAGCCTCGGGGATATCGATCAACGTGACGGCGAAGCCTTGATCCGCAAGCCGAGACCCAAGGCCCTCGGCAAGCACCCGAAGGGTGTCCGGGTGGATGATCGCGACACGGCTTGCCCCATGGACGAGGAGCGGCAGTTCGTCGAGCAGACCGCGGCCGATGACGACGTCGTAGGAGCCTTCGGCGACGACCCGGATTCGGCTGAGCTCAGCCATCCGCGGCGTTCCTGTCAGCACGGGCAGCATCAGCGGCAGTGCCGCCGGTCGCGAGCGCCGTGACGTCGGCGATCACCTCGCGAAGCTTGCGATCCGACGTGTCGACGACTGCGGAGCTCACCTCCTCGTACAGGGGTGACCGTGCCTCGAGCAGGCTGGAGAGCGTCGTGCGCACGTTGCCGAGCAGAAGCGGCCGCGCCGTGTTCATGCCAACGCGAGTGGCAGCCTCGGACATGCTCACCCGCAGCCACACGACCCGGTGCCCGGCGAGCAGTGATCGGGTGGCGGCGCTCAGCACCGCTCCCCCGCCCAGCGCCACGACACCGCGCTGCGTTCGAAGTGCCCCGGCCACCGCCTCCTCCTCGCGACGCCGGAAGTCCGGCTCCCCGAGGGTGACGAAGATGTCGGAGACCGACATGCCGGACTCCGCCTCTATGAAGAGGTCGGTATCGACGAAGGTCACTCCGAGCTGCTCGGCGACCCGGCGGCCGACGGTCGATTTTCCGGCCCCGGGCGCCCCGACGAGAACGAGCATCGGCCGGCCATCGTCAAGGCCATCCTTAGGGATCATCGGATCTTCCATCATCGGATCGTCATGCTGTCGAGGTAGCCACGCAGGTTTCTCGCCGTCTCGGCGACCGTGTCTCCGCCGAACTTCTCGAGAACCGCCTCTGCCAGGGTGAGGATCACCATCGCCTCCGCGACGACTCCTGCGGCAGGCACCGCGCACACATCGGAACGCTGGTTGATCGCCGACGCCTCTTCGCCCGTCGAGACATCTACGGTTCGTAGGGCCCGAGGAATCGTGGATATGGGCTTCATGGCGGCGCGCACGCGCAGCACCTCACCGGTCGACATGCCGCCCTCTGTGCCGCCGGACTTGCCCGAGGTGCGCTCGAGCCCGTCGCGGCCTGGCACGATCTCGTCCTGGGCCAAGGATCCCCGAACGGATGCGAGCGCGAATCCGTCGCCGATCTCCACCCCCTTGATCGCTTGGATGCCCATGAGCGCTCCGGCGAGCCGGGAGTCGAGCCGGCGATCCCAGTGCACATGGCTCCCGAGGCCGGGCGGCAGTCCGTAGGCGACCACCTCGACGACTCCTCCGAGGGTGTCGCCGTCGCGGTGCGCAGCGCTGATCTCGTCCAGGATCGCCGCAGAGGTGGCTGGATCGATGCAACGGACCGGGTCCTCATCGATCCGTTCGAAGTCGGCGACGGCCGGAATCATCCCGGCCGGAATGCTGACGCCTCCGATGCTCACCACATGACTGAGGACCTCGATACCCGCGGCCTGACGGAGGAATGCGCGGGCCACCGCACCGAGCGCGACGCGGGCCGCGGTCTCGCGGGCGCTCGCCCGCTCGAGGATCGGCCGGGCATCGTTCCAGTCGTACTTCTGCATTCCAGCGAGGTCCGCGTGACCTGGGCGCGGCCGGGTCAATGGCGCATTGCGGGCGAGTGCCTCGAGCTCGGCCGGATCGACCGGATCGGCGGCCATGACGACCGACCACTTCGACCACTCGGAATTGCCGACCTCGATGGCGACCGGCCCGCCGAGGGTCTCGCCGTGGCGAATGCCACCGATGACCCGAATTTCATCGCGCTCGAATTTCATCCGGGCCCCGCGGCCTGAACCGAGACGGCGACGCGCGAGATCGCCTCCGATCTCCTCCGTCGTAATCGCGATGTGCGCAGGCAGCCCCTCCGCAATCGCAACGAGAGCCGGTCCGTGCGATTCACCCGCGGTTAGCCAACGCACCATGCCGCACATCCTCTCAGACTGCAGCGGTAACCGCGCAGACGAGGACACCGAGGAGCATGCAGGGCCCGAACGCAATGGCTGTCGCGAGCGTGCCCCGGCGCCGGACGAGCAGGATCAACGCCCACGAACCCCCGAGGGCGAACCCGAGGAGGGTGCCCCAGTATGCCCATTCCCAGCCCAGCCAGCCGAGGAACATGCCCGTGACGAAGCCGAGCTTGACATCACCCATCCCAAGTCCGGATGGAGCGAGGAGGGCCGCCGCGAGCAGGGCGGCGAAGACGAGTGAGCCACACATGAGCGCCCGGAGGAAGCGGCCCGGATCCGCGTTCACTGCCGATGCGCCGGCAAGGAGGGCTATCGATACCACCGCGAGCATGAGGAGAAGTCGGTTGGGCAGCCGGTGCTCGGCGATGTCGACGACTGCCAGCCGGGTGCCGATGATGACCAGCGCCAGCCAGGCGAGCATCTCGAGGAGCACGACGCGACGATAGGCGCCTAAGAGCGCCAGGGCCATCGGTCAGCCGGTGCCTGTGGACAACGGCGGCAGGGCCGCCGCCATCGCTTCGACGGGCGCCGATTGGCCCGTCATGAGCTCAACCTGACGAACGGCCTGCCATAGGAGCATGTCGCGGCCGCTCGCGACCCGGTCGCTCGGCCAGGCGGCCGCCAGCGGGGTGGGCCAAGGATGGTACGAGGCATCGAGCAGCATTCCGGGCGCATCGATCGCGCACGCGGCCCATGGCCCTGCCGCGGATCCCGGCAGGGTGCTGATGACGACATCGGATCCCAGGAGATCGGCGTTCGGCTCGAACGACTCTGAGCGGCCCGTCAGGCCGAACTGGCCGGCAAGTCGAAGGAGCTCATCGGCGGCCTCCGGTCGTCTTGCGACGATCATGACCTCGCGCACGGAGAGCTCCGCGAGCGCGGCGATCGCACTGCGGGCAGTGGCTCCCGCGCCGAGCACCGTCGCCTGGCGTGGAGCCGACACGCCCCGGCAGGTGAGGCTTCGAACGATGCCGAACACGTCGGTATTGGTGCCCCGCCAGCCCCCTTTGCCGGGCAGTACGGTGTTCACCGACGTGATGAGGCCGGCCACCTCATCGACCGTATCGAGGAATGGGATCACCGCCGACTTCAACGGCATCGTGAGCGACAGGCCCGCCCAGCGTTCGTCGAGTTCCGCGAAGAATGCAGGCAGCCCTGCTTCATCGACCTCGTAGGCGTCGTATGCCCAATCCAGGCGCAGGGCCGAGTAAGCGGCCCGGTGCAGGGCCGGCGACAGGCTATGGGCGATCGGCGACCCGAGGACCCCCGCGCGCCTCACCGTGTCTCAGCCCTTGCCCTTGTCGGCGAGGTACTGCTGGAACTGCGCCTTGTACTCCAGGAACTTCTCGTAGCTCTTCGTGAACTTCGTCTCCTTGGTGTCCGGATTCACGGCCACGAAGTAGAGCCACTTGCCACGCGCGGGGGAAAACGCCGCCTCGATCGCGGCCTCGCCGGGTGAGTTGATCGGCGTAGGTGGCAGGCCGGTGTTCTCGTAGGTGTTGTACGGGGACTCCGTGGCGAGTTGATCGGCATCGAGGCTGATCTCGTCGATGCCCAGGGCGTAGGAGACTGTCGAGTCGAACTGAAGCGGCATGCCTGCCTCGAGCCGGTTGTAGATGACGCGGGCCACCTTCGCGAAGTCATTCGGCACGCCCTCTGCCTGCACGAGCGACGCGATGATGAGTGCGTCGTATGGCGATACCCCGAGCGCATCAGCGCGATCCTCAAGACCGATATCGGTGCTCGCCTGATTGAAGCGGGTCACGAGGGTCTTCAGCAGTGCCTCGGCATCCTCATCGCCGGCAACCTCGTAGGTCGCGGGAAAGAGGAATCCCTCGGCATTGTCCTTTGCCCAGTCAGGGAGGCCGAGGGCGCGCGGCTTCTCGAGCGCCGCGACAAGGGATTTCCTCGTGATGTCGGTCGACTCAGCGATCGCTTCGACGGACTCATCGATGCGCAGCCCCTCGGGCAGGACGACGCGGCTCTGCGCCCGCGAGATCGGATCGAGCATGAGCTGCAGGGCCTCACGGCCGCTCATCTTCAAACGAAGGGTGTAGAGCCCTGGGCCAAGGCTTGCCGAGCGGTCATTCGCCGATGCCGCGGCAACGAATGCGTCGGTGCTCTTCACGACATCAGCAGCCACGAGCGTGCGGGCGATCTGCGTCAGCGAATCACCTCGGCTGACGGTGACGACGACCTCGCCGCTGCCTGGACCGGCGTAGTCATCGACCTCCAGGCTCGCACTGGCCCAGCGATACAGGGCGACGGCCAAAGCGGCCACGACGACGACCAAGATCACGGCGACCACTCGGCGAAGGACGCTTCCGCGATGGCGCGACGGCGGCAGCGCCCCCGATGACATGAAGGTGTCGAGTTGGCTCATCCTGACCCCTTTGCTCGCTCAGCGTCTAGATCAGACTGAAGAAGGATAACCGCCGATGCGCTATCGATGACGGATCGCGATGACTTGACCGAGCGCCCCGCGGCGTGCAGCCCACGCTGGGCCTGCACCGTGGTGAGCCGCTCATCGACCATTCGCACCGGCACGGTGACGCCGGCGGACAGGCTGTCGCTCCATGCGCGGGCAAGGACTGCGGCCCGCCCCTCCGTACCGTCCATTGACAGCGGCAGGCCGACGATGACCTCGATCGCCTCGTACTCGTCGACCAGAGCTGCCACGGCCGCGACAGCCCGCTCATCGGCGACGACGGCTTGGAGCGGAACCGCCATCAAGCCCCCCGGATCGCTCCGGGCGATGCCGATGCGGACGCTCCCGACATCGCATGCGAGTCGTACCCCGTTGCGCACGCAGTCAGGTCGCGAATCGCGCGAGGATCATCGACTCGACCGCGGCGAGCGCCTCGGCGACGCCCTCCGGCCGAGTCCCACCGCCCTGAGCGAGGTCATCCTTCCCACCGCCCCGTCCGTCGACGAATGGCAGTGCGGTCGCGAGGATGAGATTCGCCGTCACCCCAAGATCAATGGCGGTCTGGTTCGCGGCCGCGATGATGGACGCCTTGCCCTCGGCAACCGCAGACCCGGCGAGCACGACCGGCAACTCCGGGCGGCTTCGGCCCTTCGCCTTCATAACCATCTCGCGGAGCTCCGCGGACGACGTCCCCTCGGGTGCTTCGAATGCCCAGACCCGCACGGGGCCGATGTCCCGGCCCTCTCCGATGATGCCGTCCATGCTCGCGATCAGCTGTGCGCTTCGTACCTTGGCGAGATCCCGCTCAGCGTCCTTGAGCGATGTGATCGTCCGCTCGATCCGCTCGATGAGCTCGTCAGCCGGGGCCTTCACCAACTCGCTCAACCGGTTGACGAGCAGATGCTCTCGCGCGAGGAACCGGTAGGCGTCAGCGCCGACGAGGGCCTCGACCCTTCTGACCCCCGCACCGATCGAGCCCTCCGAAAGGAAGGTCACGACTCCGAGCTGGCCGGAGCGCTGAGCGTGCGTGCCCCCGCATAGCTCGTGAGCCCAGTCGCCGACCGACACCACCCGCACCTTGTCGCCGTACTTCTCGCCGAAGAGCGCCATCGCGCCCATGGCACGGGCCTCGGGCTGGCTCATGAGGTGCGCGGACACCTCGAGGTCGTCGAGGAGGACCTCGTTCACCCGTGCCTCGACCTCCTGCAGGATTCCGGGTGCCACCGCGGTCGGGCTCGGGAAGTCGAACCTCAGCCGGCCCGGCGCATTCTCCGAGCCCATCTGCGTCGCGGTGTCACCGAGTCGTTCGCGGAAGGCGCGATGGATGAGGTGGGTTGCCGTGTGCGCGCGGGAGATGGCACGACGTCGCTGAATGTCGACCTCTGCCACGACTGACTCACCGGACGCGATCTCGCCGCTCGTCACCTCGCCGCGGTGGACGAAGAGACCGGGGACCGGGGACTGCACGTCAAAAACCTCGATGACGGCGCCCTGGCCCGTGACGAGCCGGCCATGGTCACCGAGCTGGCCACCGGACTCGGCGTAGAACGGAGAGCGGTTCAAGATGATCTCGACGTGCTCGCCCGCATTCGCGACGGGCACCGTCGCCCCATCCCGGACAAGGCCGATGACGACCGCCTCGGTGGAAGATTCGCGGTAGCCGACGAATTCGGTGATGCCGCCCACGTCGAGAATCTCGCGGTAGGCGGTCGTCGCGACGACCCCCACCTTGCGCTCGCGTGAATCAGCCTTGGCCCGCTCGCGCTGCTGGCCCATGAGGCGCCGGAACCCGTCCTCATCGACGGACAGCCCCTGCTCGGCCGCCATCTCCAAGGTGAGGTCGATCGGGAAGCCGTAGGTGTCATGGAGTGCGAATGCCTGCTCGCTCGGCAGGGTCGTGCCACCGCTGGACCTGACGCTCTGCACTGCGGTGTCGAAGATCGTCGTCCCGGTGCGAAGGGTCTGAAGGAACGCTGCTTCCTCGCCCTCGGCGATCTGCCGCACGCGATTGACCTCGTCATTGAGCTCCGGGTACTGCGGAGCCATGGCCAGCACGGTCGCGTCGACGAGTTCGCGCATGGTCGGCTCGCCCGCGCCGAGCAGGCGCATCATCCGGATCGTGCGACGCATGATCCGCCGCAGGACGTAGCCGCGGCCCTCGTTGCCGGGCAGCACGCCGTCACCGATGAGGAAGACGCACGTACGTGCGTGGTCGGCGACGATCCGCAGGGCGATGTCGTCCTTGTCCTTGCGGCCGTAGACAGCACCGGAGAGCTCGCACGCACGGTTGAGAATCCCGCGGGTCGTGTCGATCTCGTAGATATTGTCGACACCCTGGAGCAGCGCAGCCATTCGCTCGAGGCCCATGCCGGTGTCGATGTTCCGCGCCGGCAGCGGCTGGCGGATGTCGAAGTCCTCCTTCGATCGCACCGCAGAAAGCTCGTCCTGCATGAACACGAGGTTCCAGACCTCGAGGTAGCGATCCTCGTCCTCGACCGGCCCGCCCTCACGCCCGTGCTCCGGGCCGCGGTCATAGTAGATCTCCGAGCAGGGTCCGCCTGGGCCCGGCACGCCCATCGACCAGTAGTTGTCCTTGGGCCCACGGCGCTGGATGCGCTCGTAGGGCAGGCCGGCCGCGCGGTGCCAGATCTCGATGGCCTCGTCATCATCGTCATAGACGGTCGCCCAGAGCCGATCCTCGGAAAACCCGTATCCGCCATCGGCGACAGGCTTCGTGAGTAGCTCCCAGGCGAACGGGATCGCCTCGTTCTTGAAGTAGTCGCCGAAGGAGAAGTTGCCGGCCATCTGGAAGAAGGATGCGTGGCGCGTCGTCTTGCCGACCTCCTCGATGTCGAGGGTGCGCACGACCTTCTGGACGCTCGTCGCCCGCGGGTAGGGAGGCGGCGCCTCGCCGAGGAAGTACGGCTTGAACGGCACCATTCCGGCATTGACGAAGAGCAGGGTCGGGTCGTCGAGGAGGAGAGACGCCGAAGGAACCACCTGGTGTCCGCGATCGGCGAAGTAGCGCAGGAACCTGCTGCGAATCTCAGCGGACTCCATCAGCGGGCGCTCCCGTTTCCTGGCCACGTGGGCGTGGCGCGAGACGGATCGGCCGGCGCCGATGAACCTGCCTGGCCGAGGAGCCCGCGCACGGTGGCCACGGTGGCGCTGGCCGACCCGGCGATGTCCTGAGCGACAGCCAGGACTCCCCTGTCGCGGGCATCGGCTGCCAGGCGGGCGCCGTTGCGATAGACGTAGATCCCTCCGGCGGCGCCGACTGCCATCCAAAACAACCTGCTCACGGTTCGATCTCCTGTGCTGAGGGGTCCACCGCCGATTCCGACGGTGCTGACAAGCCTAGCCGCTCCCCCTTGCGAGCCCCGCCGAGTCGCTCGGCGATCTGACCCCATGCCGCCTCCGCCCCGTGCGTGGTCGGGCGGTAGTACTCGGCACCAGCAAGCACGTCCGGCAGGTACTGCTGCGCGGCCACGCCACCGGGCACGTCATGCGGGTACACGTAGCCCTTCCCGTGCCCGAGGGACGCCGCCCCCGGGTAGTGGGCATCTCGCAGCCACGCGGGCACAGTTCCGACCCTGCCGCGCCGCACGTCGGCCACTGCGGCCCCGATCGCGACAACCACCGCATTTGACTTCGGTGCGAGCGCCGCGTGCAAGGTCGCGTGGGCCAGGATGATCTGGGCCTCCGGCATGCCGATGAGCGCCACGGCCTGCGCCGCCGCGACCGTGGTCTGTAGGACCGAGGGCTCGGCCATCCCGATGTCCTCGCTAGCCAGGATCATCAGCCGCCTCGCGACGAAGCGCGGATCCTCCCCGGCCTCGAGCATGCGCGAGAGGTAGTGGATCGCGGCGTCGGGATCACTCCCCCGAACACTCTTGATGAACGCACTCACGACGTCGTAATGCTGGTCGCCGTCCTTGTCGTAGCGGAGCGCTGCATGCTGGACGGCCCGTTCAATGTGCTCGACCCCCAGAAGGATCGGCGCCTCTCCCGGCTGGGGGCGGGTACCTGCGGCAGCGGCCTCTAGTGCGGTGAGGGCTCTACGGGCATCGCCCATCGCAAACTGTGCGAGCACAGTGACAGCCTCGTCAGAGATTTCAACGCGACCATCGAGTCCCCGCGGATCGACGACCGCCCGCCGAATGAGCGCCGCGACGTCAGCATCAGCAAGGGAGGTAAGCGTCACCACGACACTGCGGGAGAGCAATGGGGAGATCACCGAGAAACTGGGGTTTTCAGTCGTCGCCGCGATCAACGTGACCCAGCCGTTCTCCACCGCGGGGAGCAGCGCGTCCTGCTGGCTCTTCGAGAAACGGTGCACCTCATCGATGAAGAGGACGGTGCCTCGTCCATGCATCGCGAGTTGGTCACGCGCACTGTCAATGACCGCGCGCACGTCCCGAACTCCGGCGGTCACCGCCGAAAGTTCAGCGAAGGTTCGGCCCGATGCCTGGGAAACGAGTGAGGCGAGGGTCGTCTTTCCGGTGCCAGGCGGCCCCCAAAGAATCACCGAGATCGTCGAACCCTCACCCGACGACTGCAGCAGGTTACGCAGGGGCGAACCTTCACCAAGCGCCAAATCCTGACCAATGACCTCGTCAACACTGGCGGGGCGCATACGAACCGCCAGCGGCGCCGATGCGCGCAGGGGCGACAGTCCGTCGTCAAAGAGGGTCACGCCGTCAGCCTAGGACGGGACATGACGATCCCGACGCAGCCGATGCCAACCGCCCCGAATGCCATCGCGGCGGGCGCCGAGCCCCATCTAAGGATTGCGCTCCACGCAAGAATCCCAACGGGTGCCACGAGACATGCGGAAAGGAGCATCGCGGCAAGGCTCTTCGACACATCGTGAACCTCCTGCGCCTCGGCTGCGGCCCCGATCGTCAGTGCCCGAGATGCGAAGCGGCTGGTGCCGAACCCGATCCCCAATATCCCCCAGGCAACCAACTCGATCTCGTTCGACAGTGTCATCGAGGCCACGGCGAGGGCAAGCAGAATCCCGCCCGTCGCCACCGATGCAAGGGCAGAGGACGCGATCGGCGTGCGCTTCGCCCGAAATCGCGACACGACGATGGGTGAGAGAAGTTCCCCGATCGCGATGCTCGCCATGAGCAGGCCAGCCCCTTGGAGGAGTGGTTCCCTCCGGAGGGCGTGGGTCAAGGGAACCACGAAGGACGGTAGAGGCGCGACGAACATTGCCACGCCGCATGCGAGGAACGTTGTTCGGCGTAGCGCCGGGCTCTCCTTCAGGCTGGTGGCGATGTCACCCCACGGTGTAAGGGTTTGGAGTGGATCGGCAATCGAGAGGGCTGGAGCGATCCTGAAGGCGAACAAAGCGAGTGGGATCCTGAGCAGTCCTGCTACGAGCAGGCCGAACGCTTCAGTGCCGCTCGAGATGAAGACTCCGCCGGCCAAGGCACCGACCACTGCTGCCACCCCTTTGACCACGGTCATGCGGGCCATGACCTGTGTCATATCCCTTGACGAGAGGTAGGCCTTGTAGACCACGGGTGACAGAACAGCCGTGAATCCGATGAAGCCTCCGACGACCGGCGCGGCCAACAGCAAGACCGGCAGCGGAGGAACGCCGAGGAAGATCAGCAAGGCGACGAGGATCCAGAACCCAGAAAGCAGGGACGTGGCCCAGGCGAACGCAAGGCGCGTGCCCAACACTCGACACACACGAGGGGCGTAGGGCATGGTCAATGCCCCGGCTACTAAGCCGATGGCAAGGTAAGACCCGTGTAGATCGCACCCGAGTCGAAATTGCCCGCCACCGTCGTGATCCCTGTGGCACTGAGAAGGCTCACGGAACTTCCGGCGGTGGCGAGGCCGACACCAAGGACAAATGCCGCCGCGCCCCTGGATCCTCCGGCACTGGCCGGTCGATTCGCCGCGGTCACGGTGCGTTCACCGCGACACTGGTCCTCGGCGATAAGAGGCCACTTTGATACCGGTGCGCCTCGGTGAATCCGATTGCCGAGTACAGGGCACGACCCGCTGCATTTGCCGCGTACATCTCCAGAATCACCACCGGGGAGCCATCGGAAACGGCTTCGACGACGAGGCGAGAGCACACCGCTCGCGCGTAGCCCATACCTCGGTGACCAGGGTCGCTGCACACGCTCACGAGATGTGCCGCGCCGGAGGCTTCGACCTCCTGACCGGCAACCGCGACGAGGCGGTCGCCCTTCTCGACACCAGCCCACCGGATGATGCTCGAAGCGCCAGTGAAGACGTAGGCGGACTCGGAGTGGCGCAGCAGGGCGTCGATTCTCGGGTCGTCGATCTCGAGGATCGATGCCTGTGCAGCCCAGCTCCGAATCGCAGCCGTCACTCGGTTCGCCTCGAGGATCCAAAGGGACCAGTGCCCCGTCATCGGGGCCCGAAACTCCTGCGGCAGCGTTGCATATGCGCTGGCGTGCGCCGTCACTCCGTCAAGCGGAGCGCGGCCGCCCAGCCTTCGCAGCAGCGCAGCCGCGCGTTCGGCATCGTCGCCGAGCACGGTGGCCCACCGCTCACTTCGGTCACGCCTAAGCCTCGTCCACGCCACATGGTCGCCGTCCGTCACGAGATCCTCGATGCCAACGGCATCAACATGCCAGTCAAGGAACGGGTCGAGTGGCCGGGCTCGCTGCAGGGCTCTGAGGGCCTCCCCCTGGTCGGTCGTCACCCCGACCGACGGGGGCCGCCGGCGTTAGCCTCCATTCGCGACTTCGTCACGGCTCTTCATCGCCTGGTTCGCCGTCCCGGTGACGATTCGAACCGCTACTGCGATGAAGGCGATATCGAATCCCATCTGGACCATGGCAACGGAGCGGGCCGGAATCGTCACCGGAGTGATGTCCCCGAATCCGACCGTGGCGAGCACGGTGACGGTGAAGTAGAACGCCGAGAACTGGTCGAGGTCCTCCGAGAAGCTCGCGGGCTCTGCCAGCGACATGGCGTAGTAGGTGACCGAGAAGAACGCGAGGAACATCGCGACGAGGAGCACGAGGGCCTCCGTCGCCTGGACGCGAGGGTATCGCGCGCGATGGATCCGACGGAGTTGAAGCCTGAAGTACCAGGCGAATGCCGCCAGCATCACGCAGCCCATGGCGATGGGGATCCAGACGTTCAGGTGCGGATCGACCGGAACCAGGCGCATCATCAACAGGACGAACGCGAGGCCGACGATCAGCCGCGCCAGGGACTCGATGACGATCTTGATCCTCTGCCTTCTTGAGAGATCAGACTCCTGCTCCGTCGTTTCGATCGTGTCCACGTTCACTCCAGGTCGTCAGTTTGGCCGGGTTGGGTCCGGTCAACCGTACAAGCGGGACCGTGCCCGGGCCAATGTCAGTCCTCGTTCGTCGGAGCCGGACGCCCGTCCGGGTAGAAGGCCGATGCCGCGGACCCCTCAGGGCGGAACACTCCGAGAATCCAGATGTCATCTGGATTAGGATTCTCGATTGCGTGGAGCAGCCGAGGCGCCACGTGAAAGGCGCTTCCCGGCTCGATGGGCTGGCTCCGCCCGAGCGCATGGAGGAAGCCGGACCCTCGAACGATGACGCAGATCTCGTCGTAGAGGTGGTAATGCTCCGGGGCACCGGAGGTGGGAATGAACCCAACGAACATCGTCGCCCCCCGACTCCCCCGACTGCGGTCGAACAGGACCTCGAACTGGCGGTCAGCTGTCGCCGCCTGGCTGTGCTGCTCGCCAAGGTGCGCGACGTGGATCACTCGATCCACCGGGCGGGCGAGTTGCGCCGACCAGGGCGTGACCGGAGCGGGCACCAGGAACGACAGGAGGTGGAGTTCCCCCCGCGCTACGACAAGGCGCGAGGACTCCCCCGCGTGAATCTGGACGGCATCGCCCTCGAGGACCTCGATCGACTCCTCATGCCCGTCGATGCGGATCGCAATGGTTCCAGCCCCGGCCATCACGAAGAGCAACTCGTCGTTGAGGTCGTCGCGCCTGTCGTGCGAATCACCGGCACCGATGCGCAGGGAGCGGTGGATCATGGGCTCGGCATAGTGCCCGCCCGGTATGATCACGCGCTCGGTGACGGTGCTCCCGGCAGGGGTCGATGATTCAACATCCGACTCGGTCATCACGATGCCGGAAATCATGATTCGAGCATAGGCTTCTGCCTCATTTCCGGCAGCAGAAGGAGTCGCCTGCGAGCTGTCACCGCGCGAGCGCCGACCTCCGGCTCCCTACCGACAGGCTCGGGCACCATGACCCTCGGCCGTAGGCCCGGAGGTCGGCTGCACGCTCAGTCCCGGGTGCAGGAGGATGCCGAAACGAACCTCATCGAGGAGGCCGGCACCGCAGGTGACAGCGTCGCCGTGACCACCGCTGCGGCCGTCCTTCTCGAGCAGTCACAGGCCAGCAGCCCGGTGTCGATGCCCTACTCGACGGCCACGATCACCCTCGACGCCTCCATCGCCTAGGCGAGCAGGTGACGATGCCGCCGCATCGAGGCCAGCGCGGCATCGATGTCGCTGGCATTGTTGTAGAAGTGCGGGCTGATCCGGATATTTCCATCACGGCACGAGACGATCACGCGATCCTCGGCCATTGCACGGACGAGGGCATGCTCGTCGGTTGACGCGATCGCGATCATCGGTCCATGCTCACCCGCGCCACCCGGGGTGACGACGGTTCCTCCGAGCTCGCCCACCCCCGCGCGCAGTTGGTCGTGGAGGCTCGACGAGACCTCCCATGCCCGGTCGACGCCGATCTCGAGCAGGAGTTCCAAACCGGCGGCCACGGCATACAGGCTTGGCACCACCGGCGTGCCCGCCTCGAATCGACGGGCATCGGTCGCGGGGTCATACCCGTAGATGTCCATCGAGAAGATGTCGCGCGCAGCGAACCAGCCGGTCGAGGTCGGGACCAGGTCCGCACATGCCTCCTTCGTCACAAGTCCGAAGCCCACCCCTGGCATGCCGAGCATGTACTTCAGGCAGCCGCCGACGAGGAAGTCGGCGCCGAGCGCAGCGAAGTCGATGGGGACGGCCCCACCCGACTGGTAGGCGTCGACGAGGACCCGGACGCCCCGCGAATGGGCGAGTTCGATCACTGCCGCGAGGTCGGTCATCGCACCATTGCGGTAGCAGACATGCGTGACCGAGACGAGCGCTGTGTCGTCATCGATGGCGGCGGCAAGGTCATCGATCGCAAGGCGATGGTCCGGGCCGGCCGGGACGTGCACGACACTGACCCCGCGAGCCGCCTGAGCGTGCCAGATCTGGCCTGCGGTCGGGAACTCGAGCGACGTCGTGACGACCGTGCGCGGGCCGTCTTCGAGGAACAGCGCGGAGGCGATGGAGTCGATCGCGGCGGAGGCGGAGGCGGTGACGGCGACCTCGCCCGGAGTCGTGCTGAATAGGCGCGCGAGCAGGCCCCGGACCTCCTCCTGCTTGCCGGCCCAGGTTTCCCAGAGCGAGCCGACATCGTCCATGCCGTCCATGTAGTGCTCCATCGCACCGCGCACGGTGTCTGCGAGGGCACCCTGGGAGCAGCTATTGAGGTACGTGACGTTCGTGAGCACCGGGAACCGTTCGCGATAGCGAGCGAGGTCAACGTCCAAGGCAGGCCCTCCTGAGTTCGGCATCCTGGGCCAGGTCGGCCGCAGCGCCCTCGAGCACGACGCGTCCGGCTATATCTTTCCCGGCCTCACCCCGACCGGTCAGGTTTGTTACGGAATTGTGACGCTCGAAAGTTTTACGCACTATGCGAGACCTTGCGCGCCTCACTCCGGGTCGATGGGCAGGTGCGCCGGTGGGGCCGCGTCGATCCCTGCCTCCTTGCGCTGCTGGGCCGTGATGGGCGTCGGCGCGCCGGTCAGCGGATCGTGGCCGGCGCCCGTCTTGGGAAAGGCGATGACCTCGCGCAGCGACTGGGCCCCCGCGAGGAGCATGCAGGTGCGGTCCCATCCAATCGCGATGCCGCCGTGCGGCGGTGGCCCGAACTTGAACGCATCGAGCAGGAACCCGAACTTCTCCTGGGACTCCTCCTCGGTCATGCCGAGCATCGCGAACACCCGCTCCTGGATGTCGGCCTGATGGATTCGAATCGAGCCGCCGCCGATCTCATTTCCGTTGCAGACGATGTCGTAGGCCCAGGCGAGCGCCTCGCCAGGCGACTGCTCGAATGAGTCGCGCCATTCCCTGTTCGGCGACGTGAAGGGGTGGTGGACGGCTGTCCAGCCCTTCGTGCCGTTCTCGTCCTCGGTCTCCTCGAACATCGGCGCATCGATGACCCACAGGA
This sequence comes from Actinomycetota bacterium, assembly GCA_009699015.1. Classification (GTDB taxonomy): domain Bacteria; phylum Actinomycetota; class Actinomycetes; order S36-B12; family S36-B12; genus WLND01. Next base: position 3,413 of record WLOY01000027.1, on the reverse strand, counting down.
AGGACCAGGCCTTCTCGTCGATCATGTCGAGCCGGCGGGCTACCTCGTTTCGCGTGGCCCCGAGCAGGGAGCGCGCGTCGGAGGCCTTACCGGCTGCGAAGAAGACGCAGTCGCCCGGCTTGGCCCCCGCAGCCTCGACGAGCCCGGCTCGCTCGTCGTCGCTTAGGTTCTTCGCGACCGGCCCGCCGAGCACACCCTCGGCATCGACGGTGACGTAGGCCAGGCCCTTGGCGCCACGCTGCTTCGCCCACTCCTGCCAGGCGTCGAACTGCCGCCGGGGCTGGTCGGCTCCACCCGGCATGACGACGGCTCCGACATGCTCCGCCTGAAACACCCGGAACGGGGTTGCCGAGAAATACGAGGTGAGGTCGACCAGCTCGAGACCGAATCGAAGGTCGGGCTTGTCGCTGCCGAACCTGCGCATCGCCTCGGCATACGTCATCTGGGGGATGTCGCCGATCTCGAAATCGAGAATCCCCTTCCACAGCGCGCGGACGATTGCCTCGCCCACCTCGATGACGTCAGCCTGCTCGACGAAGGACATCTCGATGTCGAGCTGGGTGAACTCAGGCTGGCGGTCGGCGCGAAAGTCCTCGTCGCGATAGCACCGCGCGATCTGGAAGTAGCGCTCCATCCCGGCGACCATGAGCAGCTGCTTGAACAGTTGCGGCGACTGCGGGAGCGCGTACCAGTGCCCCGGCTGCAGTCGCACCGGCACGAGGAAGTCGCGCGCACCCTCCGGCGTCGAGCGGGTGAGCGTGGGCGTCTCAATCTCGACGAAGTCAAGGTCGAGGAGGACGTTGCGGGCGATCTGGTTGACCTTCGACCGCATGCGCAGGGCGTCGCCAGCGGACTGCCTGCGCAGGTCGAGGTAGCGGTACTTGAGGCGGACTTCGTCGCCGACCGTCACGCGATCATCGATCGGGAAGGGCAGCGGCGCCGAGACCGACAGGATTTCGACCTCCTGAGCCATGACCTCGATGGAGCCGGTCGGAAGGTCCGGGTTCTCATTGCCCGCAGGGCGGGCAGCGACCGAGCCGACGATCCGCAGGCAGTACTCGTCGCGCAGGCCGTGCGCGACCTCAGGATCGTGGACGACGACCTGCACGATGCCGCTCGCGTCGCGGAGGTCGAGGAATGCGACGCCTCCATGATCGCGGCGGCTCGCTACCCATCCAGCCAGCGTCACCGTGCTGCCGACATCGCCTGACCGAATCGTTCCGGCATTGGTTGAGCGGATCACCGCGAATTCCTTTCGATTGCTTGCTCCTGGACCCGTGACTGAATCACGTCAAGCACACTGTCCCACGGAATGGTGGACTGATCTCCCGTCGTCATCTCCTTGATGACTGCCGTCCGGCCCTGCACCTCATTGTCACCGAGCACGACGACGAGCGGCGCTCCGCTGCGATCCGCGGACTTCATCGCCCCCTTGAGCCCCCGATCGCCGTAGGCGATGTCGGCGCGCACGCCGCGAGCCCGAAGTTCGCCGGCGAGGCCCACGAGCCGCGCCTTGGCATCGGCGCCGATCGGCACGCAGTAAACGTCGATGAGCGGCCCAGCGCCCGGCTCGAGGCCCTCCGCCTCGCAGGCCAGCAGGGTTCGGTCAGTGCCGATGCCCCACCCGATGCCGGAGAGCGCGGCCCCGCCGATGGACTCCATGAGTCCGTCGTAGCGTCCACCACCCCCGATGCCGGATTGGGCGCCGAGAAGGTCGTGGGTGAACTCGAAGGTAGTGCGCGTGTAGTAGTCGAGTCCGCGGACGAGTGCGGGGGCCTCATTCCACCGCACCCCGAGGAGGCCGAGGGCCTGCCGGACGGCTGCGTAGTGAGCGGCGCACTCGGCGCACAGGTGATCGACCATGTGGGGAGCCCCGGCGAGCCGCGCTTGCACGTCAGGACGCTTGTCATCGAGCACCCGCAGCGGGTTGACCGCCGCCCGTTCGCGCGTGGCCTCGTCGAGATCGACACCCGCCAGGAACGACTGGAGAGCCTCGCGGTAGCCGGGACGGCAGACCGCGCAGCCGAGCGAGGTCAGGTGGAGCGTGTACTGCGTGAGCCCGAGGGACCGAAAGGCCTCGTCGGCGAGTGCGATGACCTCGGCGTCGAGCGCGGGGTCATCGGAGCCGATCGCCTCGATGCCCACCTGCTGCAACTGGCGGTAGCGGCCATGCTGCGGGCGCTCGGCCCGGAAGAACGGGCCGGCGTACCACACCTTGACCGGAAGCTGTCCACGGTCGAGGCCATGCTCAACGACGAGTCGCATGACGCCGGCCGTGCCCTCCGGCCGCAGGGTCAAGGATCGCCCTCCCCTGTCCTCGAAGGTGTACATCTCCTTCGACACCACATCGGTGGACTCCCCCACGCCACGGACGAACAGGCCCGTGTCCTCGAACACCGGCAGCTCCGCGTACCCGTAGCCGGCGAGCATTGCCGGCCTGCTCAGCGCCTCGCGCACGGCGAGGAACGAGCCGCCCCGGGCCCCGAAGTACTCCGGCACGCCCTTGGGCGCCTGGAACATCGCCATCACATGCCCCGTGACGGTGCGGCACCGAATCCGCCGCCGAACTGCAGGAAGGGATTTGCCACGCGCTCCGCGCCGATGGTCGTCTGCGGTCCGTGCCCAGGCAGGACGATCGTGGCGTCGTCAGCGGTGATGATGACGCGCTCGAGGCTCTCGCGCATGGCTGCCGAATCGCCTCCCGCAAGGTCAGTGCGGCCGATCGATCCGGCGAAGAGCACGTCGCCGCTGAACATAATCGGATCATCGGTCGCGTCGCCTGGCCTGGTGAACACCACCGAGCCCTCGGTGTGGCCGGGTGCGTGGGCAACGACGAGGTTGATGCCGGCAAGGTCGAGCCTGGCTTCGTCAGCGAGGATCCGGACGTCATCCGGCTCGGTGAGCTCGAGCGCCCCCTTCGTCATGGCGAGCAGGTGCTCGCGCGACGCCACGACGCTCGTGCCGGCAGGGTCCGCCAGCCGATAGCGGTCGCCGGCATGGATGTAGGCGGGGATGCCGAAGCCGTGGGCAACCGGGGCAACCGACCAGACATGGTCGATGTGCCCGTGGGTGAGCAGGACGGCCGCCGGTTTCAGCGAGTGCTCCCGAATCGCCTCCTCCACGCCTGTGATCGAGTCCTGGCCCGGATCGATGACGAGGCAGGGCTCCCCAGGGCCGCTCGCAATGACGTAGCAGTTGGTCGCCCATGAACCCGCGGGAAAGCCGACAATGAGCATCTGCGAAGCCTAATGCCGGCCGCCGCCCGCCCCGAATAGACTCTGCAGGTGACAAGCAACCGGCGCGAGAAGCAACTGGCCCGCGAGAAGTACGAGCGGCAGCAGGTGAGGCGGCAACAGGCAGCCGTCGCGCGCAAGCGCCGGCAGCGGATCATCGGGATTGCTGTTGCAGCCGTG
>WLOY01000269.1 GCA_009699015.1 Actinomycetota bacterium | reverse complement strand
CCTCCCAGGAGCGTCTGCTGCGGTGTATCGAGGCCGTGCTCGCCTGCCGCGAGGCTCTGGCGATGAACGTCAAGCCGAAATTCGCGGTCGACGCCATGATCGCGACCATGGGTCAGGCGTTGCGTTCCGGGGAGTAGACTCTCGCCTCGGCTAAGCGAGCAGCTCTTCGCGCAAGCGCTCATCGCCCAAGCCACGCCGCCTTAGCTCAGTCGGTAGAGCGATTCACTCGTAATGAATAGGTCAGGAGTTCGATTCTCCTAGGCGGCTCCATAATCTTTTCGCCGACGGTCTGGGGCTGCGGCCCCGGGCCGGACACCGGTTGGCCAGCGGACTCTGGCCGTAGAGTCAGATCCGTGTCGTCTCGAGCGCGCGTCAAGAACGGACACCCTCCGAAGGTCTGTAAGAGCTGCGGCCTTCTCTTCGAGTGGCGGAAGAAGTGGGCCCGGGACTGGTCCGAGGTCCGATATTGCTCGGATCGCTGTCGTAAAGCCTCGCGCTCAGCGTGACCCCGGTCTAGTGCCTCTAGTTCGGTATCTCGTCAGTCGGAGAAGGCGTCGGCGGGGATCTCCCGCTCGCCGACAATGATGGCCGTGACGATCCGACGAGCCACGTCCTCGGGCCTGAGGCCCTCGCGTAGTCGCGGTGCGGTACCGGAGATCGGGCGGTCGGCCAGACCGGTCTCGGTATGCGGTGGGCGGGCATCGGTCACGGTGATGCCGGCGGTGCGCAACTCGCGGGTCAGGGCCCGATCGACGGCGGTCAGCGCGGCTTTGGACGCGGCGTAGGCCGCCATCCCGGCGAGGGGTTGTTCGGCGACCACAGCACTGATGTTGGCAATGAATCCGCGCGACTCGGTGAGCGCCGGGATAGCCGCCCGCATCAGCCACAGTGGTCCCAGGACGTTGGTGAGAAACAGGTCCTCGATGACCTCGTCGGCGGTCTCGGCGAGGGAACCGAAGGCGACGACACCTGCTGCGTTCACCAGCCCGTCGAGCGTGTTGTTAGCGGCAAGTGCGGCGGCAACGATCGTCCTGCCTGCCTCGGCGTCACGGAGATCGGCGGACACCACAGTGGCGTCGATTCCCAGTGACTCCAGGGCATTTCGATCGCGGGCTACCAATGTCAGTCGGGCACCGGACTCGGCGAGTTGTTTCGCGATATGGCGACCGATACCACCGCTGGCACCGGTCACCACGACTGAGGCGCCCTCCAGGGAACGTTCCGCCATGAGTCAGCGCACGGTCTTTAAGACGATGTCGACCGCGGCTGCGATGACATCGTCGTCAGGCACTGTGCCGAACATCAGCGCCGGGCATGCGACCACCCCGCTGAGCATGGAGACGATCGCCTCCAGTCGAGCGCCGTGGAAGGCCCCTTCGAGGATGGCACGCAGGGGCCGCTGCCCCTCGGTGTTGATTCTCTCCCGGACTTCATTCATCGCCTCGATGGTCGCCCACTGCGCCATCGCCGCCAGGACGCGGTCCAACCGGTGGTCGGTGACGCCCTGCCGGAACGACGTGAGTTGGTCTACCAGATCGGTCCGCAGATCGCCGGTGCGCTCGCGGCTCGGCAATTCACCCAGGATGTCCAGGGCGGCGGCGGCAAGATCCAGCCGTGAGGGCCAGTGCGCGTACAGGGTCGTCTTGGAGAAGCCGGCGATCTCGGCAACGCGTGCATGTGTCAGTGCGTCGGAGCCTTCCTCGGTCAGCACGGCGAGGGCGGTCCGCGCTACTTCAGAGCGGGTCCGGAGGACCCTGGCATCGGCCGCTTTCCGGCCCTGACCAGCTGACACTGAGTAGTCTCCCTCGCGAAAATCTATTCAGTCGGATTAAAACGCCGTAATTGGACGCTCCTGAACGCAACGTGGATTATTGTACGCTTCGTCCAGTACGCCTCCCCGCGTCGCTACTTGAAGGTGAGAGATGATCCCTGAACAGTTAACTCAAGGCCAATTCGATACGGTGTACAACTTTCTGTCGCTGACAATCGCAGCACAGTTGTTCACCACGATCTTCCTGTTCTCCTCCCGGAGTCGCGTTCTGCCCCGCTATCGGCAGGCCTTGGTGATCTCGGCCACGGTGACAGGTATCGCTGCCTACCATTACTTCCGGATCTTCGACTCGTTCAGGCACGCGTTCACCACCGACGCCGCCGGCGGACGCGGGATGTACACCCAGGCAGCCGGAGAGTCGTTCAACGAGGGCTACCGCTACGTCGACTGGCTCCTGACGGTGCCGTTGCTGCTGGCCGAACTCGTGGTCGTGCTGGCGCTGGCCAAGAAACTGCAGGCATCACTGCTGGCGCGGTTGATCCCGGCCTCGGCGCTCATGATCGCCCTCGGCTACCCCGGTGAGATCAGCGCCGACAATATGACCCGCAATGTCTGGGGCTTGCTGTCGACCATTCCCTTCCTCTACATCCTCTATGTGCTGTTCGTCGAGCTGACCAAGTCGCTGGACCGGCAGCCGGAGTCTGTGCGGAAGACCGTCAGTAACCTCCGCATCCTGTTGTTCGCTACCTGGGGCGTGTACCCGATCGCGTACCTCCTGCCCATCTACTTCGGCACCACCGGAGCTGACGCATGGGTGGGCAAGCAGATCGGTTACTCACTGGCCGACATCCTGGCCAAGTGCCTCTACGGCCTGCTGATCTACAAGATCGCCCGCCTGAAGTCCTTCGCGGACGATCCCGCTTTCGCGGCCGAAGAAGGCCACCACGAGAAAGAGCGTGCTGCGGCCTAATCACAGTGCCGGCCGTTGACGGTCGGATTGACGATGATGTCCCCCGGGAGAAATCCCGGGGGACATCATTTTTTGTGGGCTTGGGTATTTCGGGGGCGCACCCGTGCTTTGGTCGTCAGCGGTGATGTCGGGGCTGAACGGGTGTCATACCCCCCTGGGATAATGGCGGCATGTTCGAGACGACCCCGCCCCAGCCATCGCCCGACAGTATCGACCTCGCCGACATGACTGATTTATCCGACCCGATCGCCGGCGTGGTCGCCGTCGAAATATCGCGCCGCATCGTCCGCCGTGGCATGACCTGGGCCGAGCCGATGATCTCCGACCTGGCGGCCCAGGAGGCAGTGCTGCGTCAAGCAGGCGGAATCGACTTGATGAAACGGGTCTTCGCGCAGCGGTTCTACTGCAGGGTCGACGCTGAGGTGTTCCATCTGATCCGACGATGTGTGCCGCTGGCTCACGCCGAGTTCGCGATGTCGCGTATCGAGGATGTTCTGCGCAGGCACTTCGCTG
>WLOY01000268.1 GCA_009699015.1 Actinomycetota bacterium | reverse complement strand
TCGAAAGACTCTGTCGACCATGGGATTTCGCAGCATTGCATTGGCATTCGCATAGCCGGCCACGAGCCACATCTGGAGTTCCTCGTGCCATACGAGTGGCCCGGCCTCCCTCAGCCTGCGGTACGCCGGGTACGGGTCCGCGACGAAAGCCGAATCCGTCACGTCGAGCCAGTCTGCCGTTGGTCGATCCATTCCAATCCCTTCACTCGTCCCGGAACCTCTTCGCATGCCCTAGGCGCCGTTCACTGCACCACGCCCAGGACGGACATGCCGATGACAATCACCACGAGTCCAGTGATTTGTCCTCGGCCCATGCGCTCGCGAAATAGAAAGAACGCCATGACGGCCGCGATCGGCGCCATTTGCGATGAGATCACCGCGGTCACGGCCAGGTTCTCCTGGGCCCCGACCGAATACGCGGCGATACCGGCGAGGTCGCAACATGCGAGCAGGACCAAGATTGGCCAGGCAGACCGCGGGACAGAAAGGCGGCTCATCGCCAGCAGCGGCAGTGCGATCGCGAAAACGCCCACCACCCGTCCCGGCAGCAATACCCAGGGCAACGAGACTTGTGCGCTCAGGATCCCCACCGCGAAAAGGCTGATGCCGAAGGAGATCGCTCCCAACGTCGCCAACCCCGCAGCCTTCAGTGGTCGCTCGTGATCGAACGGAGCCGGATCCTGCGACCTTGCGGCGATGACGATACCTCCTGTGATGACCACGAGGAGAAAGGCCACGAGCGGCGCAATCGACTGCCCGAGAAACGCTGAAATGATGGCGGCGACCGCTCCCTCGGCAGCAACGATCGGAGCGACCAGCCCGACCTTGCCGAACCGCAGGGCGGCATATGTGCACCTGAATCCCAAGACGTTGACGATGCCAGCCAAGACCATGAGCGCAAGCTGCCCACCGTCCAGCGTCGGAATCCCGGAGATGAGACACCAGGGGACGACTATGACGAGCCCTATGCTCGAGGAGACGGCAACGACCTGAACTGCACCGATGCTACGACTGGCTCGCGCAGCGGCGATCATGCCGACGGCGAAGATGACGGCGGTGATGAATCCCGCCACGATGCTCAGCATTCGGTTTACCACGCATTCTCGTTGCGCGTCGTGGCCACCAGCACTGCCGATACGAGGCTGCGATCGCACCTACGCCCTGCGCTACGTAATTCAGCATATCTCTTGTACCTGGAACCCGGGCGAACTCTGATTATTACGAATACTTTTTCCGAGTTTCACGCTCTAATTGATCAACACAAAGAAGATTCTCGCGATGCGGCCCTAGCATGCAATGGTGCCGTCAGTCTTGGTGATCGGAGACATCATGGCGGAGGTCTGCCTGGTAGTCGATGACGCCATGTCTGTTGCTCCCGATGCCGAGGTTCATCAATACGCCCTGTCGTGTGGCGGCTCTGCAGCCAACTTTGCCTGCTGCGGTTCAGCACTCGGGATGAGTGTGGAACTCATGTCGCAAATGGGTGATGACTCGGTCACCCCAATGCTCAGTGCGGATCTGTCCGCCTTCGATGTCGGGGTGCGATTCGTCCGAAGGCATGCCGGGCCGAACTCCGTCTGCGTGATCGTCATCGGTCCGGATGGGGAGAGGCGCTTCATGTCGCATCGCGGACCTGAATCGACTGAGGGGCCACATGACCTCAGGACCCTCGATGGCATCGACTGGGTACACGTCTCAGGCTTCGTCTTCCAGCGCGAAGTTTCCGCGCAACGAGTTTGGAGCCTCATCCAGCATGCCCGCACCAGCGGACTGACCATCTCGCTCGATCCCAGCCCAATGATGACGCCATATGTCAAGGACGTGAATCCAGCGCTGCTCTCGCACGTGGATTACCTATTCCCGAATGCCTTCGAAGCACGCGCCCTGACGGGCTTGCAGGATCCGGAGCAAGCCGCCGAACGACTCCTGGAGATGGGTGCAGCCTTCGTGGCATTGACCCAGGGTGCAGACGGGGTCCTCTTGCGTGGGCCCACCATCGACCAGCAACTGCCTGCGGCTCCCCAACCACGTGTTCAAGACTCAACCGGCGCCGGCGACGCGTTCGCCGCCGGCTTCGTCGCAGCCACCCGTCAGGGAGCGGACCCTGTCGATGCCGCACGCACAGGGACGCTTGCCGCCGCTGCGGTCATTGCCCGCGTTGGCGGGCACTCAGGCGCAGTGGACCTGCAAGGAAGGTGAGGCGAAGGCACCCCGTTCCGCGAAATTTCACAACGTCAGGCCACGTACGGGCCGGTCACCCTGACACCAACAAGACCACTCAAGGACAACCGACAATTCACTTGGAGGAAGCATGGCTATTCGTGTAAGCGAGGAGGTGCGGCAGGCGTTGCATGATGGCACTGCAGTCGTCGCCTTGGAGTCGACGATCGTCGCGCACGGCATGCCCGTCCCGACAAACATTGAGACCGCTCTCGCCGTCGAGAGGATTATCCGAGACGGCGGCGCGACGCCCGCATCCGTTGGAATCATCAACGGAGACATCGTGTGTGGACTGTCAGCATCGGAGTTGGACTTCTTGGCCCATGCCGAGAAGGTCATCAAGGCCCAGGAGCGCGATCTCGCGCGTGCCGTACGAGACGGCTCCAGCGGTGCCGCGACAGTCGGGGCCACGCTCTTCGTCGCGGCGACCTGCGGAATCACCACCCTCGTCACGGGGGGCATCGGCGGCGTCGCACCGGACTTCGGGGATAGTTTCGACATCTCGGCAGATCTCCTGGCCGTCGGCAACTATCCCTGTATCACGGTCGCATCCGGCACCAAGGCATTCATGGACACTGCCGCCACCCTGGAGTACTTCGAGACCCACGGAGTCCCTGTCGCAGCATGGAATACCTCGGAGTTCCCTTGGTTCTACAGCATCGAGAGTGGTTGCCGAATTGAGTGGAACGTTGAGACAGCGGAGGATGTCGTCGGGACATTCCTCGCCGACCAGCAGTTGCGGGGTCCTCGGGGGATGTTCCTCGGCGTTCCGTTGGCTCCCGAGGAGGCTCTAGACGCAGGGGTGACCCGCGCAGCCATCGACGAGGCTCTCAGCCGAGCGCGCGCAGATGGAGTTACCGGCAAGGCCATCACTCCCTACCTGCTGTCGACCATTTTCGAGGTCACCGAAGGGGCCAGCCTGAAGGCGAATGTTGCGCTCATCAAGAACAATGCCCAAGTCGGGACTCGCATCGCACTGGCGCTCTGCGCTTCATCATGACAACCGGCGCGCCACGAACATGCCTGATCAACGGGCATATCGTCACCGT
>WLOY01000267.1 GCA_009699015.1 Actinomycetota bacterium | reverse complement strand
GAATGAGTGCTTCTTGGTCAGCAGGCGTCCGACGTACCCGTCTTTCGCCCAGCTCGACCATGAACCTCCTGCAGCACTCGCCAGAGAGCTATTGATCCGTCACTCGTGAGAAGGACATGAGCACGAGGATCAGACGAGCGAAGATTGCGCCGCCATTATGGTGAGCCTGCGTTGCCACCTTGCGAAATGGTCGTAGGCGCCGCCAAGGATGCGGCCCGGGCGTCAGCGCAGCCAAGCCAGGTCGAGCTGCCACCACCGCGACCGTTAGCTATCTGCATCGCCAACGTCACCTCATTGCTGCGTTGACTTCAAATTGTTGCTGCAAGAAACGGTGGGGCCTGTCGCGGCATACGATCCAGTCCACTCAACAGCCATCCGATTGCCTATTTGCCTCAGGGCGGTTGGTGGCTGCCCGGAATTCGTCAGACTCGGCGTCGCCGCCCATGCGTCGTGCTGTCCGTTCGACAGCATCACCGAGCTCATGCCATCCTCATCGGAGGTGAGCAGGATCGACCCGTAGGTACCAACCCCATGCGCGACGCCCTTGGAATCCATCACCATCAGCACCCGCGATGGCGCACTCCAGTTCGCCTCGCTGATCTTGCCGGCCTTTGCCGCCTTGCAATCAGTCGCTTGCACCGTGCAGTCCAGCCACTCCTCCCATGCAACCCCGGCCTGCCCCTTCACCTTGCGGACCGTCAACAGGTGCATCCAACTGATCGGAGCACCCTCCCGGAACCCCGTCAACGACGTCAGCCACGCGCCCTTGAGATCCTGCATTGACTCGATCGGCCCCGACGATGGCGCGGCCACCGCCGAACCACCGCCACCGACCGTCAGCGCCACCGCGAACGCGCCTGCGCCAATGACCGCCAGCGACCGTCTGCTTAATCTCTTCATGGCAACTCCCTCAAGACGAATGAATCCTGCACAACTAACTGCGCTGACGGACAAGGGAACCGCTCACCGCGTACGCCCCTCCATAGATCATCCGCGGGGCCACGCTGTTCGCCACGGATGACCACATGCCAACCGGATCGCCCTTGCACACATACGTCACATTGAGGACGCCGCCAGTCTCGTCAGGAGCTGCTTCGGTGATCCCTGCCTCGCTCACCCCGTGGATGACATGATCCGGGCCCATCGCGAACAGGACCCTTGACGGCTGGCTCCAGCCACCGCCCGTGGCCTTGCCCGCAGCGCACGCAGCCTCGTGGTCGACGCAATCGCGCCACTCCTCCCACGCCACCCCGGCCTGCCCCCTCGCCTTGCGAACGGTGAGCCGATACTGCCAGTCAACTTCCTGGCCCTCGTTGTAGCCGGTCAGCTCGCCCACCCAGACGCCGAGGACATCCCTCGCCTGCGTGATCGGCCCCGACGCCGGCGCTGCCACCGCCGGCACCCCACCGCTCACGATCAACGCCACCGTCAATGCCCCCGCACCGATGGCGGTGAACGCCCTGATGCTCAACCTGCTCATGGCTACTCCTTTCTGGCCTGGGCCGCCTGCCCCGGCGAGCACCTGCACGAGCCCACACTTCCTCCGCATCGCAACCAACGGCAGCGATGGGCTCATAGCCTCTCAGACGCATCCGGTCCCCGCCGGGTTCCATGAACATCCGCACGCGGGCACCCGCGGTTCGGCCCTGTCCTCGAACACCTCGGACATGCCTGCCATGCCGCACCCCCTCGCCCATTGCCGGGATCCGGGAAGACACCAGCATTCGCTGAGCGGATCACGCCAAGGCCCAGTGAACCAGTCGACGAGCAGGCACCGCAGAGCCCTCGCCGAAGGCAAAGAACCCTTGCAGACCCGAGTCGCGGAACCCAACTCCGCCCTTGACACAGAGGGTCGCCGTCAAGGCGGCTCAAGGCCGACCCAGTGCGCGCCGTTCCCTTGGTCGGCGGCAGGGGGAGCGAAGTTCGTCAGGCTTGCGGTGAAACCCCCGGCAAAGGGCACCACTCGCGGAATCGAAGCGGGGGCCGGTCCTGCCGACGCAAGATCGACTCCGCCCCAAGGCAAGACGAACTTGCGACCCTTCGAACAGGGACAGGCAAACGGACGAAGCGATAGATGGAGGAAGAGTCAGAAGGCCCGCACCGGGCGAACGCCGTAACTCGACGTGATGCCGCTTTTTGACTGTTGTTCCCCACTCGAGAAGTCCTGGGACCACGCGGAGGACCTGTTGTTGTTCTGCGATGAACTCCAGTATTTGGCAGCCGCGAACCCGCCAATCGCGTTCCGGTTCGGGTAGGAGTACAGGGCATTGAGTTCGTCCTTGGATGGCAGGGACCAGTCGGTCATCCCACCGCCGTTGTAGCCGCGAGCTTGATTGGCCGCAGCCGAATTACACAGCGTGAATATCGCGGAGGTGTTCGCAAACCCTGATCCGACAACCGTACCGGACGCAGCAGTGCCGTTAGCGTTTCCTGCATAACAGTAGGAGTAGCCCTTGCCAGTACCCGGGCCAGCAGCGCCATAGTCCGATGTCTTGTCTGGGCTGCCGCCGCAGCCACCTGGGCAGGGGACCGGGTCCCCGTTCCACCGTTGAGGGGCGGCCTCGAGGTAGTTGCACGTTGATGCCATGCCCGCCCCGCACGCGAACGGGGTCGAAGACGCGTAGAAGACAGTGCCAACTCCACTCGCGCCGATATCGCCGCAGGCGTACGGCAAACCCGTGTCGCACACGTCATTGCTCCCGGGCGCAGACTTGCCCAGCAGAGCCGGATCATCAGGTGAATCTGCCGGTGAAGGCGAGTCCGTCGGCGACACGACCGGGCTTGCCGTGGCTCCAGTCGGCTCGGCGGTCGGGGTGGCCGGGTCAGGCGACGAGGCTGGTGCCGTCGGGGCCGCAGACGACGACGCGGACGATGCCGCAGACGAGGACGCCGAGGCGGTAGCGTCGTCCTGCATTGCCCCCGACGAGCCTGCCGTCGTCGACGAGCACCCCGCCATCGCGGCAGTGGCGAGCACAAGCCCGACAGTGAGCATTCTCATGCGCGTTCCCATAGCGGTACCCCGATCCCTGACGATGCGGATGACCTTCACCCATCAAAATCTTGGACGAACCCTAGCCTCGCAAGGTTCCCGGAAACTCGAGAATTCCCGGACCATCGCACCGAGATTCGGTCACGCCGTAGGGCATCCCGTGACAGACGCGCGACGAGGATTCGCCGCTCGGACGGGCCCGATCCGGGAGCCCGGGCCGTACGTGAGCCCGCGCTGCGACCTCGACACGCACGACGTCCTCGGCACACCCTCCCCCGCAGCCGGCGGGGCCTGCCGGTCCGCGGCATTGCGGGCCAGGGCG
>WLOY01000266.1 GCA_009699015.1 Actinomycetota bacterium | reverse complement strand
GATCGCCGGGGTCAGGGTGCGGTCGAGGATGAACTCCTCGACGAAGACCGGGGTCTGGAGCAGGGCGTACTTCTTCTTCGCGAAGTCGCTCAGGTCCTGGTAGAGGTCGCCGAGGAACCGAGTGTCGAGGCTCGCGTCGGTGAAGTCGTAGGCGAGGGTGCCATCGGCGTTCTGGGTGCGCCAGAACGAGAGCAGCTGCTGGGCAGCGTCGGCGCCGATAGGCGCGCGCCAGACAAGATTGTGCCGGTCGAGCAACGCCTTGCCGGCCGGGAGCGCGGCGAGGGCCTCGAACCCAGCGCGCAGCCAGTCGCGGGCATTGCGGCTGGGCTCGGCCCGGTAGAACTCGGTCTCGTTGTCGGCGGCCTGGCCATGCCTTCGGCCCTCGCCGGTGATCCACGGGCCGTCGATGAGGTCGTTGTCCTCGCAGAACCTGATGAAGACCGTGGCGAGCACCCACGCGACCGCAGCGAGATCGACCTCGCCATCGCGCCACTCGCTCCATGAGAATCCGGTGCGCCCGCGCTCGCTCGCGGTGCGGTACTCGGCCTGGAGCTCGCGGCCCCACTCGCTCGCAGGGTCGTCGCTGCTCGTGCGAAGGTCGGCCGCCAGCGACTTCACTCGAGACTGGAGGTCCTTCGCGAGCGAGGGGGTGGCACGCGCGCCGACGGCTGCCGCCGTCTCGAACTCGCTCATGCTGCTCCCCTCGCTGCTTCTTTGGGGTCATCCTCGCAGGTTGGCCTGACAGCGTGAGACATTCGAACCAAAGCCACACCCCGCAAAGACCAGCAGCTCGCAGGTGCGCACCACCCCTACAAGGCTCGTTAACAGCCCGCGAGTGGGCTGCTTGACTCAGCAAGCCATGCCAGGTCGGGCAGCCACAACCACGTCCTAGCTGTCGGCCTCGACGACGGTCGCGATCGCAGCGGCACGCTTCACAGAGGCACACGCTTCTTTCGCTGCGGCCATCGTGTCGTACGGTTCGCCCACAGCCACGATGCCACCGTCTAACGCCCTCAATCGGAATCGGTACTTGCCTGCATCGTCCTCGTACACCTCGAACTTGGCGCCCATGACGATTATCTGTTCATCGCTCTCCTCGAAAATCACCACGCTGTCGTCACTGGGCGGCTTCACCACGGTCTGAAAGGCACCGGCGTCACCGATGATGAACTTGAAGGCTTCGGCATCATCAATGATGAAGTCACCCTCAGCCAAGCCCTCGCCCCCGACCTTGGCAATAGAGTCTTTAAGGATCCCCTCGATGACCTCCGGGTCGAACGGGGAGGTAGCGCCCGAGTCTCCCGGATCGAAAGTGTCGGGCAAGGCCACGTCACCCCGGATAGCGGGGGCACTCGACTCCGCCGCGCTCCCTCCAGAGCCGCTGCATCCGGCGAGGAGCATCACCGCGCACACGACGACTGCTGTCGCCTTGCCGGAACCTGACGCAAGACTCGTGAAAAGCCTTGATTGTGCACCCATGGCGAACACCATTCCTCTTGGGGACGTCATCCCATCAACGTCCGAACCGGACGAAGAATATTGCCGTTCAAGTGGGTCCGCTACCGTGAAAACACGGTGGTCTCGATGTGACGCCCGCCACGCTCGACCCAACCGGCAGGCACCTTTCAGCAGATCCAAGTAGGCGATACGGTGCCCACACCCAGCGGACCCCTTGAGCGGTCAACACCTTCATTTTTGAGAGGCACAAGGACATGGTTCAGGAACGGTCAAGACGGGCCAATCGGACGAGAGCGGGGAGGTGGACGATCGCGGCGGCGCTCCTCGCGAGCACCGTGGCGGTTCTCGCTGCGTGAGGTGGGGGTGCCACTGTGGGGAGTGAACCTGTCGTGAGGGGCGATGCGACTACCACTGCGGTGCCCAGTGCTCCAGGGCTCGTGACTGCGTCGATTAATAGCAACTCGGTACAGGTACATTACAAGAAACCGGCCCCGCACGTGTTGGTGCTGGCGGTCACCGGACTATCGGCTTCGCTTCGATGCGAACCCCGTTCGCCCGATGAACGTCGTCCCATGTTTCGTATCATCTGGGCGTCGTGCATCGCGGTCGATCAACGCCGTGCACGCACCCGACAAGCAGGTACCTGTCAGCGGATGATCTACGGGTTGTCATCCACCTGCACCACTCGAACCTCCCCCGTCGCACTCACCACCTGCTCCGAAAGCCCATAGGTGGGACCACGCTCGCGCCATCAGCGGCCCGCTGCACCGCATCGCCGACCTGAACGACCGTCACGATGGCACCATCCCAAGCGACCGTCACCACACATCACGGGGAGCGGCAGGATGCGAGCTGCGGTGCTCACCCGGGGGCGACGCATATTGGCGCAAGGGGGGTGGGGTCGGTGGTCGAAACGATCAGGTCCGCCCCGGTCAGGTTCGCCCCCCTCGTTATTGCTGCGTTGATTTCAAATCGTTGCTGCAAGAAACGGTGGGGCCTGTCGCGGCATACGACCCAGTCCAATCACTAGCCATAAGTTGGTCTATTTGCCTAGGAGCGGTCGGTGACAGCCCGGACGTCGTCGGATCCGGCGTCGCCGTCCAATCGTCCCGCTGCCCGTTCGACAGCATCACCGCGCTCATCCCATCCTCATCCGAGGTGAGCAGGATCGACCCGTAGGTACCAACCCCATGCGCGACGCCCTTGGAATCCATCACCATCAGCACCCGCGACGGCGCACTCCAGTTCGCCTCGCTGACCTTTCCGGCCTTCGCCGCCTTGCAATCAGCCGCTTGCGCCGTGCAGTCCAGCCACTCCTCCCACGCAACCCCGGCCTGCCCCTTCACCTTGCGGACCGTCAACCGGTGCATCCAACTAATCGGAGCACCCTCCCGGAAACCCGTCAACGACGTGAGCCACGCGCCCTTGAGATCCTGCATGGTCTCGAGCGACCCCGACAATGGCGCGGCCACCGCCGAACCGCTGCCACTGACCGTCAACGCCACCGCGAACGTGCCTGCACCAATGGCGGCACACATCCGACTCTCGAACCTACTCATGGAATCTCCTCGACTTCTCCGGTGCGCACGCCCTCATATGTGCAAGCGCGCAATGGGAATAACGGACGCGGTTGCAGGATCCGACACTGCACCTCGACAAGATCACGATTCGCCCGCCACCAGCGCTAGGGAACCGCTGATCATCAGGGGGTTTGCGGCGTCGGTTGCCTCCGGGCACGCGTAATGAGCCGAGGAGGGGCTGTTTCGGTCTCTGTAGTGGTGCTTCGGGGTGGTTCTGAGGTGTTTCGGGCAGGCTTGCGCTAGCCGTCACCCCATCAGGGCGACGGCACGGGCCCGCATCACCCAGTTCGCCGAGGCGAACAG
>WLOY01000265.1 GCA_009699015.1 Actinomycetota bacterium | reverse complement strand
TCGATCCGCTCTCGAAGGGCCCTCCACAACTCGATTCGCTCAAGCGGCCCGGCCACCGAGATCACCTCGTTCATCGCGTCGATCGCGCTCGCGAGGCCGTCGATGGCTGTCAGGTGTTCTTGACATCTGTCAGGAACACCTGACAGCGACACCTCGGTCATGGCTGTCTCACCTCCACCCGGGCCAGCCGTCCGCGGGCGCCATCGCATGGGTACGGCTTGAGGTCTGCGGCCGGGATGCTCAATCGGTGCCTTCGCCGGCGTCCGAATGCCCGGCCAGATCGGCGACCTCCTGGATCGTCGCCACACGGTCGAGCAGCCACCTGCCTGCGCTTGCCACGCTTGGGCAGCGTGCAGTCCGGGAATCCGTGCCGGCGAACACGTTCATCGGCGGTGCGCCAGGTTACGCCCCAGCGCTCGGACACGTCATCTATCGCGTAGTAATAAGTGGTCACGCGCGCAGACCGTTACGCGGTCGCACTTCGGCGCATTCAACCTCGACACTGCGCCGTCCGTCCATGGCCATCGTCAAGCGTGGTTGAGCGTTCCCACTTGCATCGGACCGAGGAACGCCCCTTCGTACGCACGCCCTCGCATCCCTGTCTGACGCCACCCCTGCAGTGCCGTGCGCCGGACGTGCGGTGCTCCCAGTTGAGGATCGTCCACAACGCCATGTCGGCGTCGTACCGGTTCCAGTCGCTGAGGGGGTGGCTGCGCAGAGTGCGTCAATGCTGGTGCCCGCCTTACGGCCGCACTCGCGGACGAGCTCGGGCTGGACCATCGCCCACAGGCCCCGGCCGAAGGGCCGCGGGGGCCAGCAACTGAGCAACACTGACCGCGCCTGACAGGTGCTGAATGTCACTGTCTAGGGGTAGCCTCATACTCATAAATCAAGTACGGCCATGGGCGTTCGGGGCCCTCTTCAAGTCCCGTCACTCACCCCAAGTAAAGTTGTTGCAGTGCAACAACTTTTAGAGAATTGCTCCTCCCTGTGTCAACGGTGTGCCAGCACACATAAGAGGTGGGATTGAGGTCCAAGGTTTCCATACGGCGACACTGTTGCTTTGACGGAGAGCCGTCTCGCGGTATCCGGCACGCAATGAGACGCAACCGCCGCACTGGGCTGCCCGTTCAGGATCCTTCGGCTTTCACCGGGTTTCGCTTCCCACCTGAGGTGCTCCTACGAGCGGCGCGCTGCTACCTGCGCGACGGCTTGTCGTAACACGACTCGCAGAGATGTCTCCAGTCGCAGAGATATGGGGTTCGCGAACCCCGGCTACGAGGGCTGGACCCGCGGGACGCTGATTGCGATCTCGCCGGTGGATCCGTGGCGGTAGCGATCCAGCCCTGTAGCCAGCTCGAAAGCGACGGCGTCGCCAGTCCCGATTGGCACCGAGCCCAGGCCCATCGCCGTTGCCGCACCTTGGATGGCGGCCTGGATCCAGCCTGCGTTCTTCAGCATGAGGGAGTATGCGATCCCGTCGTACTTGATCGCGAGATCCGGAAAACGCGCGGCCATCACGAGCAGGGCCTGGGGTCGTTGGATGCCGGCTGCGGTCGCTTGGCTTGCGTCGAACAGCAGCCCGTCGATGCTCGCCGGATCGCCCTCGAGGGGTCTGAGCGCGTGGGCTCCTGGCCGATAGAGGTAGGCGCCCTGAGCCAGCCCGGTGACTCTGTGAGCGATGACGACGACGTCGGTCTCGAAGAGCGCCCCGGCCGAGGCATATGGCCGTGACCACATGATGTCGGTTCCCGTACCCGGCAGGGCGTCACGCTCGATCGGCCCCAGGCTCCGGGCGAGCAATACGGCCAGCTGCTTGAGGGCTAGCTCCGGGCCCGAGTAGTCGCGATGCGACTCCCGAGATAGGACCACCTGCCCGTACGGCGGGTCAGCGGCGGCTACCGCGCGAAGGTCGACTGCAGGCAGCGCCAGCTCGCCTGCTTGGAGGTCCCATTCGGGCTCCTGATGTTCGGGAACGATGCCGAAACGGGGAGGTTCATTGATCGCGCCGACCTTGGGCCGCCTCGAGCGCTCGTGCAAGAGCAGGTCGTGGAACTCCCACGTCTGCGGGATGGTGTCATCCTCCTCGCAGTCAGGTTCGGCGCCGGTGACGAGGTGGACGGCGCGGAGCGCATCTGCCAGTCGTAGACAAGCCTCCGCAGAGAGCCGGCTCAAGGCTGCCAGCGTGGTCGGGCGCCGCGCTACCCCGAGGCCGGCAATGAAGGCGGCGACCCGCTCATCGCGGATCACCGCGGTCACCCGGCTGCGCGGGGTGCTCAGGACCATGTCTGCGCCATCTCGGTGCAGGTAGGCAAACCGCGACAGGCGAATCGGCGAGTCTGCGGAGTTGTCCGCCGGCTGCCACTCCAGTGCCCCGACGGTGATGGGCTCGATGATGAGCAGGGGGGTCCCATCGTCGTCGGCGACGGCGATCTGACGGGTCCGGCCATCTGCGTAGCGGCCGCGGTCGGCGATGCGTGCCTCCTGCGCTGTCTTGTTCTCGCTCATCGAGGTGCCGCCCATCGCCGCACTCGGCCGACGGTTACCGGCTGCGCATCGGACACGTCGACGCATATCCGGTACTCCCGGGCCGACCGCGTGGTCCGCTGCGGATCGGCAAAGCGCACGATGACATCCCAGCACTCCCCGGAGACCCGGGCGAACGGGCTGAACTCGACCCGGGCATCCGCGAATTCCAGGCCATCGTGCATCGCGTCGAGGAAGGCGGTCGCAACCTGGTAGCCGTTGACCGACGCGAAGCCGAGCGCTCGCTCCCGTGCCAGCTCGGGGGACTGCGGCGCCCGGAAGTAGACCGACGACAGGAAATCCTCGACGGCGCTCTCGATCGCAGGGGTAGGCGAGCGACGCAGCCGCGACCACTGGTCGCGTTGACCGGAACCTACGCCGAAGACCCCGTCCAGATCGGGCGAAATCGGGCTTTCGCCGGAGCCAGCCTGGGCATCGCGATAGACGGCTGCAAGGGAGTCCCGGGCCACCTGCAGCGGCTGCCACCCGAACACCGAGCGAAGGGAGGTCACGCGCAACTCTGGGATCGAGGTTCCGTCGCGGAGCGAGACGGTGCTGCCGGTCGCGAGGCCGGGAATGGACACGACGCTCACCTCGCCCCGTGCGAGGCCGAGCAGGAGCGCGGCCATCATGTCGTGGGCCTGCGGCGCGTACGGCCCCGCGGGTACGACGGCGTAGCGCCGTTCACCATTGATGTCGACCAGCCACACGAGTCGACGCGCCTCCGCCGGGTGCGCGTCGAGGTAGGCGATGAGCCGCTCGACGTCCTCGGCCTCCCCCGTGTCAAGCTCCCGCCCGCCCATTCCGGTGATGAAGGAACGTCGCACGGTGTCGTCGGGGTAGTCAACGTCGA
>WLOY01000264.1 GCA_009699015.1 Actinomycetota bacterium | reverse complement strand
TGACGACGAGAGCTACATCGACGTCTCCGACCTCGCGACCGACTTCGACGAGGCCTTCTTCGGCAGCGGCGGCATCGAGCGCATCAAGCCGGTCGTGCAGCAGCGCGCCGATGCGGGCCAGGTAGCCCGCTTCGCCGGCGAGCGTATTGGCGCCCCCTTTGCCCGGCCGCACCAGATCCTGTGCATCGGGCTGAACTACAGCGATCACGCGGCCGAGACCGGCCAGGCCGTGCCTGACGAGCCGATCCTGTTCACCAAGTCGCCGAACACCCTCATCGGCCCGAACGATGACGTGCGCATCCCGCGCGGAGCGACGAAGACCGACTGGGAGGTCGAGCTCGGCATCGTCATCGGCAAGCGCGCGAGCTACCTCGATTCGCTGGACGAGGCCCGCGAGGCCATCGCCGGGTTCGTCGTCGTGAACGATGTGAGCGAGCGCGCCTTCCAGATGGAGCGCAGCGGTCAGTGGTCGAAGGGCAAGTCGGCCGAGACCTTCAACCCCGCGGGCCCGTGGCTCGTCACCCCCGATGAGATCGCCGATGTCAACAGCCTGGGCATGTGGCTCGACGTGAGCGGTGTGCGGCGACAGACCGGCTCGACCGCCACGATGGTCTTCGACGCGTTCTTCATCGTGCAGTACCTCAGCCAGTTCCTCGTCCTCGAGCCGGGCGACCTCATCAACACCGGCACCCCTCCCGGCGTGGGCATCGGCTTCAAGCCGCCCGTCTTCCTGCAGCCCGGTGATGTCATGGAGCTCGGCATCGACGGCCTGGGTACCCAACGCCAGAACGTTCTCGCGCCGCGTTGACCGCGACAATGCGGGCCTTCGTCGTGACCGGGCCTGGCGAGGCCGCGGTGCACGAGGTCGAGGCGCCGGTTGCCGGGCAGGGCGAGGTTGTCATCGACGTCCAGCGGGCTGGTGTCTGCGGCACCGATGTCGAGTTCTTCACCGGTCACATGCAGTACCTCCACGATGGCCACGCGCAGTTCCCGATGCGCCTCGGCCACGAGTGGATGGGCACGGTGTCGGCGGTCGGCCCGGGGGTTGATGCCTCGTGGGTCGGCCGGCGGGTCACGGGCGACACGATGCTCGGCTGCCAGGCATGCTTGCGCTGCCTCTCGGGGCGACAGCACGTGTGCGATGCCCGAACCGAGATCGGGGTGCGTGGTGGCCGGCCCGGTGCGCTCGCCGAGCAGTTGGCCGTGCCTGCTTTCGCGCTTCATGCCCTGCCCGACTCCATCGACGATGATGCGGGCGCGATCATCGAGCCGGCGGGTAACGCCCTTCGCTCCGTTCAGGGCGCGCAGGTCGGCCCGGGTGATCGCGTGCTCGTGCTCGGGGCTGGCACGATCGGGCTCCTCTGCGCGATGTTCGCCCGTGCCGATGGCGCCGAGGTCCACCTCATGGGTCGCTCTCCGCGGTCCCTTGACTTCGCTCGCAGCCTCGGATTCGAGAGGAGTTGGACGCAGGATTCCCTTCCACATCTGCCCTTCGACGCTGTAATCGACGCATCCAATGCGCCAGCTCTTCCGGCCCTCGCGGCTGACCTCGTTGAGCCCGGCAAGCGGGTGGTCTTCGTTGGGCTGGCTGGGAGCCCCAGCCTTATTGACACACGTCACCTAGCCCTCAAAGACGTTACCGCCGTGGGCGTGCTCAGCGCATCGCCTGGCATTGAGGACACAATCGAGCGGTTCGCATCGGGGGCGGTGGACCCGCGTCCACTCGTCTCTGCAACCGTCGGCCTTGATGGTGTCTCCGCAGTTCTGGCGGGGGAGCGCCCGGCCGGAGCCGGGCTCGGCCCGAAGATACTCGTCGATCCGCGAATCTGAGATGGGGGAACGCACATGACTGAGTTCGACGGACTGGTGGCGCTCGTGACCGGAGGTGCGAGCGGGCTCGGTGCCGCAACCGCAACGCTGCTCCTCGAACGCGGGGCGCGGGTTGCTGTCCTTGATCGCAGCATCGATGGGGCACCCTCCGGAGTGATGGCGGTCCAATGCGACGTCACCGACGCAGCGAGCGTCGATCAGGCGGTGGGCGAGGTCGTCGCTGAGCTCGGTGGCATCGACATCGTCGTGAACAATGCCGGCATCGGAGCCGCGGGCGACGTCGCGGCGAATGACGATGCCGAATGGATGCACGTGCTCGACGTCAACGTGATTGGCATGGCCCGTGTGTCGAGAGCGGCGCTGCCGCACCTTCGGCGATCGCGGCACGCGGTCATCATCAACACCTGCTCGGCCGTCGCCTTCGTCGGGGTTCCGTCTCGCGCCCTCTACAGCGCTACGAAGGGGGCTGTTGCCGCGCTCACGCTCGCCATGGCCGCAGACCACGTCGCCGAGGGCATCCGCGTGAACGCGGTGGCCCCCGGCACGGCCGACACGCCGTGGGTCGCCCGGATCCTCGATGCGGCGCCCGCGCCTGACGAAGCAGCAGCCGCGCTCAAGGCACGCCAGCCGCTGGGACGCCTCGTCACGGCACCCGAGGTCGCGCACGCGATCTGCTCGCTTGCGTCGCCGGCGGCATCGTCCACCACGGGAACGATCCTTCGAGTCGACGGCGGCATGACCACCCTGCGTGTGCCGCCGCGCTGACCCTCGTTCGCTGACCCCTAGTTCGCGGCCAGTCCTAGCGGACCGTGTAGGTGCGCCCCGTCGTGAAGGCGGCCCACTGACCCGGCACTGCTGGCGCGGAGCCCGTCACCTGGCACGAGCCCTTCTTCACGAGGTTCACCTTGACGTTGCCGCCGGTCCGCTTGATCTTGCAGGACTTGCCACCCGAGGTGACCGACCAATTGATCGACTGGCCGAGGTTGGTCTTCGCGGTTGTCGGGGCGAGAAGCAGCTTCGCCCCTACCCGGTACAGGCCCGACGCCGCCGGATTCACGGCAGCGCTCTGGGTGCCCACTCCGGTGACGACCTGGTACGTCTGGTTGGTCGGGGCGTAGCCATTGCCGCCCGGAGTGGATGCGGTGAGGGTGCAGGGCCCGCCGACGCCGTTCACATTGAGGGTGTTGCCGCTCATGCTGCACGGCCCGACCACCGAGAGGGTCACGGGCAGTCCGGATGCACTCGAGACGCCGAACTGCACGTTGGCGCCATTGGCGAGTCCCTGGGTGGACCCGACGGGCCAGGGGCCGGCCGCTCCCGCGGGGTTCAGGGAGATGACATCGGCCTTGAGCGGCTGGGTGACCGTGACGCTGTTCGTAGCCGTGGCGCCCGCGACCCCGCCCCCGCCGCTGTAGACGGCCTTGAGGGTGAAGTTCCCCGTCGACGCGGGCACCCAGTTGATGGTCGCGACGCCGCCCGCGACATTCGCTGATCCGAGCGCTGAGCCGTTGGCGGAGAAGGCGACGGATCCGGTGCCGTTCGGCGGGTTGACCTTCGCGGTCAGC
>WLOY01000263.1 GCA_009699015.1 Actinomycetota bacterium | reverse complement strand
GGGGCCGCGAACTCACCAGCAAGCTCGCCGGTGTCGACGAGGTGATCGTCGAGTCGATGCCAACGGCCATTGGCGCTGGCTGAATGAGCCCATTGCACACTGCCCCCGAATCCGGCACCGTAGCGATGCGCAGTCCCACGTTACCGCCAGCGCGCCGGGATAACGAGGGAATTCTTTTTACGCAGTGTCCTGCGCGTACCGATTCCATTCAGGTGTCGATGCCCAATCTGCGCAGTGAGCCTTGCCGGTTCGTCCCTCCCTGGTGAAGGGGCGGGAATCTCAACTTCGAATCGCGCTCAGGCAAACGCAAAGGACCCAAGTGCGCCCCCTCGTCGTGAAGGGGAGGGAGTCTCAACAACGACCAGGCGGCTAACGCAACCGACGGGACCTAGTGCACCTCTCGCTCGTGAAGGGGTGGGAGGGGCTTTGACGGTGCGCATCAGACAAGCAAAGGGGCATCGACATAGGACTGTGCCGCGTGCGGGCCCGGGCTACTCCTCGGCTCGGATCGCGACGGGAACCACGATCGGATTAAGCGCGGACAGGAAGTCCGCCATGGCGGCCGATGCGTCCTCCGGGGAGAGATGGCCGGCGAGTTCGGCGAGTTGCCGTCCTCCGTCGATGACTGATTGCGTGGACGTGTGGGCCTGGGTGCTTGCGTCCTTGTTCATGTGCCGGACTGTCCGTGGTGCGGTGCAACGGCGCGCGACTGCTCGTTGCGTGTCCATTGCGTCGCAGGTCCCGGGGGACAGGCTCGGCAGTAGTGGTGAATGCGGGGAGGGGTGGATCGAGGTGGCGGGGCCGGGGGGATGGGCTCTGCCGGGGGACCGGTCCGTCTCTCTCGGCAACTGCCGGGCCTGCGGGAATGGGGGGCGCGGGGCGGGAGCATTCGGGGGACGCCCCGTGGCTCCCGCCCTTCGCGCTCCCGGTGACCGCCTGCTGAGCTTGAGGCGAGCCGAGGCCATGCCCGCCGGCGTCCGGCGGGCGTCCGGCATGGTGCCGTGCCTGCGCCGCTCATTGCATATCAATGCTGTCTCATGCAGTGGGGAAGTCTCAGTTCTTCCCTCGGGAGCCGCCGGAGGGCTCGTCGACGTCAGCCAACCGGGCGTCGCGTTGAACGACGCAAGGGAGCCTCGTTTGGAGGAGCTGCAGGTACTCCCGGGCCGACTCTAGAGGCGGCTCAGTACCGCACGGTGTTGTCGCCACCGTATCTCGCGAGGTGCCGGTGGGGTCAACATTGCTTGCGCAGCCGCGCGAGCGGCGCGTACTCCATGCTCGGGAGCCTGCTGTCGGCCGTGACAACTGCGTGCGTGGCGTGCCCGGGCTACTGCCGAAGGTAGGTGCTACGACGTGTCCCAGAGGAAGGACCGCACGATCTCCGGCCCAGGCGGCCGGAACATCATGCTCGTTTCACGCAACTGGACGCCAGGTGATTCGAGGCTCCTCGAAGCGAAGGCCGAGGGGGTCAACGGCCCCGACACGCTGGCCAGTGCGCGCGGGGGATCAACTGGCCGAGCCAGTCCTCCATGGCCTCATCGGTCCCGCATGCGGAGCAGATGCGGGACTCGTTGTCGGTGCGGCTCACGGCGGGGTGAGTTGGCAGGTCACCGAGGCATCTCGGACATGTCCTCATGAGGTCACCTCGCCCGCGCCGCTGAGTCGCCGTGACGCCAGGCTCAGGTCGTCCAACTCGGCGAGGAAGTCGACGTCGTCCAGGGCATCGGGGACGCTCCCGCCATCGACTGCGGTGAACCAGGCGCGGTAGCCGTCCCAGGTGTTCCAGCCGAAGTAGCCGGTGAACGTTCGTCCCCGGAAGGCGAAGACGACGTCGCGCGTCCACCCCTCGATCTGATCGGGCTCAACGTGGGTGATGCGGACGGTGATGGCTCTCCCTTCGGTTGGCGGCTCGGGTCGAGCCACGCGAGACGGTGCCTCGACAGTCGTCTGGCGCTCGCGACCTTCCTGATTCGGGCGCTCTGCGCCGCGATGGGCAGCGTTTCCCCGGGCGGCCACTAGAAGGCACCTCCGGCTTCGACGATTTCGGTGATCTCGAACGCGCGGATCGGGGCCCAGTGCAACTCCCGTTCGATGACGAGGAGCCCGCCATGCATGTTCAGCGTCTCGAGCTCACGGGCCGAGATGAGACCCCATTTGCCCGCTCCGGTTGTTGGGGTCAAGCGGATGAAGCCGCGCATGATGCCGTCGTCGTCCATGCCGGTCAGCCAGAGGTCCACCGGTCCGCCGAAGTAGTGGGCGACGACGAGCGCCTGGCCTCCGATGATGCCGTCATCGTCGACGTGGGGCATGGCTGCCCAGGTGGCAGATGTGGGGGAGAACCGGTGCCCCCGGCGCAGGCGCTGGGTCTCGGCGGCGACGAGCTGATCCAGGGCTCCTTGGCTGCGGGCCACGGTGGTGCGGTTCGACATGGCGTGTGTTCCTTTCCGGGAGGGCCTGGTCCTTCCAGGCCCGCCCGGATGACCGTCCGGTGTCCGCGAAAGCGTCAAGGAGGTGCTTGCCGGCCGGCGCCGATTCGATGTCAGAGGGGTCTGCCGCCGTAAATGTGCTCAAGATCAGCGGCCTCACGCCCCCCGGCGTGGCCGCGAGTCAACCGCCTTTGCCCGTTGACGGTGGCCCCGGGGAAGAGCCGCCGTGCGAACCTTCCACGAGGAACGACCGGGGAAGGACGCTATGGCATGGCCACGTACCGAAACATCGGAATGAAGTCGCTGTTCTCAGCAACGGTGGTTGATCTCGCGGACGACGCGTCCATCAAGGCCGTTGCCCAGGGGAGTGGGAGACGGCAACGACCGTGTGGAAGGGACGGACGATGGCACTTGCTGGGAATCCCGGACCTGAGGTGGCTTTGACCGACAGGTACACGTCAGCGGTCGCGTACGCACACCTCCGCCCCTTGCCTCTCGCGCAGGGCGCCAACGGTTCGCCTCGTCACCCACCCAAGGCCCCGGAGACGGGGGAAGGAGAACCGCGATGTGCAGGTACTACCTCGACCGCTACGTCAAGGAGGATGCGCTGCCGATCGACGAGTGCTGGTACGCCGCGCTCGCCGCCGGCTTCGCAGCGACCCACCAGATCGACGTCGTGGAGCCGACAGTTGGCGCCGGGCTCATCATGCTCGGACCGCTGGAGGACATCGCCGCACCCGGGATCAGCATCACGCTGGCCGCGGCGTCCGAGAGAGCCCGACGGCTCTGGGGCGACGACGTCGACCTCGAGAGCGACTGGGAGCAGTGGACCGACCGCGTCGCCGGCCTGCTGATCACCGAGGCACGGGCGAAGGACTACTCCAAGGAGTGGCACTCGATCGGGCATTTCACGTCGCGGACCCACCGACCGGACGGACGGCCCGTGTCCGAAGGCTGGATGCAGGTACTCGACGGCACGGTCCACGCATGGACGTC
>WLOY01000262.1 GCA_009699015.1 Actinomycetota bacterium | reverse complement strand
GGCCAGCAGAGCCTCTGGGGGCTTCGCATGCGGGCCTATCAGGCGGCCGAAGCGCTCCCGCACATCGATCAGACAGGGTTCGAGGTCGTGGACCTCACCGGAGCGGGCATGTTTACCGTGCTGCTGCGCATGTTCCGCGATGATCCGTGGGCATCGACCGACTTTCTGGTGAAAGGTCTGCCCCACAGCGTCGTGAGGGCGGGCTTGCGCTCACGCAGCGTGGTGGGATTCGGTCTCACCCCTGACTCGATCGTCGACCTTTGGTTAGCAACCCTCTTCAAGCATGGGGTGACGAGCTTCTGGATCTACGACTGCCTCTACGACATGGAGACGATGCGGCGGGTCGTGCGCGTGGTTCACGAGATGGGCGGCACCCCGGTTCCGTCGATCATGTACGGGTTGACCGGTGCCCACGATGATGCATTCTTCGCTGAGCGGGCTCGGCAGATGTCCACATGGCCGGGGGTGACCTCGATCTATGTGGAGGATGCGCCGGGAGTGCTCACGCCTGAGCGTGCCAGGACCCTGCTTCCAGCTCTTCGTCAAGCTACCGGCAATATGCCGCTGGAACTCCATTGCCACAACACCACGGGCCTTGCGCAGCACAACTACATCATCGGTCTGGAGTCGGGTTTCACTCGCCTGCACACTGCATCTCGCCCTATGGCTAATGGCCCTTCGCTGCCCTCGACTGAAGGAATGATGCCCATCCTCGAGCGCATGGGTCTGCGACATCGACTCAATGAGAAGTTGTTTGAGCCGGTCGCTCGAAACTTCGCCTGGGCGGCCGAGGATGCCGGTTTCGCGCCCGGGGAGATGGCTGAGTTCGACCCGCGTCTATACGAGCATCAGTTACCCGGTGGGATGACGGGTACCCTGAGGAATCAACTCGCGGGCCAAGGCATGCTGGATCGATGGCCCCAGGTGCTGGAGGAAATCAAACGAGTTCGAGTCGAACTTGGCCACCCCATCATGGCCACGCCTTTCTCGCAGTTGGTTGGCATCCAGAGCGTCCTCAACGTGATCATGCCTGAGCGCTACGCCGTGGTTCCTGACGAGGTGATCCAGTATGCGCTGGGGCAGTACGGACCCCTCGTGCAACCCATTGATCCAGTTGTTCTCGATCGGATCATGACTGCTCCGCGTACAAGGGACTTCGTTAAATGGACGCCACCGCAGCCGACCATTCAGGAGGTTCGTTCACGCTTCCCGAATGGGATCACCGACGAAGAACTGCTCTTGAGACTGCTGACTTCTGACCGCGAAGTCGAAGCAATGCTGGCCAGCGGACCGCTCCTTACCGACCCCCGCAACAGGACCGCACAGATACTCAGAAACCTGGAGTCGATAGTGGCTGATAGCGGAAGCACGACATCACTTCGCATAAGAACCCCGTCGGTGTCAATCGATTTGAGAAGAGCGGCGGTAAGTAGATGACCAGCTCGGAGCCACTGCTCGTCGAGCGCGAGGGTCCCATCACCTGGCTCACCCTCAATCGCCCCGATCAACTCAACGCGATCACGGGGCGAATGCTCACCCGTCTCGATGAGGAACTCGAGCGCGAGCGGCGCTCGGACTCGCGCGTGATCATTTTGCGTGGCGCGGGGCGAGCCTTCTCAGCGGGCCACGACCTCTCCTCTGACTCCGTCGAGGTCACTGAGCCCGGCGACTCGGTCGACGATCGTGATCGTCAGGCCTCGTACATTGACCTATTCATGAAGATCTGGGAGCACCCCAAGCCGGTGATCGCGTCCATCCATGGCTACTGCATGGCCGGAGCCACGCAGATGGTGACCTTCGCTGATCTAGTCATCACGGCGCAGGACGCACAAATCGCTGCGTCGCCGGTTCTGCCAATCGGAGGCGGATTCATTTCGCCACTTTTGGGCTACTACGTGGGTGCAAACCGGGCCAAGCTCCTCTCATTCATTCCCGGTTATCGCATGAGCGGACGACAGGCTATGGACTGGGGTTGGGCTGTGGATTCGGTGCCCGCTGCCGACCTGCACAGCCGTTCCATAGAGCTGGCACTGGCAGTTGCGAAGACACCCGCCAGCGTCATCCGCATGAAGAAGATCGCGATCAACCGCACCCTTGAACTGCAGGGCTACCGCTTGACGGCCTATATGGGCGCTGAAACCGATGTGGTGGTGCACCACAGCGACGAAGTCGAGTTTGTGAAGTCTGCAATCGAGGAGTACGGCTTCAAGGAGACCCTGCGCCGATTCACGGCTGGGGAACTGCTCACGACGGGAGAGACAGGATGAAGTTCGCCTACATGCCCGACACTCACTTCGGTGTCTACGATCAGGCCGTGCCCTCGCCCGAGGAAGCGGCCGAAGCCTTCGAGCACATCATCGAAGAGGCGGTGCTCGCAGAGGAACTTGGCTTCGACGCAGTCTTCATCCCGGAGAGGCACGGGCGTGGCGAAACGTTTACGCCGTCACCGCTGATCGTCGCTACGGCGATCGCGGCACGAACTTCGCGGATTGAGATCGGGACCACGGTCCTCATGCCCACCCTGTACAACCCGATGCACCTTGCCGAACAGGTGGCGATGATCGACAACCTGTCACGAGGCCGATTCCGTCTGGGCGTGGGCGTCGGCTATCACCAGGGCTATCACCAGACGTTTGGAGTGCCGTGGGAGCGGCGAGGCAAGCGGTTCGAAGAGGCTATGGAGGTGCTGCTGCTGGCCTTCAGTGGCGAGCGGTTCTCGCACCACGGCGAGTTTTACCACTTCGATGACGTGTTCTTGGCACCTCGCACCTATCAGCGGCCACGTCCGCCGATATGGATTGGTTCGCACAGCCCCGGCAAGCCTCTCGACCGCTCCCTTGACTACGACGGTTGGGTCCTGTGGACCCAACCTGACTGGGATGAGAACGAGCCGTGGATCCGCGGAATGCGAGATCGGGCTGCCGAGCTTGGAAAGTCCGATTGGACGGTCATCATCGACCAGGACGGATGGA
Source organism: Actinomycetota bacterium (assembly GCA_009699015.1). GTDB lineage: Bacteria > Actinomycetota > Actinomycetes > S36-B12 > S36-B12 > WLND01. The sequence goes on along the minus strand of WLOY01000262.1, from coordinate 464 downwards.
TTGGTGACGACCCAGCAGCCATGCGTGAGCGCCATTCCGTGCGATGGCTCCGGGAGGCACGTTTCTACGGGGAGCACGATTTTGAAGCAGACATTAATCCGGAAGGCGACATTCGTCAGGTGTCGGAGGCTGAATTAGCCGTCCGTGATTTCGAAACGCGGCAGTGGCATTTCGGGACGCCGGAGTCGTGGGTCGAACGGGTACGGGTGATCGAGCAGCGTCTGGCTCCCGACTACCTCAATTTTCGACTGCGTACGCCCAATGCCGGGTATGGCCCGGAGTACCCGACTTACCCGGAGACGCTTGATGCGATTCGGCTACTCGGCGAGCGAGTTTTGCCTGCTTTCCGCTAGTCGGAAAGCAGCGCTTCTCGCACGCGCGAACGTGAGACCTTCAGACTGGCAGTCATGGGCAACTCACTGACGAAGGCGACACGCGTCGGCTTCTTGTAGCCGGCGAGATAG
>WLOY01000261.1 GCA_009699015.1 Actinomycetota bacterium | reverse complement strand
CGATCAGCAGGCGCGTGAACTGGCCGAACGAGGCGCATGCTCGGGTTACCGACACGAGTTCTTCCGCGAATCGGTCTCGCGAATCCGGAGACAGGAACTCGATCCAAGGAAAGGGCTGCCGCAAACGCTCGGCCAACGGAAGAGCGTCGGTTGACAGGAAAGCCCCGAGGGGCTTCGTCATCGGATCTGAGCGGCGAGTGCCCGTAGCCGAGCCTTCTCCACCTGGTCCAGAGCATTGCGCGGAAGCTTGCCTATGACGAGCAGCTGCTTCGGAACCTTGAACCCGGCAAGGCGCTCGCGTGCCAGTGCCCGCAGCGCCTGCGGGTCGGGGGCCCGAGTGAGAGGTACTACGCCTTATCGAGTGCTGACTGCACCGACTGCGCGTAGGCCATCGAGGTGTAGGTCGCACCGGATGCTGCCGCAACCTTGGTTGACTGCGCAGCGAGGATCTTCGCCTTCATCTCCGGGATCGCCCGGTCGGTATAGCGCTGGTAGCTGCCCCCCGGTGCGGTGAGGGTCGCGATGTTCACGATCGTGGTGCCCTTGAGGGCAACCTTTACCTGAAGGGTGCCGAATCGAAAGTTGATGACGTCGCCCTTGATGACCCGCTTGTCGCTCGCTGGGGCGGCAGCGGCGGAGCTGGTTCCCCCGGAGGCCGGAGTCGAAGCCGCACCCGGGACATCGGTGAAGCCGAGATCCTCCCCGGACGACGTGTCAGCGTCGCCTGCCGAGGGGAGCAGGTACAGCAGCAGCCCGCCGGCTGCGGCAAGGAGAACCGCCGGTGCAACGCGTCGAAGGAACCCGACTTCAGCCATCGAAACTCACCACCAAATCCGCTCGAAATGAATATCGGCCGCGTCCATGCCGCACGCGCGCAGGCATTGGAACGCAGCGTTGATCATGGGCTGTGAGCCGCAGACGACAGCGATGCGCTCTGCGACGTCGGGGACGAGGGTTCGCATGACCTCGGGGTCGAATGGGTTGCCGTCGGCGAGATCACTCGTACGGCCGACGACCGGGATGATCCGACCGTTGCGCGTGTCGGCGAGGGTCACGAGTTCGTCGTAGTGGACGATCTCTGCGGCTCGCCGTGCACGATAGATGACGACCGGCTCTGCGTCCGGGCCGAAGTCCTCCATGAGCGAACGGACCGGCGCGATACCCACGCCGCCGGCGATGAGGATCAGCTTTCGTCCGCGTAGTCCTTCGTAGATCTTCGTTCCGTAGGGGCCTTCGACCGCAACCTTGGTGCCCACCGGCAGGCGAGTCATCATCTCGCTGGCCCCGCCAAGGGCCTTGATTGTGAAGCGAATGCGGTCGACCGTTGGCGCAGCAGAAATCGAATACGGGTGGGGTTGCCAGATGAGTGTGCGGGTGAGCGGGCGCAGCAGCGCGAACTGGCCGGCGGCCGCTCGAAGATCGCTGACGTTGCGTCCGCCGAGCTCGACGGTGGCGGCGACGTCATTCAACGGGGTGACCGCGAGCACGGTGAGGGGCCGCATGATGGACCGGATCGCCCGTCCCCAGCGGCTCACGATGACCAGGCCGAGGACGAACGCGGTCACCGCGATCCAGAATGCGCGTGCGAGCGGGTCGAATGCGAGGTCGGTGCCGAGGAAGATCTCGTGGGCGAAGGCGAGCGCGAGCGAGGCATAGATGAGCAAGTGGATGTAGTACCAGGTCTCATAGGCGAGGTGACGGCGAATGAACCCGAGCGACAGGACGGTGATGAGCAGCATGCCGAGAGCGCCGACGGTCGCCATGGCCATGTACTGCTCTTCGCCAGTGAGCTCGACGATGGCCGCCGCGAGGCCCTCGCGGCTCGAGTAGGCAATGAGCGTCGTGATGATGTGGGCCGCGAGCAGGAGTGCGGCTGTCTCGCCCATCCAGCGGTGCCAGAGCAAGGCGCGATCGAGGCCGATGGCGCGCTCGAACCGATGGGTGCGGGCAGCGAGCGCGATGCCGATGAGGGCCACTGAGGTGGCGAGGAGCCCGGTCAGGGCTCCTGCGGATTCCCATGCCTCAGCCCATGACCCTCCGACGAGCGTGTCCCAGCCACCGTGGCGAACCCAGATGCCGACCGTCACGATGATGAGGGCTGCGGCGAAGGTCAGGGCATCACTGAGAGCAGACCCCGGAGCTCGAGGACGTCGGGCACGCTGCGGGTGGTGAATGCTTGCGGTGTGCCTTGGCTGGCGGCCCGAGCCCGTCTCGGTGTGATTCTCAGCCATGCTGGATACTCCCACACGAGCAGGCCGCTGAAAGACTCGAAGACACGGAGGACCTCGTGCCGACGAAACGCGAGGTCGTCGACGGTTGGTCCCGCGGTGTCTCCGGAACGGACGTTCGAGCGGACCGCCTCGTGCACGTGGAGCACGTCTGGGGAACTGCCGTCACATTGAATGTCCCTGCCGCGGGGAGCCGTGCTGAGGCTGCGCTGAGTGCGATCGAGATGTGCACGGACATGTTCGCCGAGGTGGACGGCACCTTCTCCACCTATCGTCCGCAGACTGAGGTCTCCCTGTATCGCTCTGGCCTCGACCGATCCGGTCACCAGTCAATGGAGTTCGAGGAGGTCCTCGAGGCGTGCCGCGAGCTGCGCGCAGTGACCTGCGGTGCCTTCGATCCGTGGTCGGTGCCCGGGGGCTACGACCCCTCCGGGTACGTGAAGGGGTGGGCAGCCGGACGCGCCAGTGCGATGTTGCTGGCTGCGGGGTGTGCCGATCATCTGGTGAATGCGGGAGGCGACATCTGCGCGCACGGCGATGAGGTGGAGGGCTCGGGGCTCGGATGGCCCGTTGGCATCGTCAACCCGCATCGTCCGTCCGAGATCATTGAGGTCGTCACCCTGCGGGATTCATCCATGGCGACGTCCGGACGCTATGAGCGGGGCGACCACCTGATCGACCCGACGACAGGACTCCCGGCGACGGGTATCGACAGTGCGACGGTGGTCGGGCCCGACCCCGGTGTTGCCGACGCCCTTGCCTCGGCCGCGTACGTACAAGGACCCGCGAGCATCGAATGGTTTGAGAGCCTCGGTCAGCAGTGGTCGCTGCACCTGGTGTCTGGCGAGGTCGTTCGCACGTTCGGCCCGGCATTCGAAGGGGGCTCCGGACCGGGATAGCGACGGCAGCTGCCCGGGCCACTGCATCACTTCGGCCTATTCGGATGCCGCGTGTGCACATCCACCGGGGGCTTCTCGTCTCACAAGACCGTCAAGTGACACGCCCTGGCCCGCTCGACGGTCATTGGCCTGCTTCCGGAGCGACTCCGCGCACCGATCGTGTGACCTGAGCCGGCTCTTGGTGGAGAAATCGGCACGGCCCCTGAACATGTTCGTTCAAGGGCCGTGCCGAGTAATTTTCCGACTACGAGCCGCTGCCACCCGTGGAGAAGAACACGTTGCGCTGCAGTGTCGTGAGCGAGGTGTTCCGTTCGATGACATCCGAAAGGTGCGTCGAGCGCAGCCGATTGAGTTCGTCG
>WLOY01000260.1 GCA_009699015.1 Actinomycetota bacterium | reverse complement strand
GTATCTCACCATGAGTGAAAGCAGGGTGAGCGAAGCTGCGGTCGAGTTCCGCGACGCCTTGAAGCAGGTCGGACTCGACACGATCCGGGAGATCGGAGAGCCTGACGAAAGGCCTGACCTCGTCGTCGTGGGTCCCCAGGGAATCCGAATTCCAATAGAGATCCAGCGGCGGTCCTTGTTGACGGAGCGGGAACTGCCCTCACTCCTCGAGAGGGCAAAGGGCACTCCGTCACAGGCGACGCATGTGGTCGTCGCGGACCGAGTCACGGAGCGGGCGCGCGTAGAACTGCGCAGCCGCGGATGGGGTTGGCTGGACCTGCGCGGGCACGTGCACTTGGAGGCTCCCGGTGTGTTCATCGATGCGCGTGTGACCCCGTCGGCACGCGGGGCCACGGAGTCGTCGAAGGAGTCGCTCGCAGGGCGCGTGGGTCTCGAGCTCGCCACGCTGCTGCTGATGCGGCCGGACGCGGCCCTGGGCATCCGAGCGTCGGCAGCGGAACTGGGAAGGGCGCCCAGCTCGGTCTCCGAGGAGATGTCACGGCTCCGCGGCGCGGGTCTCGTCGACCAGGATCGTCGCCCCGTCGTGCCCGACCTGTTCAATGCCCTCGCGGGTCGGTGGCGCCCCGACTCGGTGGACGTCGCCGCGCTGCCCGCCCCGCACGAGGACCTCCTGGACCAGGCGCTGCGCATCGCCGCAGCGGATCCCGAGGACCAGCCTGGGTGGGCGCTGGGTGGCAGCCTGGCCGCGGTCGCCTACGGTGCGCCGCTCCATGTGTCAGGGGCCTACCCTCCCGATCTCTACGTCCCGGACACGGTCACGCTGAGGCGCGCGATGCAGCTCCTCGGCACCGCCCGGAGCCATGAGGACCGAGCCGGCACCCTGCGCCTTGCCCCGGTGTCCGCCGTCTGCCGCGGGCGCGTCGACGGGAAGCCGTACGGCAACAGCGCGTGGCCCCTGGCCCATCCGCTGTTCGTGGCCCTGGATCTGGCCGCGGATCCCGGTCGAGGCGCCGAGGTGCTCGCGTCATGGGACCCCCCGGAAGGCTGGCACCGTGTCTGGTAGCCAGGAGGTCCCCGCGGTCCATCTGCTCGGCCCAGGGATGGCCGCCCTTGTGCAGGCCATCCCCATCGCCGCGCGAGCAACGGGAAGACCCGTGGTCGTGGTCGGGGGACTCGCGGTGCTCTGCCGGCTCTCCCGCCCTTACCGGGCAACCACTGACCTCGACACCGTCTCGCGCCTGGAGGAAGGCCAAACTGGGCAGCTCGAGCTGTTGGTCGCGGCAGGCGCCACGCTCAGCGGCCCCTCCGGCGTTCAACTGCCCACGGCACTCGGGCCGGTGCAGATCGACGTTCTGCAGGTGGCCGATGCCGACTTCGATCCGCTGCCTGACGATCCCACCGATCGACTGCACGTCCTCAGTCACGCCTGGGCGGCAGACACCGCAACGCTAATGACCCTCATGGCGGATGCCCCGCCGCCCGTTGACGTCCTCGTCGCCCAACCGGCCGCCCTCGTCGCCATAAAGCTCCAGTCCGCCATGAACAGGGGGGCCGCCAAGGAAGGAACGGACTTCCTGGACATCGTCCGACTCAGCACGGATCCGGTCACCAACCGACCGGTTGTCGATGGCCTGAAGTCGGCAGGACAGCAGCTCAAGGACGACGCCCTTCTGCACGTGGGGCGATGGTTCGAGAAGGGACGTGATCGCACGCTGAAGAGGATCAGGACCATTCCGGAAGGCGGCGCAACGACGATGGACGACCTGGACCTGGTCGCGGAGTTGCTGACCGCCGCGCTGGGCCGCTGACGAAGGGCACGGAGCGCCCTCGGCCGATGGGAAGCCTCAGCCATGGGGCCCACATGGGTGTCTACACTCGGCAAACGAACGCGGTCGGGGCGTGGCTCGTGCTCGGTGCCGTCATCCTGATCGCGCTGGTCCTGTGGCTGGTCGGCCGCCGCAGCAAGTCCTGATCTCGTGACAGCGGTTCAGGCCACGGGCCTGGCAGGGACCTTCGGCGACTATCGGGCTGCTGACGGCGTCAGCAGACTATCCCTCCGCTCAGACCTTCCGCGCGGCCATCTGCCCGGGACCGATTCACACCGGCACAAGGGGGACGGTCTGCTCGATGCAGAAACGACTATTTGCACAATGCAGTGTCATCCATACGACTCCAGGCGAGCATTCTCATCAGTGCGGCGCTCCGCACGGTCACCCCGGACACGGCCGTGGGGAAGTCCTGCCCCTTCACCCAGCGTTACGGCCAGTCGCCGCCGCAGCCCTCGACGAGCCGCAGGAAGTCGACGGCCGCGGCCGCGTCCTCCTCCCGGAAAGTCTCGGACTCGAGCTTGCCGCGAGCGTTCCGCTATTGGACGGCGACGGAAACCCGTCCGTCGCTGCGTGTCCTGCGCCTGATCCAGGCCACGTAAGTTCCACTCCCGTGTCGATCATGCTGACACACTGCTGACACAGGTTTTTTGGGGGGGGTCTCTTAAAGTTATTGCACTGCAACGACTTTTCGTGGGGTGAGTGACGGGACTTGAATCCACGGTGATCATGCTCAGCATCGTTGGTTTCGTTGGTAAACATACAGCTTCTTTCGAGCATCTCAGACTTTCCTCGATATTCTCGGCCGAGTTGCCCCCTCGTTTCCCTCTCGTGTGAGGGGCTTGACTCGTACGCCTGCCCACCCGCGACCGTAGCGGCAGTTGCATGAACGATGCCGAAAGCTCGGACACCCTTGTAGTCGGCGTTCGAAAGAGAGCCAGACGTATGGTGGATCGCCTGTCCATGAATCGAACGTCGGATGTGAGTCGTGGGTACAGCCGCGGTTGTGAGGGACCGGGTCGTCAGCACTTCGCGCGACTCCCTCGTGCGCTCCCGCGTCTGCCCCGGATCGAGCTCGGCCGTGAAAATGGGCCGGCCCAAACTGGCATCAGGGTGCGGTTGCCTTTGCGGATCGTCGTGACACGGTGAGTGGGGTGGGATGAAGCGCAATTCCCGTTCCCGGTCGCCCATGCAGGCTCCTTCGTTTTTCGCCGGATTTCGGTTTCCTCCTGACGTTGCTCCGGCGGGTGCGGCGCTTCACGCCGCAGTTGATCGACGCGGCTCGCCCCTGCCGGCGTGCCGTCGACCAGCACGGCCAGGTCATCACCGGCGTGGCTCCGGCCCGTGCGAACGTGATCCAGTGCCTAATTCCGGCTGCGATCCACAACACCGCTCGGGACGAGAACAGCAACCGCGAAAGCGACCACGGCAGATTGATGGCACGGCGCAGGCCGACGCGCGGGTAAAGACTGACCGGACGGCCGGACTTGCTTGAGGGGTCCAGCGGCCGTGGCGCCGTGAACCTCACATCGCGACGAGCGGGGTCACCTTGACTATGTCGTCGGCGTGGCGGTCCCGCTCGACCTCGAGGTTGTAGTCGGTCTGGATGTTGATCCAGAAGCGGTCGTCGACGCCGAGGGCCTTGGACAGGCGCATGGCCGTTTCGGTCGTGATGGCACGCTTGCCCCGAACGATCTCGCTGATCCGCGTCTGG
>WLOY01000026.1 GCA_009699015.1 Actinomycetota bacterium | reverse complement strand
TCCACTCGGGGTACGCGGCGAGGTTCGCGATGACCGCCATGACGGCAGCGGGCGAGGCATCGATGACGATGCTCGATTCAGTCTTCTCAGCCATTGATGCTCCAAGGTCGGGTCCCTCAGGCTACCCCGTGCGCCCCCCGATCAGAGGTTGAGCACGAAAGGTCGGCCGGTCGCATGGAAGTGGCCGACATTGATGCACTCGGTGCGACCGATGCGCATTCGGCTCCGGAGCGGCTGGTGAACGTGGCCGAACAGGTGGAATGCCGGTTGGACGTCCCTGATGTACTCGAGCAGGGTGGCATTGCCGAACTCGAACCGGCGGGCCACCGTGTCGTAGGTGAGTTCCGGGACGGGCGGCGGAATGTGGGTGAAGAGCACATCGACCGGACCGAGCGCCGCGACTTTGCCTGCGTACTCCTCGGCCGTCAGCTCATAGGGCGTCCGCATCGGCGAGACCATGCCGCCGCCCACGAAACCCATGCGAACTCCGCCCTCGGTAACGGCGGCCCCGTCGATGACGCGATGCCCGGGCCTGACGTACTCCGGCCACAGATCAGGAATGTCGACATTCCCGAAGGTCATGAGTGCTGGCGCCGGCATGGCCTCGAACAGCCGCTCGTACTGGCCTCGCACCTGCCCGCTCAGCGTGGCCCATCGCTCACTTGGATCAAGGACACCCCGCCGTGCCCAAGCCGCGGCGCTCAGCTCCCTAGCGTCCTCGAACCTGCCCGCCGTTCGCGCATCGATGTAGGCACGGGTGTGCGCCTCCCCGAAGAGCTCGGTGTAGATGCCCTGAGTCGGGTCGTCGTAGTCGAGGAACAGGATGAGATCCCCGAGGCAGACGAAGACGTCGGCGCCGTCTGCAGCGCGGCGCAGGGCGTCGTCAGCCCCATGGACGTCTGACACCACGTTGACCTTCATCGCGAGTAAGCCTAAAAGGTTCCCAATGCCCTCGCCAGAGCAGGTCGTATCGCGTAGCCTCGAAGTACCCACGATGCACCCGGGTGTTCGACCAAGCGCATCCACCAGACGAATGACAAGGGAGTCCCACAGTGCTGACCGAATTCGAGCTGCCGGCCGTCGTCCCCGCGCACGAAACCGGAAACATGACCGATCATGTCCTGAAGAACGCTGCCGAGGTTCCCGACCATGTCGTCATGTCAGTCGAGCGTGAAGGCACATGGGTCGGCGTCACCGCCGCCGAGTTCCTCGCCGATGTGGTCGCCGTCGCGAAGGGCATCGTCGCCAACGGCGTTCAGCAAGGCGAGCGGATCGCGATCATGTCCCGCAACCGCTACGAGTGGACCCTCGTCGACTACGCGATCTGGTACGCCGGAGCCGTGAGCGTTCCGGTCTACGAGACCTCATCGGCGGAGCAGGTCGAGTGGATCCTCACCGACTCGAACGCCGTTGCCGTGTTCCTCGAGAGCCACAAGAACAAGCAGGTCTTCGACGAGGTATCCGTCAATGTGCCCGAGTGCACTCGAGTCTGGGTCTTCGACGACTCGGTCATCGACGCCATCAAGGCTGATGGGGTCGACATCACCGATGCTGCGCTCGAGGAGCGCCGGGCGAGCGTCACCCCCGACTCCCTCGCGACGATCATCTACACGTCGGGCACGACCGGCCGGCCCAAGGGATGCGTCCTCACCCAGCGGGCCTTCATGTTCGAGGTGGACAACGTGGTCGAGGGCCTCGGCGACGTCTTCCTCGCCCCAGGTTCATCGACGCTCCTCTTCCTGCCGGTAGCCCACGTCTTCGGCCGGATGGTGCAACTCGGCTGCGTTCGCGCCCGTGCCCGCCTCGGGCATGCCGCTGACATCAAGGACCTCCTGCCCATGCTTGCCACCTTCCAGCCCACCTTCATCCTCGCCGTCCCCCGCGTCTTCGAGAAGATCTACAACTCCTCGCAGCAGAAGGCGGTCGCGGCAGGAAAGGGACACATCTTCGACACGGCTGCGAGCGTGGCTATCGCGTACAGCACCGCCCTCGAGGATGGCGGCCCCGGCCTCGTCCTGCGCCTGAAGCACGCGGTCTTCGACCGCCTCGTCTACGGCAAGCTCCGCGCGGCCCTCGGCGGACAGGTTCGCTGGGCGGTCTCCGGCGGTGCGCCGCTCGGAGCGCGGCTCGGCCACTTCTTCAGGGGTGCAGGACTCACGATCCTCGAGGGCTACGGCCTCACCGAGACAAGCGCTGCCACGACGGTCAACCGCCCCTCCGCCATCAGGATCGGAACCGTCGGTCAGCCCATTCCAGGCGCGCGAGTGAAAGTGGCCGCCGACGGTGAACTGCTCCTTGGCGGTTCGCAGATCTTCTCGGGCTACTGGAACAACCCGACCGCGACCGCTGAGGCCATTGAGCCCGATGGCTGGTTCCACTCCGGAGACATCGGCGAGATCGATGACCGCGGATTCGTCCGGATCACCGGACGCAAGAAGGAACTCATCGTCACTGCCGCGGGAAAGAACGTCGCGCCCGCCGTTCTCGAGGACCGCATCCGCGCGAACTGGCTCGTCTCCCAGTGCCTCGTGGTCGGCGATGCCCGTCCGTTCATCGCCGCCCTCGTCACCATCGACGTCGAGGCCTTCCCCGCCTGGCTCAAGCAGGCCGGCAAGCCTTCGGATGCCACGATCGCGGACATGGCAACCGACCCGGATCTGCTGGCCGCGATTCAGGGGGCCGTCGATGAGGGCAACAAGGCCGTCTCGCACGCGGAGGCAATCAAGAAGTTCGCGATCATGGAGACCGACTGGACCGAGGAGGGCGGCCAGATGACCCCATCCCTCAAGCTCAAGCGCGGCGTCGTCATGAAGGAGTGCGAGGCCGAGATCGAGGTGCTCTACTCGTAGTTCGGGGTCGCTAGTGTCGGGGCCGTGAGCATGCTGCGCGATCCCACGACACGACGCTCGATCGCGCGCCTGCTTCTCGCATGGACTGCGACAAGAGCGCTCCTCGTCGGGGCAACCTTCGGCCTGGCCGAGTACTTCCTCCCTGACGTCTACCTCTACTCGACCTGGACGATCCTGCTCGATGAGCGCCAGTTCCCGGTGGGTGATGCCTTCTGGCAGTACCCACCGGGAGCCGGGGTGCTCTTCGCCCTCTCCGGTGTCGTGGGTCCGGACCCGATCATCGGCTTCGTGGTGCTCGCCGTCCTCGCCGACGCCGCGATCCTCGCCCTTCTCACGGCCGCATCCCTGCGCATCCACCGGGACCGCTACAGCCCGGCGTCGATGCGGGGGCCGTGGGCGTGGGTCATCGGCGGTATCGCCGTCGGGCCGGTCATGCTCTCGCGATTCGACCTGTTCCCGACGCTCTTCGCCGTTGCCGCCCTGCTCCTGGTCTCACGTCCCTGGCTCAGTGGCATCGCTGCCGGGGTCGGCGGGCTGCTGAAGGTATGGCCCGCCCTCATCCTCCTTGCCCTTCCCCGCCGCAGCCTCTGGCGCGGAGTCGCTGCGGCACTCGCGACCGTGGCCATCGGAACCGCGCTCATCGCTGCATGGGCGCAGGGGGGCGTGTCCTTCCTCGGGGAGCAGGGCGAGCGCGGGCTGCAGCTCGAGTCTGTCGGGGCCCTGCCATTCGTCATCGCCGGGGCCCTGGGGCAGCCACAGGAAGTCGTGCTGCGCTACGGAGCCTTCGAGATCGTCATGCCCGGTGCAACGACCGCCGGACTGGTCATCACGGCGCTCGGCATCGGGCTCATCGGCGTGATTGCCCTGCAGCGCCTGCGAGGCAGGCTCGAGTCGGTCGCACCCGGCGACGTCGCGCTCGCGCTCGTGCTCGTATCGGTGGCAACGAGCCGGGTCTTCTCACCGCAGTACTCGGTGTGGATCGTCGGGATCGCCGCCGCCGCGAGTGTCGACAGGCGGTCGAGGCTGCGAACCGTGACGATCCTGCTCGTCGTGATGGCCGCGCTTACGTCGGTCATCTTCCCTTGGCTCTACGGCTCGCTCATCGAGACGACGTGGTATGCGGCCTGCGTGCAGTTGGCACGCATTGGCCTACTGCTCACCTGCACGATCACGGCGGTCGCGGTGGTGCTCGCACCGAATGCCGTCGATCGCATGCCCGTTATCCGAGGACTCGCCCGACCCCTGTGAAGTAGCGGTTGTACCAAGGACCGAGCACATCGGTGACGACGACGCCCTCGCCCGGGTTTGCCGCATGCACCATCTTCCCGTTGCCGATGTACATGCCGACATGGTGCACGCTGCCACCGAAGTAGAAGACGAGGTCCCCTGGCTGCGCCTGGCTCAACGGGATCTTGCGGCTCTTGCTGTACTGGCTGTAGCTGTAGTGGGGCAGCGAGATGCCGGCCTGCCGCCAGGCCGTCATCGTCAGGCCCGAGCAATCGAAGGTATTCGGGCCGGACGTGGCTGCGACATAACGGTCGCCCACCTGGGCGAGGGCGTAGCGCACGGCCGTTGCCGCGCGCCCACCGCCGGAGAATCCGCCTCCTCCGGCGCTCGGACCGCTCTGCTGTGCCTGACCTTGGTCGATCTGACGTGCAGCCGCTGCTGCTGCAGCCATCGCCGCCTGCCGCTCCTTCGCAGCAAGTTGGGCGATGCGCTCCCGTTCCTTCGCCTCCAGACCCGAGAGGACTCCCTCGGCGTCCCTGAGCCGCTGGTTCGCCTCCTCCTGCGCATCCTTCATCTCGTTGCGAACCGACTTGGCGGAATCCTGCTTCTGCTGCAATTCCGCCTCGGCCTGCGCGAGCCGCAACCTCGCCGTCTGGGTTCTGCGCAAGGACGCCGACTGGGAGTGCGCGACCTGATCGAGTGCGGCTGCCTGCGCGAGGAATTCATTCGGGTCGTCTGCGAGGAGCACCTGCAGGGATGCATCGATGCCCCCACTGGTGTACGCGGACCGGGCGAGGCCATCCACGGCAGCGGAGATGCTGCTCAGTTGCCGCTTCTCGCGCGTCACCTTGCGCTCAAGGGAGGTGAGGTCGGACTCGATGTCGCGCAGGCGCACCTGCGCCTCGTTGTAGCGCTCGGTCGCGCTCTCAGCCTGGGCCTGGAAGTCGCGCACCTGATTGCGCACCTCCTGCAGGTCCCGTGGCGCTGCCTGCGCAGACGGTGCTGCGCCGGTCAGAACGAGGGCCCCCACGCCCACGGCCACGAGCGCATGGCGGATCGATGCTGGAAACCTCAAGACTGCTCTCCTTCGTCCACGGCGCACTGCCTGGTTCGACGGAGCCGACCGGGAGGGGGTTCCCGCGTCGACGGTGCAATTCCCTACCAAGGTAACAGAAAGATCTCGATGGCCCCTGCGCGCAAGGGCCTTGTGACCCGAACGGCACGGACGTACGCCTCAATAGCGCAGGAAAACCGATGACATCCTGCAGCTGAACGTGATGTACGCCACACCTGATGAACTCGGTGGCAACAAGGGGTCGGGTCAGCTCGCCCGATGATGTCCGGGCCTTCGGTCTCCCGCCGGAGCCGACACCAATCGAAGGGGCGGAACGAGTCCGGAGCCTGCCAATGCGGCAATGGCCGCGCAGTGCTCGTCGGCGATCTCGGGATGCGCCGCGCCGCCGATTGGACCAAGAAGGACGGAGACGACGCAATCGCCGCACGCATCACCGGCAACCACGCAGGTACCACAGTCAATAACCATGGGCCGGACGCTAGAAGCAGGGTCTGACAATCGCCTTGGAACGCAGGCCCTCAGGGCCCGCCGTCGCCCGCTGCCTCCTGCGCGGGACCGCCGAATTCCGGCCTCGGCACGATTTCCACGCGGTCCGTGGCCGAGCACCACCGGCACTGCACCTGTTCGACCGACTCCTCTAGGACGACCGACTCCTCGATGACCGGCTCGCCGGAGATCGCCAGATGCCAGAACTCGCTCACCCTCGTGGTGCGCACCACGTCGAACCGGGTGAGGTTGCCGCAGTGGGCGCAGCGAAATCGGGAGGTAACGTCAGGAAGGGTGATGGCCACGGCAGCGAGGATATCGAAACGTGGCCTTCGCCTGGTCGCCGAGCGTCGAATCCCCAGCGCGGTCAGTCGCGCCTGACCCCCGATGTCAGGGGCCTGCCCTAGCGTTCATGCATGCACGAGCAGCTCTCCACCGACGCACTCGGCATGCCGCTGTCGCAGGCAACCTTCGTCGTCGTCGACCTCGAGACTACCGGCGGCAGTCCCGCCGAAGCGGGCATCACCGAGATCGGCGCCGTGCGGATCCGGGGCGGCGAGGTCATCGGCGAGTACTCGACCCTCGTCAACCCGGGCATTGCGGTTCCCCCCTTCGTTGCGGCGCTCACGGGCATCACCGATGCGCTCCTCATGACAGCGCCACGGCTCGAGGCCGTCCTGCCGTCATTCCTCGAGTTCATGCGCGGAAGCATCCTCATCGCCCATAACGCGCCGTACGACGTCGGCTTCCTCAAGGGCGCCTGCCGCAAGCTCGAGTACCCCTGGCCCGGCCCGCAGGTGCTCGATACCGCCCGCATCGCACGCGTGACCCTCCAGCCGGGCGAGGTCCGCAACTGCAAGCTCGGCACCCTCGCCGCGCACTTCCACGCCACTGTCACCCCGACCCACCGGGCCTTCGACGATGCGCGCGCCACCGCCGATGTCTTCCACGCGCTCGTCGCCAGGCTCGGCAATCTCGGCGTCCAGACCGTCGAGGACCTGCAGGCCTTCTCGTCGAAGGTGTCGCCCACCCAGCGAAGCAAGCGACACCTCGCAGACGGCCTGCCTGATGCACCGGGCGTCTACGTGTTCAAGGACCAGACAGGCACCGCCCTGTACATCGGTACCTCGAAGAGCATCCGCACCCGGGTGCGCGGCTACTTCACGGCGTCCGAGAACAGGCGCCGCATGGCCGAGATGGTCGGCATCGCCCACGAGGTGACACCGATCGTCTGCGCGAGCACCCTCGAGGCACGCGTGCGCGAGTTGCGGCTCATCGCCGAGCATCAGCCGCGCTACAACCATCGCTCGAAGCGGCCGGAGAAGCAGGTCTGGCTCAAGCTCACGGCTGAGCACGCACCACGGCTCTCTGTCGTCCGCGCAGTGCTCGACGACTCCTCAGTCGGCGCCCGCTACCTCGGCCCCTTCCCGAGCGCCGGCGCGGCCCACTTCGCCTCCGAGGCGCTGGCCCTCGCCTTTCCGCTGCGCACCTGCACCGCCAAGATCGCCCGCCGGCCCCGAACCGAGACTCCCGGCTGCGTTCGCGCCGAGCTCGGCACCTGCCCGGCCCCGTGCACCGCCTCGGGCAACACGAGCGCGTACGACGACCTCGTCCAAGGAGCCCAGCAGGCGATGGCCGGCAATGCCCGGGCAGTGATCGAGGCCTGCTCAGGGCGCATGGCAGAACTCTCGGAGGCGGGCCGGTTCGAGGACGCCGCCGGCTGGCGCGATCGCCTCGCGGCCTACCTCCACGCCAGTGTCCGCACCCAGCGGCTCGCGATGCTCGCGGCGAACCCCGAGATCCTCGCCGCTCAGCAGACTCCTGAGGGCGGCTGGGAGATCCACTGCATCCGCTTCGGCTCCCTTGCCGGGGCAGTCACGGTCGACCGCGGGGTCGATCCAAGGCCAGCCCTTGACGCACTGCGGCGCTCCGCCGACCACGTCACCTCGACCAGAACCCTCGCCACGTCGGGCCTTGCCGAGGAGGCCGACGCCATCAGCGCCTGGCTCGAGGGGGCCCGGCTCGTCGAGGCCGCAGTGCCGCTCTCGCTGCCGGTCGCCTGCGGCGGCGAGCTCGCACTCCGGCTTTCGCGGGTTCAGCACGTCATGCGCGATTCGGCGCCGGCCGCGGGCGACTACCAGTGGCACTCACGCCACGTCCGGTCCGGCGAACAGCGACCGATCGGGGCACGAGAGCTGCCGGTGACAAGAATCCGCACCGCCTGACAACCCAAGCACCCCACTTCCTCGAGCGCCTTGGCGTATCCGGCGCCGCCTCCCGCATGTCACTCATGTCGAACGGCGGGCGAGTCATGGCCTGCTGCGAGTCGGCGCGCAACGGCTCTAGGCTTCGTCCGTGCCGGGGCTGGAACGTCGTTCATTCATCGCCGCAGCGGTGGCTGCCTCGGTGGGGATCGGATCCGGGCTCGTTGCCGGGCGCCAGTGGGGTCGCAGCGCCAGCGACGACGTGGAGGGCATTGACATCGGCCTCGCGGCCGCCACGGCGGGCGCCGCAGGCATCGGTACGGGCTTGCTCGTCGGACGCCGGACGAGGGGACCGGCCGAGGGCCAATCCATCGACATCGTCATCATCGGAGCCGGCGTGGCAGGGACTCTTGCCGCCCACCGGCTCGCGGCACGCTATCCGACCAAGTCCATTGCCGTATTCGAATCGCGATCCCGCATCGGAGGCCGGCTCTGGTCCGTCCCCGTTCCGCCGGTCGAGAACGAAATGGCCGAACTAGGCGGCATGCGCACCCCATTCCAGCATCGGGCAACCCTAGATCTCATCGAAGAACTGGGCTTGACGACCCACCCCGCCCCGGCATCGGCACCGAGCAACTTCGTCAGGCTCCGCGGAACTCGGCTGCGCCGACGCGATGTGACCCACGCAGGGCAGTTTCCCTACCAAATGCGTGCAGACCTCGCAGCACTTCCGCCTGACGCCTTTTTCACGCGCCTCGCCGCGTC
The DNA here is from genome assembly GCA_009699015.1 of Actinomycetota bacterium. Classification (GTDB taxonomy): domain Bacteria; phylum Actinomycetota; class Actinomycetes; order S36-B12; family S36-B12; genus WLND01. Next base: position 20,708 of record WLOY01000026.1, on the reverse strand, counting down.
GGTGGGCCTGCACGACCTCTCGACTGTCGGCGGTGATGAGACCGGTGATTGGCTCGACGGCCTGCGCCATCACGGCACCAAGCTGTCATTCATCACTGCGGGCGAGCTCCTTGAGGCCGAGTTCGGTGCTGAGGGCGCCGCCTTCGTCCAGGACTGGATCGGTTACGAACTCGCCGATCTATCAGCGAGCAAATGGCTTGGCACCGTCCTCGCGGTGTCCGATGCCGATTACATGGGGCTCGATGGCGGCATGCAGCGAATACCCCTGACCCTGGCAGATCGCGCCAGCGCGGCGGGCGTGGCCATACACCTGGGGTGGCAGGCCATCTCCATCACTGACGACCCAACGTCAGCAGGCGGGCTCACCGTCCACTTCGGCATCGGACCGGAATCCGAGACGCGCACAGTTCGCGCTGGGTCCGTCATCCTCGCCCAGTCAGGATCGTCCATGCGCAGGCTCTGGTTCAACAGTCCGATCCTCCAGCAATCAGCGGTGCTCAGTCGCGCCTTGAGCCACCTGATCGAGAACGAATCCATCAAGATCTATCTCGCCTACGACCGCCCATGGTGGAGGGATCTCGGACTCGAGCCGGGCAGGTCAGTGAGCGATGGGCCACTTCGTCAAACCATCTACCTGCAGGAAGACCCGAGCGGCGCTTCGCTCATCATGGCGAGCTACTCCTTCGGGCGACACGCCTTTCATACGTTCCCCTCGCTGGAGTCTTCGCCGACGGAGCAAGCGGGCGGGCGACTCGACGCCGCCGTCATTCGCGAGGTCACCGATGCGCTGAGCGAGATGCACGGCATCGCCGTTCCCCTGCCCATCGACGGACGCGGGGTGCGATGGGGCGATACGTCAATCGGCAGTGATATTCCGCTGTGGGGGCCAGGCGTCGAACCGTGGAAGATGACGAGGGAGCTCATCGCGCCGCTCGACCGCCGACGTCTCTTCGTCTGCGGTGACGCCCTATCGCTCAACCAGGGCTGGGTCCTCGGCGCACTGCAAACCACTGCTCACGTTCTCGACCTCATGTGACTCCGTCCTCACCTGAGGCCCCCTCCGCGCAGGAGTCGGTGAGATGTCGACCGTGGGAATGGGCTAGGCGGTGAGCCGGTTGCCGAGCCGGACCCAGGCCTCGAGTACCTGCATCGCGGCCCCGCTCTCGATGATCTGCCGGGTGCGAGGCAGTTGGGCCCCGACCCGCTCCGCGAGGGTGCCTTCGGTCGGCTCGCCGATGGCCGCCCCGTAGGCGACGAGCGCGGCGGCCGCGTTCACGGCCACCACATCGCGGATCGCTGCGACACGCTCACGGTCTGGCCCGAGTCCTTCGCCGGAGCCGGACAGCGCCTTGCGCAGCAGGTCGGCATTGCGCACGCGATCGCCGCCGACGAGCAGTTGCGGATCCACCGACTCGATGCCGAGGTCGTGGGGGTCGAAGGTCACCCGCTGGATCTGCGCCCCGGTTGCATCCCAGACGGTGGTCGTCGTCACCGTCGAGATCTCGTCGAGCCCGTCGTCTCCGCGAACAACAAGTGCCTTGACGCCCCGGCGGTGGAGGACATCCGCCATGACCGCGGCACGGGCCGCGTCCGCGCATCCCACGAGCGCGGCCTCGGCAAGCCCTGGGTTCGCGAGGGGTCCGAGGATGTTGAAGAGCGTGGGGACCCCGAGGTCGCGCCTCGCCTGCGCCGCGAACTTCATCGCCGGGTGATGCAGGGGTGCGAAGCAGAATCCAATGCCCGCCTCCCGCGCGCACTCCGCGACCTGCGCCGGTTCGAGTCCGATCTGCACGCCGAGTTCCTCGAGGACGTCGGCCGTGCCCGTGGAGGATGATGCAGCCCGATTTCCGTGCTTGATGATCGGGGCGCCAGCGGCGGCCGCGACGAGGGCCGACATGGTCGAGATGTTCACGGAGTGCGAGGCGTCACCGCCGGTGCCAACGACATCGAGCGCTATGAAGTCGTGGTCGACGCGCTTCGCGTGCGCGAGCATGACGGTGACGAAGGACTCGACCTCCGCTGCCGATTCGCCCTTCGCCCGAAGCGCCATGGCGAACCCGCCGATCTGGGCCTCGGTGGCAGAGCCCTCGAGGATCGAGTTCATGGCCCACGCCGCCTCGTCAGCAGTGAGGTCCTCGCCCTTCGTCAGTGCACGCAGGACCTGCGGCCAACTCGCCACGATCGCCGCTCGCCGGCTAGGAGGTCACGGACACGCGCTGCCGGAGCAGGCTCGCGACCGTCTGGGCAAGGGACATCGGATTCACCGGGCGAGACGCTACCGCCTCAGCCCGCGACCAGGTCGCGAGCCAGGCATCCTGAGGCCGTGCGATGAGGAGCAGCACCGGGGGGCAATGGAAGATCTCGTCCTTGACCTGCCGGGCGATGCCCATACCGCCGGCGGGGGAAGCCTCCCCATCCAAGATGAGCAGGTCCAGCTTGCCCCGGTCGACCTCAGCGATCACGGCGGGCTCAGTGGCGCACTGAACATATGTGACGTCGCCGAGTTCCGGAGCGGGCCTCTTACCGAGGGCCAGCAGTACTGAGTCGCGTATCGACCTGTCGTCGCTGTAGACGAGCACTCGAATGGGTCGGCTCGGGCCATCCTGCGGGGCATGCGCATCGCTCACAGGAGGAACTCTAGCCAGCCTCGATTGCCATGGTTCGCCGCCGCCACGATTCCTGCCACCCATGCGGGGGGTCACAGCGCGTCAACCTCGCCGATCTGCCAGACTCCCCCTGTGGCAACAGTGACGACAGCGCCCCCGGCGTACAACCATGCACCTGCGAACCGACCGAACATGGTGGCGGTTGGGACCATCGTTTGGCTGTCCAGCGAACTCATGTTCTTCGCGGGCCTGTTCGCGATGTATTTCACGCTGCGAGCGGTGAACCCCGGCCTATGGGCCGAGGAGACCAGCCTGCTCAACATTCCGTTCTCGGGCATCAACACGACGATCCTCGTGCTCTCGTCGGTGACGTGCCAGCTCGGGGTCTTCGCCGCAGAGCGTGGCGACGTCAAGGGGCTGCGCCGCTGGTTCATCATCACCTTCCTCATGGGCTCCTTCTTTATCGGTGGCCAGATCATGGAGTACACGGAGCTCGTGCGAGAGGGGCTCACGCTCTCGTCGAACGCCTACGGCTCGGTGTTCTACCTCACGACCGGGTTCCACGGCATGCACGTCACCGGTGGCCTCATCGCCTTCCTCTTCGTCCTCGCGACCACCTACGTCGCTAAGCGCTTCACGCACGATCAGGCAACTCGGGCAATCGTCGTGTCGTACTACTGGCACTTCGTCGACGTCGTCTGGATCGCGCTGTTCTTCATGATCTACATCCTCAAGTAACGGCCCCACCCCTCATCCGACGACTCCCCCTGCAGGAAGGTTCGATCGAAGGTGAAGTTCCTCGCCGCACGCCGAAGAAGCCCGCTGTTCGCCCCCTCGCTTCTCGCAATCGCACTCGTGGCGGTCGGAGGTGCGTACGCTGCCATCTCCAGCGCCCAGACCGCTCAGGCGGCTGACGCCGGGCAGGTCGCGATTGACGAGGGGAACAAGCTCTACCTCACGGGGTGCTCGTCCTGCCACGGCATGCAGGCCGAGGGCTCGGCGAATGGGCCCACGCTCATCGGCGTCGGAGCCGCCTCAGTCCACTTCCAGGTGGCAACCGGGCGCATGCCGCTCGCAGCACCCGGGGCCCAGGCCGTCGCCAAGGAGCCGCAGTACAGCGCCGACGAAACCGCTCAGCTCGCCGCATACGTGGCATCACTCGCTCCTGGCCCGGCGATTCCGACCGCGGAGCAGTTGGACTACGAGGACGCTGACATCGCCGAGGGCGGCGTGCTCTTCCGGGTGAACTGCGCCCAGTGCCATCAGGCAGCAGGCCAGGGAGGCGCGCTCACCTATGGCAAGTACGCCCCCAGCCTCATGGAGGCCACTCCCCAGCAGATGTACGAAGCCATGGTCTCCGGGCCGCAGAGCATGCCGGTCTTCTCGAACGGCACGCTGCCGGTCGAGGAGAAGAAGGCGATCATCGCCTACGTGAGCGAGTTGCAGGTCGCTCCCAACCCGGGTGGCCTGTCCCTTGGCCGCGTCGGTCCCGTCACCGAGGGTCTGTTCCTGTGGACCGCCGTCTTCGCCGCTCTCATCGGAGCGGCCGTCTGGATCGGAATCAAGGCACGATGAGCGATCTCACTCCCCACGACTCGCACGGCGACGCTCCGGAGCGTCTGGGCTACTCCCCCGTGGCCGACGTTCCGCACGCACTGCGCATGACCGACACCGACCCGAAGGCGGCACGTCGCGCCGAGCGTCAGGTTGCGGGCATGTTCATGCTGTCCATGCTGCTCACCATCGCCTTCGTCGTCGCCTACGTGACGATCGACAAGACCTCCACGATGTACGTCCCCGTGTTCGGTGATGTCGGAGCCAGCACGTTCGTCCTCGGGCTCACCCTCGGGGCAGCCATCTTCCTCATCGGAGCCGGGGCCATCCAATGGGCGAAGAAGCTCATGCCCGATGTCGAGGTCGTCCAGAATCGTCACGAGCTGGCGTCACCTGCGTCCGCCGAGCAGGAAGCCCTCGCCAACTACGACCGAGGCAAGTCCGAATCAGGCTTTGCCAAGTACAAATTGATCAGGCGCACGCTCATCGGGGCGCTGGCGCTCTTCCCGATTCCCCTCCTCATCACGCTGCGCGACCTGTGGACGGCACCGGCCGGCAGCCCGAGCCCAGCGGACCTCTTGTCCGTCACCCTCTGGCACGACGGCCTGCGCATCGTCACCGACCCCAGCCTCATGCCGATCAAGCCCGAGGACCTGCCGATCGGCGGCCTCGTCTCCGGTATTCCGGAGGATCTCGAGGAGGTCCAAGAGCTCGAGGGCAACATGAACGCGCGCACGAAGGCCGCGATCATCCTCGTACGCATGGACCCGAGCGACATCAGGGCTCAGCAGGGCGATGGCTGGGACTACCAGGGCATCGTCGCCTACTCGAAGATCTGCACCCACGTGGGCTGCCCGATCGCCCTGTACGAGCAGCGCACCCACCACCTCCTGTGCCCCTGCCACCAGTCCACCTTCGATCTCGCCGATGCGGGCAACGTGGTGTTCGGTCCTGCGGCACGGCGCATGCCGCAGTTGCCGATTGGCGTGGATGAGGAAGGATTCCTCATAGCAAGGTCCGATTTCGCAGAGCCCGTAGGGCCAAGTTTCTGGGAGCGTGGATGAGCCAGGCAAGCCCGATCGAAAAGGCTGGCGGCGGGGTCGCCACCTATGTCGACCAGCGTGTCGGCAGCAACAAGTTCCTCGCGAGGAGCCTGGGCAAGGTCTTCCCGGACCACTGGTCCTTCATGCTCGGGGAAATCGCCCTCTACAGCTTCATCGTCGTGCTCATCACGGGCACCTTCCTCACGTTCTTCTACAAGCCGTCGATGATCGAGGTCGTCTACGACGGTTCCTACGTGCCGCTCAAGGGCATCCTCATGTCCGAGGCGTACGCGTCGTCACTCGACATCTCCTTCGATATCCGCGGCGGCCTGCTCATCCGGCAGATGCACCACTGGGCCGCGCTCATCTTCATCGCGGCAATGGCGGTCCACATGTTCCGGGTGTTCTTCACCGGTGCGTTCCGCAAGCCCCGCGAGTTCAACTGGCTCATCGGCGTGGTGCTCGTCACCCTGGGGCTGGTCGCCGGGTTCTCGGGCTATTCCCTGCCAGACGATCTGCTCTCCGGGACCGGCCTGCAGATCACCCGCGGCATCGCCCAGGCGATACCCGTGATCGGTACCTGGGCAACCTTCCTGCTCTTCGACGGACAGTTCCCCGGAAGCGATTTCATCTCCCGGCTCTACTCGGTGCACATCCTGCTCATCCCGGGCCTGATCCTCGCGCTCGTCACGGTCCACCTCATGCTCGTCTGGACCCAGAAGCACACCCAGTTCCCCGGACCGGGCCGCACGAACGAGAATGTCGTGGGATACCCGCTCATGCCCGTCTACATGGCGAAGGCCGGCGGCTTCTTCTTCATCGTCTTCGGGATCATCGCCCTCATCGGCGGTCTCGTCACGATCAACCCCATCTGGATCTTCGGGCCATTCATGCCGGATCAGGTGAGTGCCGGGTCGCAACCAGACTGGTACATGGGCTTCCTCGACGGAGCCCTCCGCATCATGCCGAACTGGGAGACCAATCTCTTCGACTGGTGGACTATTTCCTGGAATGTGCTCATTCCTGCGGTCATCGTGCCCGGCATCCTCTTCACCGGGCTCGCCCTCTACCCCTTCATCGAGGCGTGGGTTACCGGAGACAAGAAGGAGCACCATCTCCTCGACCGGCCGCGGAACAACCCGACGAGGACCGGCTTCGGCGTCATGGCCATCACCTTCTACGGCCTGCTGTGGATCGGCGGTGGCAATGACGTCATCGCCACCAGTTTCGACCTGACGATCAACTCGATCACCTGGTTCCTGCGCATAGCGATCTTCGTCATCCCGCCGCTCATGTTCGTCCTGACACGCCGCATCTGCCTGGGCCTGCAGCGTCGGGACCGTGACAAGCTCCTCCATGGGTACGAGTCGGGGCGCATCCTGCGCCTGCCCCACGGCGAGTTCATCGAGGTTCACGAGCCCATCTCCATCAAGGAGAAGGCCGTCATCATGAGCAAGACAGACATCGCTCCGCTGCCCGCACCGGAGCGTCGTGATGCGGCAGGAGTCCGCAACAAGCGCTTCCATCTCCAAAACGTCCAGCACAAGCTCAGTGGCTTCTTCTACGCCGAGAACATCGCGAAGCCGAGTGCTGCGGAGATCGAGGCGGCGGAACATCACGTGGCTCACGAGGCAGCGCTTGAGGCACCGCTGCACGACTATGAGGACGCCGACCAGATCAACCCCTTCCACGGCGGTGTCCTGCACCACCCGGGCATGCCCGAGACCAACGCGGAGCAGTTGGCGGAACGTTCCCAGCACTAGCACGCTATGAGTGAGGGGTCAGACCGAACAGGGTCTGGCCCCTCACTCATATCCACACGGGTTTGTCGTTCCTAGGCAACCGGTCAAGAATGCCCTTGAGCGACGGACACTACGACGGAGCAGGGTTCAAGTCGGTCCGGCAGTGACGAGACCCTGCTGAGCGGCGCTCAACCTCGCTGCCTCAGGGAACTACGAACCGGACTTCGCCCACGGCGTACCCATCAACGACAGCCATGGCCACTCGATCGTGGGGGCTACAGGGCAGGAAGACTCGGGGACGCTGACGGCGACGCTATGTCACTCGGCACCACGAGACCCGGTACGCCGGGCACCACGGATCCCGGGGCGCTCTGAGAGGGACTCGGCCGCTCCGAGGGCACGACGGCGATGCCGCCGCCGGCCTTGTCTGACGCGGCTGGCGTGCCGGTCGACACCGTGCTCACACTCCCCGTGGCAGAGCGTTCCAACCACTCCGGCCACGCCTCATTCCACACGGTTATCCCGTTGCCGAGATCCTGCACGTTTGAGGTACCGGTCACCTCAACGATGTCCCCCACCATGGTCTGGTCGTACAACCACTGCGCATTGGACGTGCTCATGCCAATGCATCCGTGACTGACGTTCGCCCGGCCCTGCGAACCCACCGACCACGGAGCGGCGTGGACGAACTCACCCGAGTAGGTGACGCGCATGGCGTACTCGACCGTCAGTCGATAGTACTCCGGGTCGCTCCGATCGGTGCCGCCCGTTGCAGCATCCATGATCCTCGTACGTTCCTTGCTCACGATGACCTTTGTTCCTGATCTCGTCTCAAAGCCCAGCTTGCCCGTCGTGATCGGAATCGTCCGAATCACGGCTCCATCACGACTGACCTGCGCTTCATGGGTCAGGGCATTCACCCTTGTCACCATGGAGGGACCGATCTTGAAGGCCGACTCGAGCCCGCCCCTGCCGTACACCCCGTTGCTCGACTCCAGGCCCTGGAAATTCGCCGCAACCTCGACGGCGATGTTTCCCGGCCAATAGGACTTCGGTCGGAACTCAACCGTCGATCCGTCGCGCCAAGCCCAAGCGCCTTCAATCGAGGTCGGGGTGCGGACGATCAGTGCTGCCTCGACCGCTGCACGGTTCTTGATCGGTCGGTCGAAATTCACGATCACCGGCATTCCGACACCGACCATCGCCCCCGCGGCGGGGCTCACCACCTCGCCGGTGAAGAATTTCGTGGGCGCGATGGTGCTGAATTCATTTGTCGTCGTGGTTGCGACTCCTCGAGCATCGATCGCCGTGGCCTCGACACGGTACGTGCTGTCGTATCTGAGGGACCGGACATCTGCCTGCCAGCGGGTTCCGTCGTCAGAGAGCGTGCCCGGTAGCGGACCCTTCGGCCCGATGACATCGACGCTGGAAAGGTGGCCGTCAAACGCCGTCACAATGATCGGCTCGCCGGGCTTCACCGGGGTGGACCCACTCGGTCGGGCCGTGATGGATGCCGCGGATGCAACCTCGCCGGTTGATGTCTCGAGCGTCACGCTGGGAATCTGCAGGGACGCTCCGCACGCCGCCAGAAGCACCGGCGTCATGATGAACGCCATCTGCCGAGGAACGTGCACAGCAACGCCCTTCACCCGTCTCCCTCCATGACGACATCCGCTTATCCCCGAAGTCAAAGAATTCCGCGCCGGGAACCTGCCCGGATCCAGGCAGCAAACGTGCGTACTTTGGATTAAGGATAACAACAGAAGCGTCTAGGTCGCCGCTCGAGTCCCACGCTCGAAGCCGACAACCCAATGACGCCTAGTGCGCGAAGGCTCCGCGGTAGTACTCGAACATCCAACCGATCAGCGCAATGAAGAGAACGAACACTCCGAGCACGATGAGCCAGACGGCGAAGATGAGACCGAAGACGATGACCATCGTGCTGAACCCGAGGATGAGCGGCCACCACGAGTGCGGGCTGAAGAACCCGTACTCTGGGTCAGCCTCCTCGACCTCCGCATCGAGGCGATCCTCGGGCCGCGGATACACCCGCTTCGAGGTGTACAGGGAATAGAAAGCGACGAGGAACGCGAGAGCGCCGGTCAGGGCAAGCGCGGTGGTGCCGATCTGGTCACGGCTGAAGTACCAGTAGATGGCGGCGACGACTGCATAGAACACCGCCCCCATCGCGAAAAGCAGGCCTTCGATCTTCACTTGAGGGATCCTTCGACGGCGGGGCTGTGAGCTGCGGCCGCTAGCTCAGGATGGTGGAGGTCGAACGCCGGCCGCTCCGACCGGATCCTCGGCAAGGTGGTGAAGTTATGCCGGGGCGGCGGGCACGAGGTCGCCCACTCAAGGGATGCGCCCCATCCCCAGGGATCATCGACCGTTACCTTCGGTGCGCTTCGCGTGGTCTTGATGACATTCCAGAAGAAGAACAGGGACGATAGGCCGAGAATTGCCGCGCCTACCGTGGAGATGGTGTTGAACAGCTCGAAGTTGTCAGCCGGTAGGTAGTCGCCGTAGCGGCGGGGCATGCCCTGCACCCCGAGCCAGTGCTGGATGAGGAAGGTGACCTGGAATCCGACGAACAGGAGCCAGAAGTGGATCTTCCCGAGCCGCTCGTCGAGCATCTTGCCCGTCATCTTCGGCCACCAGAAGTACAGGCCTGCGAAGAAGAGGAAGACGACGGTGCCGAACACCGTGTAGTGGAAGTGGGCGACCACGAAGTAGCTGTCCGACACATGGAAGTCCAGCGGCGGTGCAGACAGGATGATTCCGGTCAGCCCACCGAAGAGGAAGGTGATGAGGAAGCCCATGGTCCAGAGCATTGGCGTGTCGAAGCTCACCGAGCCTCGCCACATGGTGCCGATCCAATTGAAGAACTTCACCCCCGTCGGCACGGCGATAAGCATGGTCATGAGCGCGAAGAACGGCAGGTACACCGATCCGGTGACGTACATGTGGTGGGCCCACACCGCCACGGAGAGCGCCCCGATGCTCATCGTCGCGAAGATGATGCCCTTGTAGCCGAAGATCGGCTTGCGGGAGAACACTGGGATGATCTCGCTCGCGATGCCGAAGAACGGCAGCGCGAGGATATAGACCTCGGGGTGGCCGAAGAACCAGAAGAGATGCTGCCAGAGGATGGCGCCCCCGTTCTCCGAGGCGAACACCACCGCCCCGTAGTGCCTGTCCACGAAGGCGACCACCAGCGCCGCCGCGAGGATCGGGAAGGCAATGAGCACGAGCAGCGCGGTGACGAAGATGGTCCAGGTGAAGACCGGCATGCGGAACATGGTCATGCCCGGCGCACGCATGCAGAAGATAGTCGTGATGAAGTTGACCGAGCCAAGGATGGTGCCGAGGCCACCGATCGTGAGGCCGAGCAGCCACAAGTCGCCGCCCACGCCCGGCGAGTTGACCGCGTTGCTGAGCGGGGCGTACGCGAACCAGCCGAAGGATGCGGCGCCGCCGGGGGTGAAGATACCCGCTGCCACGGTGATGCCACCGAAGAAGAACATCCAGAATCCCAGCATGTTCAGCCGCGGGAACGCGACATCCGGGGCACCGATCTGCAGCGGCATGATGACGTTGGCGTAGCCCACGTAGAGGGGGGTCGCGAAGAGGAACAGCATGATGGTGCCGTGCATCGTGAAGAGCTGGTTGTACTGCTCGAGTGACACGAATTGCAGGCCCGGGACGGCGAGCTCAGCCCGGATCGCCAACGCCATTGCCCCGGCGAGGAAGAACCAGAAGGTCGCGAGGATGAGGTACATGTAGCCGATGACCTTGTGGTCGGTCGACGTGATCCACGAGACGACCATCGCCCCGGGGCTCTTCTTTCGCACGATCGGTGTCGCGGGGCCCGCCGCGGACGGCGCGGTGACTCTGTCGCCCAGGATCGTCATAGCGTCCTCTCATCTGGTGCCTGACCGGCGTCTGTTGTGCGACCGGTGTCCAACGTTCCTGTTTGTCCCTTGGCCTTGAGGTCGGCGATGTACGCGTCGAACTCCGGCCGCTCGACGACCTTCACGGTGAAGAGCATCCGTGCGTGGTCAACGCCGCAAAGCTCCGCGCACTTGCCCACGTAGGTGCCGACCTTGTCCGGGGTGAGCTCGAAGACGTTCGTCTTGCCCGGGATGACGTCCATCTTGAACAGGAATGCAGGGACCCAGAACGAGTGGATGACGTCGGGCGAGGTGAGCTCGAACCGCACCTTCTCGTTGACCGGGAGGACGAGCGTGGCCGGATCGTTCGTGGTACCGGAGCCGACCGGCAGGCCGATTGTGTAGACGCCCTCGTCAAGGTAGTTGAAGCCCCAGGCCCACCTGAAACCGACCACGTTCACCGTGTGCTGCTGATCGTTCTCCAAGGTGAGCAGTTCGCTCTGGTCCTTCGCGGTGAACCAGAACAGGCCGAGGATCATGACGAGCGGAACGAGCGTGTAGAGCATCTCGATCGGCAGGTTGTACTTGGTCTGCTCGGGCACCTCGTCGCGGTGCCGGCGGCGGTATGCCACGGCGGCCCACAGCATGAGCGCCCAGGTGAAGGCGCCGACGGCCCAGGCTGCGATCCACGACCCCTGCCAGAGATTCTGGGTGATGGTGGCCTCTTTGGACGCGGGCTCCGGGAGGTCGAAGAAGAGCGACTCGTTCACAGTGCAGCCGCTCAGTACGACCACGGCTGCGATCACGCCGACGGCGAGGATGACACCTCGCCTGCGGCGGCGCCGAGCGTCTGACGGCACAAGCTCAGTGGAACCCACGTTTCGCCTTTCTAGTGGCTCGATTGGTCGCGCCGGTGCTTGCAGAATCGGTCATCCTCACGGGCAATGACGTGAGCACGAGACTAGCGCACCTGCCCCTTGGTGGCTTGGTGACCCCGCTGTGATTTCGACCTCCCACGGACGACCCCGGAGACCATGACCGTGCAAGCGGCGGGGGCATGACCCGATCTCGGCTATCTTGACCAACGTGCAGGACTTTCCGCCTAGCCCGGACGGCTACCTCGATGCGGTGGGCGGCCAGCCGGTGCTCGACTCGGCGCGATCCGCAGGGGCAATCGCCCAGTCCCAGGCCTGGGCCGACCCCACGCGCCTGCACCACGCCGGACGCAAGGCGGGCATCCTGCTCGATGCCGCGCGCACGAGCATCGCGGCGAGCCTCTCGTCCGTCTCCGATGATCCGATCTCGGCCGAGGAGGTCCATTTCGCGCCGTCGACGGCCATCGCCGCCCGCGCTGCCGTGCATGGCCACCGGGGCGGTCTCGTTGCCGGGCGAGTCGAGACGGCGATGCTCCTCGACCTAGCCGACGAGCACCCCGGTTCCGTCCTTGTCGATGTCGACGAGTTCGGCTGCGTCGACGCCCGGGCGTTTGCCGCAGCGCTCATTGGGACTCGCGGCGCCCTTGGCTGCCTCCAGGCGGCGAATGCCGAGGTCGGCACGACTCAACCCGTCTCGGTGATCGCAGACCGTGCCACGCGGGGCGGCAGCGCCGGACTCCTCGTCGATGCGGGTCAGCTCATCGGCCGCGCTCCCCTCCCCCGCGGCTGGACGGCCCTCATCGCCTCGGCCCGCGACTGGTCCGGGCCTGCGGGCGTCGCCATTCTCGTCGTCCGCCGCCGGGCTCGCTGGCAGGCTCCCGATCAGGGCGGACGCGGCTGGATCGGCGGGTTCCCCGACATCCCGGCCGCCGTGGCTGCCGCATCCGCCCTCGAATACGTCCTCCCCCGGGCGAGCGCCGAGGCCGATCGCGCGCACGGCCTCATCGATCGCATTCGGGCGGCCGCGTCGAGGGTCCCCGATGTCGAAGTCCTGGGCAACCCGGTCGACCGGCTCCCCCACATCCTCACGTTCTCCGTGCTCTACTCCTCCGGCGAGGCCATCGTGACCGAGTTCGATCGACGCGGCTTCGCCGTCGCGAGCGGCTCCGCGTGCGTGGCCGAGAGCCAGCGCCCCAGCCACGTCCTAGCCGCGATGGGGGCCTTCACCGGCGGCAACGTCCGGGTATCGCTTCCGTTCGGATGCACCGAGGCGACCGTCGACGCCTTCATCAGCGAGCTTCCCCTCGTCGCCGCCCACGTTCGCGGTGACTCCTGATGTCACCGGGCTCGTCGCACGACTCGGGGGAAGATGCCACTCCGGTGACCGTCGGCCTCTGGCTGGACGAGCGGGGGCAGCGCTGCCCGTTGCCCGTGATCGCACTGAATCGAGCCGCTCAGGCGGCCCCGCCGGGTCAGGTGATCGGAGTCCTCGCGGACGATCCGGCTGCCGCCTACGACATCCCGGCGTGGTGCCGGCTCAAGGGGTTCACCTTCGTCGGGTCCGAGCCGCCGCCGGACGAGGGCGCCGGATGCGCGTACCTCGTGGCCCTGACGCCCGCCGGCTAGCCCGACAGGCAGGGTGCCTCGCCGATGACGCCGGCCAGGGCATCGAGGTAGTCATCCCGGGGGATCTCCACCGCGCCGAGCGAGGTGAGGTGCTCAGTCGCCCACTGGACGTCGAGCAGGCGGCGCCCACCGCAGTCGCGCAACCGTGCGACGAGGGCCATGAGGGCGACCTTCGAGGCGTCACGCTCGCGATGGAACATCGATTCCCCGGCGAACAGCCCGCCCGCCTCAACCCCGTAGAGACCGCCGACGAGGACACCGGCCCTGCGCACCTCCACGGAGTGCGCCCAGCCGAGTTCATGGAGGCGGGTGAAGGCGTCCCGGATGTCATCGTTGATCCAACGCTCCCCCTCCGGCCGGTCGCCGCACGCCGCGATGACCTCATCGAACGACCCGTCGAACGTCACCTCGAACCTGCGCGCGGACTGTCGCATCGAGCTCGTCACCCGCAGGCCCTCGAGCGGAAGGATGCCCCGCGGGTCGGGCGACCACCAGCCGATCGCCCCGTCATCAAGGTGCATCGGGAACAGGCCGCGGCGATAGGCGGCGAGCAGGGTCCCGGGCTCGAGGTCAGCCCCGGCTCCCACGACATTCGCGCCGGGCTCGCAATCTCGCGGGTCCGGCAGGAGCCAGTCGCTCGGGGGCGGCTCGACCGGCATGTCGAAGGCTACGGCCTCGGGCAGGAGACGTGCGGCTCGACGTCGGCCGCGGCGTCGTCGCCGTAGGCCTTCGCCATGCGCTCGAGGAAGTGCAGCTGCGCGAGCTCGTACTCCTGGGTGCCGATCGTCTCGATCACGTAGGTCGCCAGCAGCGCGCCGAGCTGGGCGGAGCGCTCGTCGCTGAGCCCCCAAGCCTGGCCGGAAAGGAACCCGGCGCGGAAGGCATCGCCGACGCCGGTCGGGTCAGCGCGGCGATCCTCCTCGGCGACGAGGACGGAGACCACCGGCTCACCGCGACGCTCGATGCGGGCTCCGTTCGGGCCGAGGGTTGTCACGCGCGTCTCGACGATCGAAGCGATGTCGCGCTCGTTCCAGCCGGTCTTCTGGTGGATGAGCGCCGACTCGTACTCATTGGTGAACAGGAAGGTCGCGCCTTCGACGAGCGGCTTGATCTCGTGGCCCTCCATGCGCGCAAGCTGCTGCGACGGGTCGGCTGCGAAGGCATAGCCACGGAACCGGCACTCCTCGGTGTGCCGGAGCATCGCCTCGGGATCATTGGCGCCGACGAGGACCACCTCGACATCGCCGACCAGGTCGACGACCGGCTTGAGCTCGATGTTGCGCGCCTCTGACATCGCACCGGGGTAGAAGGACGCGATCTGGTTCTGCTCCTCGTCGGTGGTGCAGATGAACCGCGCAGTGTGGCGTGAGTCGGAGACATGAACGCCGCGCGTGTCGACGCCATGTCGCTGCAGCCAAGACTCGTAGTCGGCGAAGTCGGGGCCGACCGCTCCGACGAGCACCGGCTTCAAGCCCAGGCAGCCCATGCCGAAGGCGATGTTGGGGGCGACCCCGCCGCGCCGGACCTCGAGCTCGTCGACGAGGAACGACAGCGAGATCTTGTCGAGCTTGTCGGCGACTAGGGAGTCGGCGAACCGACCCGGGAAGGTCATGAGATGGTCGGTTGCGATGGAACCAGTGATGAGGACGGCCACGTCGGCAGACCCTACCGGCTCGGGGCCGGGCAGGCAGCGGGGCCCGGAGAGAATCGCTCCGGGCCCCGCTTGCGCAATGCCTTCTTGTCGCTGAATGCCTGCTCTCGTTCCTGAATGACTGCCCTAGCTGAACGAGTCCCCGCAGGCGCAGGAGCTGCCGGCATTGGGGTTGTCAATCGTGAAGCCCTGCTTCTCGATCGTGTCGACGAAGTCGATGGTCGCGCCGCTCAAGTAGGGCGAGCTCATTCGATCGGTGACAACGCCGACGCCGCCGAAGTCGCGGACGACATCGCCATCGAGGCTTCGGTCGTCGAAGAAGAGCTGGTATCGAAGGCCCGAGCAGCCGCCCGGCTGGACGGCCACGCGCAGTGCGAGATCGTCGCGTCCTTCGGCCTCGAGCAGGGTCTTGACCTTGATCGCAGCGGTATCGGTGAGCACGATGCCATCGGTGGTGATGACCTCGGCCTCGGTCGATGTGTCAGCCGTCATTGGGATGTCCCTTTCCGGTGGAAGTCTTCGCACGAGTGTACGTCCAATCCAACGTATCGCCCACTTTTGACATTCCCAGCCACCGTTCGCGCATGTCAGACCCCACGGGGGAGAATGTCCCCATGTCCGACCTGCTGCATGATCCTGCCCCCACCCCCCTCGCCCTCCTCCTCATGGGGAAGGGCGCCGATCCAGCGAGTGAGCGGGGCGTCGAGTGTCCCGGCGACCTGCCCGCGGCCTCGGACCCAGGGCTCGTCGAACGTGCGAGAGCGGCGAAGGCGGCACTCGGTGACCGCGTGTTCATCCTCGGCCACCACTACCAGCGCGATGAGGTGATCGAGTTCGCGGACGTGACGGGCGACTCCTTCAAGCTGGCCCAGCAGGCCGCAGTCCACCCCGAGGCCGAGTTCATCGTCTTCTGCGGCGTCCACTTCATGGCCGAGAGTGCCGACATCCTCACCTCGCCCGACCAGCAGGTCATCCTTCCGGACCTCGCAGCCGGATGCTCGATGGCCGACATGGCCGATATCGCGCAGGTCGAGGACTGCTGGGATGTGCTCACGGAGGCAGGCATCGCGGACGTCACGGTCCCGATCACCTACATGAACTCGACGGCTGCCATCAAGGCGTTCACCGGTCGCCATGGCGGATCGGTCTGCACGTCGAGCAATGCCCAGCGCAGCCTGGAGTGGGCCTTCGCCCGCGGCGAGAAGGTCCTGTTCCTGCCCGATCAGCACCTCGGCCGGAACACGGCGGTTCTGGACCTCGGGCTCTCACTTGACGACTGTGTGGTCTTCAATCCGCTCAAGCCGGGTGGAGGCCTCTCGACCGAAGAGCTGCGTGCCGCGAAGGTGATCCTCTGGCGCGGGCATTGCTCGGTGCACGGTCGTTTCACCGCCGATGAGGTCGATGAGGTGCGGGTGCGGGTGCCCGGAGTCAACGTCATCGTCCATCCGGAATGCACGAACGAGGTCGTCGTCAAGGCCGACTACGTGGGATCGACGGAGAAGATCATCACGACGATCGCGGCGGCAGAGCCGGGCACCGCGTGGGCCGTCGGGACCGAGCTCAACCTCGTCAAGCGCCTCGCCTCGATGAACCCCGACAAGCAGGTCGTCTACCTCGATCGCACCGTCTGCTTCTGCGCGACCATGAACCGCATTGACCTGCCCCATCTGGTGTGGGTTCTCGAGTCGCTGGTGGCCGGGCGCGTCGTCAATCGAATCGAGGTCGATTCCGACACCGCGCACTGGGCCAGGGTCGCCCTCGACCGGATGCTCGCCCTCCCCGGCGCAACGCTCGCCACGGACTAGCGGAACGTGCTCTCCGTGGCCATGACCGCCCTGCTGGTCGCCGACTACGACGAGGCCATCGGCTACTTCGTCGGGCGGGTCGGCATGGCGCTGGTCGAGGACACGGATCTCGGCGCTGGCAAGCGGTGGGTTCGAGTCGGCAGTGACGATCGAACGGTGCTGCTCGCCAAGGCGTCGAACCCGCAGCAGCAGTCACTGATAGGGCTGCAGCACGCAGGACGGGTCGGCTTCTTCGTCAACACCGACGACTTCGAGATCGACTACGCGCGCATGAGCGCTGCGGGGATTGCCTTCACCGAGGCTCCTCGTCGCGAGGAGTACGGATCGGTCGCCGTCTTCGCGGACCTCTACGGAAACCTCTGGGACCTCATCGGAGCACCCGGGTAGGCAACGGCTGGGCACCCGAACCCCTAGAGCCCGGGCGCACCCCACACCGCGAACCAGCGTGAGACATCGGCCTCGACGGGTAGCTCGCGCAGGAGCATGTCGCGCACCCGGAGCTCCAGCATGTTGTCCCGGCGCTCCCCTGCCCCTGGCTCGGGGGCGAACGGGTAGAAGGTACCCCGCTTGTAGAGGTAGACCAGTGTAAGCGGGTGACCGTCCGGGTCACGGAATGAGACGAGCGAGCAGAGCAGCTGCGGGCCGAACCCCGATTCGACGAGCGACGAGTTCACTGCGTGGAGATCGGTCACCACGGAGGACAGGTCGGCCGGATCGGTCTGCACGAGGATCCAGGTGAAGCCGAATTCATCACCGGTGATTTCGACGGGCGGCCCAGCATCGGCGTCGAGGAGCTGCTGGACCTCGGCCTGCACGTCGGCGAAGGCCCGTCCCTCCGGTGCCCGGAAGGCGACCGAGCCGCGCCCGGTCGGGATCATGTCGAGATCAACCTGCAGGGTGATCGCCGCCGACGGGAGGGCGAACAGGGAATCGAGGTTCGGCTGCACGGGCTTGCGGCGTCCGAGGACGGCGTCCATGAATCCCATGTCGGGTCAGCGATCGCCGAGCTCGGCGGAGATCTTCGCGAGCTGGGCAAGCCGCTTGTCGAGCGATGGGTGCGTGGCGAGGATGCCCTCGAGGCTGAAGCTCCGGCCGCCGCCGAGTGCCGGGAAGAAGGCAAAGGCGCTCACCGGCTCCATGGCGCGCAGGTCCTTGTTCGGGATCTGTGCCATGTCGCCGGAAATCTTCTGGAGTGCACTGGCAAGCGCTTTCGGGCGACCGGTGATGAGCGCCCCGCCCCGGTCGGCCCCCAGCTCGCGATACCGGGAGAGGGCACGGATGAGGACGAAGGAGACGGCGTAGACGACGAGGCTCACGAGGGTCACGACGATGAAGACGACAGCGGCGTTCTGGTCCCGGCGGTCGCGGCCCATCGATCCCCACATCGCCGTGCGTGCGATGAATCCGGCGAGGATGGCCGTGAATGACGCCACGGTCATGACCGTGACGTCACGATGAGCGACATGGGAGAGCTCATGCGCGAGGACGCCCTCGAGCTCCTCCTGATCGAGCCGGCGCAGGAGGCCTGTCGTCACGACGATGACCGAGCGGTTCGCGCTCCGCCCCGTCGCGAATGCGTTGGGAACATCGGTCTCAGCGATGCCGACCCGAGGCTTGTCCATGTCGGCAAGCGCGCAAAGCCGGTCGACGACAGCATGGAGTTGGGGCGCCTCCTGCGGGCTCACGATCACGGCCCGGCTGGCCGTCAGGGCAAGGGAGTCGGAGAACCACCACTGGCCGAGGAGCATCGCAGCGCTGATGACGATGACGAAGACCGCATTCACTCCGACCGCGTACAGGACCCCGGCCAGCACCACATAGAGGGCACCAAGTCCGACGATGGTGCCGGCCATCCGAGCGGTCAGGCCTCGGTCGCTGCCGTACCTCGTCCTCGCCATCGAGGATCAGCCCCCGATGGCCTCTGGGCTGCCGCCCGTGCCGAGCTCGCGCTTCATCGCCGCGAGCTGCGCATTGACGTCCTGCTCGCTCGCCATCGCCTCGAG
Organism: Actinomycetota bacterium; assembly: GCA_009699015.1. Taxonomy (GTDB): domain Bacteria; phylum Actinomycetota; class Actinomycetes; order S36-B12; family S36-B12; genus WLND01. The sequence goes on along the minus strand of WLOY01000026.1, from coordinate 1,913 downwards.
CTCTGCAGTGATCTTGTCCTTGCCGAGGCCGGTCGTGTCCTCGAGGGCGCCTGATGCGACAAGCTCGTCGATCGCACTGGCCCGGGCCTGCATCTGCGCCGTCTTGTCCTCGGCCCGCGAGACGGCGAGGCCGACATCGCCGAGCTCGGATGAGATTCCGGCGTAGGCCTCGTTGATCTTCGTCTGGGCCTCGGCTGCGGAGTAGGTGGCCTTGATGGTCTCCTTCTTCGTGCGGAACGCCTCGACCTTGGCCTGCAGCTGCTGGGAGGCGGTGACGAGCTTCTCCTCCTGGGACTGGAGGGCAGCGAGTTGGGTCTGGAGGTCGGCGACCTGCTGGTGCAGGCCACTGCTTCGGGTGAGCGCCTCGCGTGCGAGGTCCTCTCGTCCTGCTGCGAGCGCGGCCCGCGCCTGCTGCTCGAGCTTGGCGACCTGCTGGTCGAGGGCTTGGATCTGCAGCTCGATGCGCTTGCGGCTCGTCGCGACATCCGCCACGCCACGTCGCACCTGCTGAAGCAGCTCGAGTTGCTTCTCGTATGAGTAGTCGAGGGTCTCCCGCGGATCCTCCGCGTTGTCAAGGGCCTTGTTCGCCTTCGACTTGAAGATCATGCTCGCGCGCTGCCAAAGTCCCATTGCTGCTCTCCCTAGTCCGAAACCTGTTCCCCAACAATAGGGCGTGATGCGACGCTGGCGCGAGCCGCCATGAGGGGCAGTAGGCTCAAGGCGTGTTCGGACGCCGTGATCAGACCCCCACCCCAGACCCTGCCACCCTTGCTCCCGCAGACGGGGAGGCGGGCAAGGGCCGGCCGACCCCATCGCGGCGAGAGGCCGAGGCCGCTCGCAAGCAGCAGATCAAGATCCCCAAGGATCCGAAGGCGGCGAAGAAGGCCTCCCGTGAGCGCGACCGCGACGCAAGAGCTCGCCAGCGACAGGGGATGATGGCTGGCGACGAGCGCTACATGCCGGTTCGCGACCAGGGAGCGGCCCGTTCGTTCACCCGCGACTTCGTCGATGCGCGATTCACGCTCGCCGAGGTCTTCATCTTCGTCGCAGTGGGCGTGCTCCTGCTCGGGTTCATCAAGCAGCAGACGGTGCAGACCTGGGTCTCGATCGGCTTCTTCGCCTTCACCGCGATGATCGCGGTCGACATGGTCGTCCTGCTCGTCCAGCTGAGCATGCGCTCGAAGAAGCAGTTCCCTGACCCCAAGGACCGCAAGGGCATCCTGCTATACGGGGCGCTGCGAACGCTCCAGTTGCGCAGGCTGCGCCTGCCACCCCCGCGCGTGAAGCGCGGCGGCGCACCAAAGACCTAGCCACCGCAACCCTTTGTCCCGCGAACTGGGAGAACCGGGAGAACTCCGACCGTTTCGGCCCGGATTCTGCTCGCTGTCCAGGTGCTGGATGAAATGGCTCGCGGGTTAGGCCTCTTGCAGGCCCATCGGGCCGTAGACGACCCGGTCTCCCTCGAGCAGGGTCACCTGGTCGATGCCTGCCTCGAGCAGGTCGCGCCAGGACTCCCCGATCCACGACTCGGCCTCCGACTGCGACGGAAATCCGCCCGACACCACGGTCTCCGGCAGTGCTGACACGACCGTGCCGTCCGCCTTCTCGTAACGCCAGTTCCACTGCATGTTCAGCTCCTTCTCGGGTGGTTCACTGCTTCGGGTGAGCCTAGGGCCGCGGGTTCGGCGACGAGGTGAGCCGAGGATCAGTCTGGACGATACTGCCGAGCGCCGCGTCAATGGCGTCGATGGCATCGGCGGGCAGGACGATGCCGGACGCCTTCGCGTTCTCCGCCACCTGCTCCGGCCTTGACGCGCCGATGATCGCCGACGACACATTGGGATTGCGCAGGACCCAGGCGATAGCAAGCTGCGCGGGAGTCAGGCCCAGGTCTGCGGCGATCGGCAGCACCC
>WLOY01000259.1 GCA_009699015.1 Actinomycetota bacterium | reverse complement strand
TCGTGGTCACGGGCCAGTATCGCACCGTGACCACGACCCTTTCAGCAGTTCAAGGAAAGTAACTCGTCCTCGGAGCATGGGCTTCGAGCGCGGTTAGGGGACGATGACCGCGCGGCCCTTCACCCTGCCGGCCTCGAGATCGTGATATGCCTGCAGCGCATTCTCGAGCTGGTACTCGGTGTAGGTGACGGTAATGTCGCCGCGGGCGGCGAGGGTGAGCACCTCTGCGAGCTCGGAGCGGCTGCCCCAGTACATCGACCGCATGTTCATCTCGTAGGGCACGGTGTACAGGCCCATGGGGTAGGTGCCCCCGGCGCCGCCGACGATGGTGAGATCGCCGAGCTGGCGGCCGCTTGCGACGCCGAGCGCGAGGGTGGCATCGACTCCGACGAAGTCCAGGACGACCTCGCAGCCCCGGCCTTGGGTGGCCTCCTTGACCTGCGCGGCAGCGTCGTCGCTCGTCGTGAGGACGGTCGCGTCGGCGCCGCAGCCGACGGCGAGATCGAGGGCCTCCTGGCGGGAGTCGGCGGCGATGATCGTGGCGCCGGTGAGCGCGCGGAGGAACTGGACGGCCATGTGCCCGAGGCCGCCGACCCCGATGACGAGCGCGGTAGTGCCGGGGGTGAGCTTGGGCAGGGACAGCTTGACCGCGTGATAGGGGGTGAGGCCGGCATCGGTGAGCGGGGCGGCAGCGATGGGATCGAGGGAACCGGGGATCCGCACGAGGTGGCGGGCATCGTTCACGAGCATGTACTGCGCCATGCCCCCGTCCAGGCCCAGCCCGCCGCCGAAGGCGCCGTCGCCCGCTGCCGAGAGCTGGTCGGAGCAGTACTGGTCGATACCGGACCTGCAGCGGCTGCACGCACCGCATCCCCAGGGTCCGTGCACTGCAACCGGCTCACCGACGCTGAAGCCCTCGACCCCGGCCCCGATCTCGTGCACCCAGCCGGCGTTCTCGTGCCCGAGCGTGAACGGCGGCCCCCACGGGAACATGCCGTCGGACATCATGTGCATGATGTGGAGGTCGGAGTGGCAGGCGCCCGCGCCGGCGACCTTGATGACCACCTGGCCGGGTCCGGCCGTGGGCAAGGGGACATCGACGACCTGTGCCTCGGTCTGCCAGGCGAGAAGTTGGACTGCGCGCATGAGGGGCCTTTCCTGATGGATTCGGGAGCGTTGCTGGGGATCGAGTGATGGTCGGGATCGTAGACTCATCCGCACCGCCCGGGACGATAATCGCAGGATCTCCTAATATTGGATGCCGGCCGAAGGCTTTCTTTAGTCGTGCTCTATAAATAGGCTCCTAACCGCAGGACGGGGAGTGTGCTCGATGACATGTGCGACTGGAGGGTCCGATGACTGACGTGGTGCTGAGCGATGCGGAGCGCGACGCGCTCATCTCGATCGTCGTCAGGGGAATGGCCCGCGGCGAGGCGTCGCCGGAGCAGCAGGCCCTGGCCGAGGCTTCGCTGATGCTGGTCAAGGGGCCGATCATGATGCCCCTGCCCGCAGGAACCGCCCTCGTCGGCGAGATGCTCTGCCTGGCCCCCGATGCCACGGAGCGCGAGCGGATCACCTCGACTTTCCACCGGTTCCTTCCGGTCAACCGGCAGTTGCGCGACCTGTGCACCGCGTGGCAGTGCCGTCCCGACGGAAGCGTCAATGACCATTCCGATATCGGCTACGACGCAGAGATCCGCGACCGTCTCGACGACATCGACGACTCGGTTGCCCCGCTGCTCAAGCGGTTCTCGGAGGACATCCCGCGCATGGCCCCTTACCGCGAACGTCTCACCTTGGCCCTCGCCAATCTCGATGACGGCGACAACGCATGGTTCGCATCCCCCCTTATCGACTCGTACCACACTGTCTGGATGCACGTGCACCAGGAACTGCTCCTCACCATCGGCATGTCTCGCGCCGACGACGAGGCGCTCGAAGAGCGGTTGGTCGCCGGCAGCCATGGATAACGCGTGACCATCCGGCCGATCGATGACGTCGGCCTCGTCCCGTTCGGCCTGGGGTTCGAGCGCGGCCTCGACACGCGATCGCTCTGCACCCGCGGGGTGCAGATGGAGACCCTCGCCGGTCTAGGCCTCCCGGTCGCAACCGGGCTGACGGTGCCGGTTCCGAACGTGCCGGGCATGGTGACGGTCGACCGTGCGGCCGCGGCCATCAATCTCCTCGAGACCATATCTGGCCGCGGTGTCGGATCCACGACGCCCGACGGTGGCATCGTCCTGCTGCGACTGAGCGCCAGCGCTCCGGTACGGGCGGTCGGCCTTCCCCCGGACCTCGTCGCAATCGGGATAGCGGGTGCGCGAATCCCCACGGGCCTTCGACCCAAGATGGCGGCCGATCTCACGGCGGCGTGGTGGAAGACCTCGAGCTTCATCGCCGAGTACTCCCTGGGGGTTCCGGCCGACGAGATCGCCGCCCTCGGCCTAGACCACGACGATCCGGCCGACCGTATCGAGCCCCTCCTCGCCCTTTGCGATGCGAGCGGCACCACTGCGTTCCCCGCCGGTGTCAGCGAGCAGCTTGCGGCCGGGGCCGCAGCCATGCTCGCCCGCTGGAACTCGCCGCGCGCCGCACGGGCGCGCCGCACGCAGCAGTTGCCGGTCGACCTGCCGCTCGGCCTGCACATCGAGACGGTCACCGTCACCGACCACAACGAGGCGGGCCACGGCCACGCCATCTCCCGCGACCTGAAATCCGGGCTGTTCGCACCGAACGGCGCCTTCCGACATGGCGTCCGCTCGACCGGCGAGCGTCAGATGCTCGGCCACTCGCTCTCATCCCTTCCGGGTGGCGTGGCGATGCTCACCGGAGTCCTCGCGGAACTCGAGGGGCGGTTGGGCAGCGTTGCGCTCGTCGACTTCGAGTACGGGCCCGAGGGACTCGTCCTCGTCGGCCTCGAGGAGTACAGGCGCACGAGCGCGCGGGTCGCAACGAGCCTCGCGGTTGACCTCGCAACCCGCGGCATCACCGATGAGCGCACCGCAGTCCGGGCCATTCGGCCGCACCATGTCCTTGAGCTCCTCCACCCGCAGCCCCGGCTCACCGGCCAGGAGGTGCCGCTCGTCACGGGCCTCGCCGCGTCACCGGGTGCTGCTGTCGGGCGGATCGTGCTCACGAGCGAGGAAGCCGTCGAGATTGCGGAGACGGGCGAATCGGTGATCCTCGTCGCGGCCGAGACCTCGCCGGGCGACCTTCCCGGAATGATGGCCTCGGCAGGCATCCTGACCGTCACCGGCGGATCGGCCTCCCACGCGGCGGTCGTCGCACGCGGGATGGGCCTGCCCGCGATCTGCGGGGCAACCGGCCTGCGCATCGACCGCGTGGCCGGAACCGTCACGTGTGGCGAGCACGTTCTCCAGGCCGGGTCGGTCATCTCGATCGACGGGGATGCCGGCGTCGTCTATATCGGCGCTGTCGCCATCGAGCGTCCCGAGCCTTCGGCGAGCCTGGCAACGGTGCTGTCGTGGGGTGATGATGTCCGGCGCCTGGGCGTGCGCGCGAATGCCGACACCGGCGCTGACGCCGCGCTTGCCATGGACAACGGTGCCGAGGGCATCGGACT
>WLOY01000258.1 GCA_009699015.1 Actinomycetota bacterium | reverse complement strand
CTCCGATGGCTGGCGGGGAAGCGCCCGCCGCAGGCGCAACGCAGGACTCGGCGTGGGGGCTCGTGATCGCGTTTTGGTGCCTCGTCGGCCTGCCACTCGCCTGGGGAGTTTGGATCACGCTGCGGCAATCGTGGAGGCTCCTCGGCTGACATAGGCCCGCGCCCGGAGCGAAAGAGCAGCAAAAAAATCTCGGCAGAGCGATGTCATGATTGGCTCCCGGCGGCGAAGGAAGGGATAGAGGCCCGAGGTAGATAGGCCCGAGGGAGCGGCGCGATGGACGATCGGCTGCGACAGGTGACGCGGGGCTGGACGCTGGCGCAGCCCGCGGTGGCGGCGTTTCTGACGTCGGTCGTCCGTGATTTCCGCGAGCGCGACGACCTCCTCCAGGACGTGGCCGTCGCGGTTCTCGAATCCTTTGAAAGCTACGACGAATCCCGCCCCTTCGTCCCTTGGACGATCGGCATCGCCCGCCATCGGGTCGGCACCTGGTTGCGGTCGCGCCGCCGCGCCCGGGTGTGCTTTGACAGCGCCGCCGTCGAGCAGCTCGCCGCGGCGTTCGCCGCGATTCCCGCCGACGACTATCGGCGCCTCGACCGCCTCTCCGAGTGTCTTGGGCTTCTCGAAGGCAAGGCCCGTCAGCTGTGCGAGCTGCGCTATCGTGACGACCTCAAGCCGGCGGCGATCGCGCCGCTGGTCGGCATGACGGCCAACACCGTCGCCAAGGCGCTCCAACGCGTCCGCGATCGGCTCCGGGAATGCATCGAACGGGAGCCGGGACTCGCATGAACGCGCCCCCCGACGAAAACGGCACCGAGCTCGACCGGCTCATCGAGGGGCACCTCGATGGCACGCTCGACGATGCCGCCGAAGCCCGCCTCGGGCGCCTTGTGGCTGAGTCTGCCGTGGTGGCCGGCCGGCTCGCCAGGGCGGTGCTCGTCCACGACCGGCTCATCGATCTGCTGCGCGGTGAGGCTTCTGCTTCGGCCGCTACGATCGAAGCGGAGTCGTCCGTACCACCGCCGGCCATCCACCGATCCCGTGCGTTCCGGCTGGCCTTGCCGCTCGGCATGGCGGCGGTGCTCGCCGTCGGCAGCCTCCTCCTCCTCCGCCCTGCCCCGGCCAACGCCTCGGCCAGTGCCTCGGCGGCCCTTGAAAGGCTCGTCCGCGCGTCGGCCGCGGCGACCGACAGACAGTATGCGATCCGCGTCGTCGACCACGGGCCGGGGGGCGTGCCCGATCCGGTCCCCGCCGATGTCGGCGGGCGCAAGCCGGGCGTCGACGGCGCGACGCTCTTCGTGCGCGGGGCCGACAAGTTCGTGTTCGTGCGCACGTTCGCCGATGGAACGGCGTTCATCAATGGATGCGACGGCACGATCGGCTGGTCGGTGCCGCCGACGGGGCATGTCCATCTCAGCGAGGATCAGCGTCGATTCCGCCGCGGGATTCCGGGTGAGCGCGACGACCTCCCCTTCCTCTCCCTCGCCGAGGGGCTGGCGGGATTCCGCCGCGGCTACGCCCTTTCGCTCGTGGAAGCCCCCGAGGCGGGCGGCCGACTCCGGCTCGAGGCCGTTCGCACCGATTCCCGCCACCGCGGCCCGGCCCGTGCGACGATCGATTTCCCTGCCGGCGCCGCCGCCGCCGCAGAGCGGATCGAGCTTGGCGGCCTCGCGCCCGATGGCTCGGGGCCCGATGGCGTCGTGCTCGAACTCGTTGAGCGTGCGCCGCTGCCGGCCGATTTCTTCGACCACGCCCATCACCACGATGCGTCCCGCCTCGTCGACTGGGAATGACCCCACTTCCGTGGAGAATCCGATGACCATCTCCCTGCCGACTTTCCGCCGCCTGTCGCTGGCGACGCTCCTCCTTCTCCCTATCCTCCTCGCTTTGGCCCTCCCGCCGTTGCTCGCCCAAGCCCCTGGTGCAAAACGGATCCGCAAGCCCTCGATGGACGACACGATCCGGGCGAACGTCTACGCAGACAACACGTTCCAGCTCTACGTCAACGGTACGCTCGTCGCCGTCGACTCGATCCCCTTCATCCCCCACAACGTGATCTCGGTCGATCTCCTCCCCGCCTATCCGATGACGATCGCCGTGCTCGCCAAGGATAACTTCAACCCGAAGACGGGGATGGAATACGCCAACACGAACATCGGCGACGCCGGTTTCATCCTCAAGTTCGCCGACGGGACCGTGACGGACGGCCGCTGGAAGGCGAAGTGTTTCTCACGCGGTCCGGTGGGGGGGAACACGACCAACCCACGCGTCGAGGAGGAGCCGCTCCCGGAAGCTTGGTTCGCCGTCGACTTCGATGACGCTTCGTGGGCGCGGGCGACGGAGTACAGCGAGGACGATGTCGGCCCGAAGCAGCCGTTCTACGATGCCGATTTCGCCGGGGCGAAGTTCATCTGGAGCGACGACCTCAAGCTCGACAACGTCGTCGTCTTCCGGACGATCGTGGCGACGCCGCCGGACGGCAAGGCCCGCGAGGATTTCACTGGGATCAACGATGTCGTGCCGGAGTCGCCGCCGCGAGGCCCGGGGAGCGGCAAGGGGCGGCCGCAGGGAAAGGGGAAGCAGCGATGAAGCGTCTCGGCATCCTCGAGATCGCGTGGCGCGTGGTTGTGGCGATCGCCGTGCCGGGAATGGCGGCCGCCGACGATCGGCCGAATATCATCCTCATGATCGCGGACGATCAGGGATGGGATGGGCTGTCGGTGGCGATGGCGCCCGATGTTGCGGCATCGACGGTCTTCCACACGCCCCGTCTGGAGGCCTTGGCCGCACAAGGGAGGCGATTCTCGAATGCCTATGCTCCGGCGCCGGTCTGCTCGCCGTCGCGGATCAGCATCCAGTCTGGCCGGACCCCCGCAGCCCTCCATTGGACGAAGGCCGCACCGGCCGAGACCGGCCACCGGATGATCGAGCCGAGGATCATCAAATCGATTCCCCACGAGGTTGTGACGATCGGTGAGCGCCTGCGGGGAGCCGGCTACGCGACGGCCCACTACGGGAAGTGGCACATCGGCGGCGGTGGCCCCGGTGAACACGGCTACGACGACCATGACGGTGACACCGGCAACGAGCAGGCCTTTGCCTTCGCCGATCCCAATCCGGTCGATCTGTTCGGGATGGCGGAACGCACCGAGGACTTCATGCGCCGTGCCGGCGAGGCGGGCAAGCCGTTCTACGTGCAGCTCTCCTGGAATGCGCTCCATGCCCCGGGGAACGCGCTTGCGAAGACCAAAGCGAAGTACGCGCAGCTCGCCGCCGACGGTGGTACGAGCAAGCGTGCCGAGGTGGCGGCGATCACCGAGGATCTCGACACCGCCGTCGGTATGGTCCTCGACGCCGTCGATCGGCTCGGAGTCGCCGGTGAGACGTACGTCATCTACACCTCCGACAACGGCGCCGGCGGTGGCGGCCGGCGCGGGGGCTTGAGCGGCGGCAAGGGCTCGGTGTGGGAGGGGGGGATCCGCGTCCCGTTCATCGTTCGCGGGCCGGGGATCGCCGCGGGGTCGTGGTGCCACATCCCGATCGTCGGCTGGGACCTGCTGCCGACGTTTTGCCAGTGGGCCGAGATCGGCGAAGCAGCGATCCCGCCCGAGGTCGAGGGGGGGAGCCTCGTCGATCTCTTCGCCCGGGGGGACGAGGGGGACGTTGTT
>WLOY01000257.1 GCA_009699015.1 Actinomycetota bacterium | reverse complement strand
CGGCATCAGCGAGATCCTCGTGCAGGTGATGATCGACGACCTCGAGCCAAAGGTCGCGCGCGAGCGGGCCTTCGCAATGGTCGCCCGGCTCATGGCCTCGGTGTCGGACCTCGACACAGTCGTCGTCGATCGCACCGAGCGCACGCTGGCCGTCGCCTGCTGATTCGGCATTACCTGTTCACGGGCGCCTACTATGGCGCCGTGATCAGGCAGTCGACCCCGCCCAGTCGACGTTCCAGTGGGTAGCGGCCACTCCCACGGCGGGGGCGATAACCGCACGCGCCTCGTCTGGGCACTGGCGATTAGCCTCACCGTCCTCGTCATCGAGGTCGTCGGCGGCATCACGTCGGGCAGCCTGGCGCTCCTCGCGGATGCCGGGCACATGCTCACCGACGTCGCCGGCCTCCTCATCGCACTCGCGGCCATGAGCGCCGGCCGGCTTCCGGCGACCTCGTCCCGCACCTTCGGGTACCGGAGGGTCGAGGTGCTCGCCGCGGGGGTGAATGCGATATTGCTGTTCGCCGTGGCCGGCTGGATCGGCTTCGAGGCATGGGAGCGGTGGCAGGCGCCGCCGGACATCGCGAGCGGGAGCATGCTCGCGTTCGCGTCGGTGGGCCTGGCTGCGAACATCATCGGCCTGCTCCTCCTCCGCAGGGGCGCGCGCGAGAGCATCAACGTCAAGGGCGCCTACCTAGAGATGTGGGGCGACCTGCTCGGGTCCATCGCGGTGATCGTCGCAGCCATCGCGATCGGAGCGACCGGATGGCTGCGGATCGACCCGCTCGTCTCGCTCCTCGTCGCCCTCATGATCCTCCCACGTGCCCTGCAACTCCTTCGTGAGGTGATCGGGATCCTCATCGAGTCGACCCCGAAGGACCTCGACCTCGACAGCGTGCGCGAGCACTGGCTGAGCAAGTCGTTCGTCGTGAGCGTCCACGACATGCACGCCTGGACCATCACGTCGGGCCTGCCGGTCATGAGCGCCCATGTCGTCGTCCGCGGCGATGCGCTCGCGGAGGGCCTCGGGCCGATGCTCGAGGACCTGCGCGGCTGCCTCGACGGCCACTTCAGCATCGAGCACTCGACCATCCAGATCGAGCCGGAGGGCCACGCCGAGGCCGAGGAGCACCTGCACGCCTAGCTCCGCACCGCCGCCGTTCGCCGAATGCCTCGCGGATCGGGGGACGAGACGGTTAGATGGCCTGATGATGAAGGACTCCGCGGCCGTGGTGATCGTGGGGAGCGGAATGGGGGGCAGCACGCTCGCATGGGGGCTCGCGAGGCGCGGCGTCGACGTGCTCGTGCTCGAGCGGGGGGAGTACCTGCCGCGGGAGCGGGAGAACTGGTCGCCCGAGGCGGTGTTCGTCGAGCGTCGTTACAAGCCCGACGAGATGTGGGTCGACGACGACGGCGAGGAGTTCAGCCCGGGGGTCCACTACCTCGTCGGCGGCAACACCAAGGTCTACGGCGCGAGCCTGCCGCGCCTTCGGGAGCGAGACTTCGAGCGCACCGAGTATCCGGGAGGGGTGTCGCCCGCCTGGCCCTTCAGCTACGCAGACCTCGAGCCCTACTACTCGCAGGCCGAGTCCCTGTACCGGGTGCACGGCACGACCGGCGAGGACCCCACCGAGCCCTGGCGCAGCCAGCCCTACCCGTACCCGGCGCTCGATCACGAGCCCTATGTCCAGGAGACCGTGCGTCGCATCGAGGAGCAGGGCCTGCACCCGTCGCGGACCTCCATGGGCGTGGACCTGCAGCCGGGCGGCGCCTGCATCCGGTGCAGCACATGCGATGGCTTTCCCTGCCGGCTCGGGGCGAAATCAGATGCCGAGACATGCGCCCTCGGCCCGGCGCTCATGGGCGGCAGCGTGCGGCTGCTCACCGGGGTCCGCATCGACCGCATCGAGACAGGTGCCGCCGACCGCGTGACCAGGCTCCTCGGCGATTGCCAGGGGGAGCCCTGCGAGTTCACCGGCGGATCATTCGTCCTCGCCGGCGGAGCCGTGAATTCCGCGGTCATCCTGCTCCGGAGCACGAGCGGCCGGTGGCCAAGCGGCGTCGCGAACTCAACCGACCTCGTCGGCCGGAACTACATGGTCCACAACAACACCCATATCGCGGCGATCGACCCACGCCGCCAGAACGATGTTGTCTTCCAAAAGACGGTCGCGATCAACGACTACTATCACGATCTCGGAGACGGAATCCCGGGCGGGACGATTCAACTCATCGGCAAGGTGCAGGGATCCATGATGAAGACCCACGCGACGCGAGCGCCCCTCGCCCTCCTCAATCGAATGGCAGGCAGAAGCGTCGAATGGCTCGTCATGACCGAGGACACCCCCTCCCTCGCCAACCGAGTTCAGGTCAATGGGAACGGGCGCATCCAGATCTCGTGGCAGCGGATGAACTACGACCGCCATGAGCTGCTGCTGGGCGAGGCAAAGGCAATGCTGAAGCGGGCCGGGTATGTCGGCGTCTTCGAGCAGCGATTCGGGATCGACATGAACAGCCATATGTGCGGAACGGTGGTGGCGGGCATCGACCCGGCGACGAGTGTCCTCGACGGGCACTGCAGGTCGCACGAGATCGAGAACCTCTTCGTCGTCGACTCCTCGTTCTTCCCGTCCTCCGGAGCGCAGAACCCGGCGCTCACCATCGGGGCGCAGGCCCTGCGCGTCGCGGCTGAGGTGGACTGGAGTTGAGACCGCTCGTATTCATTGCCGTTCTCGCGGCCGGCGCCGTGCTCTCGGCACCTGCGGCCCTGGCTGCTGGCCCTTCTACTGAGCCTGCGAAGAAGCGCCCGCAGCTCACCGCCACCGAACTCGCCGACATCGGATTCACGGTGGCCCCGAACACGACCGACTGGGGAATGCCCGTCCGCATGAGTGCAGGCGAGGTGCCTCGGGGCAGCGACATCATCATCAGCGGCAAGACCCCCGACCGGGTACCCATCGGCAAGACGCTGAGGCTTGCGAGGTTCTACCCGTTCAACAGGATGGGGCTCGGGGAGTTCCGGCCGCTCAACATCAAGACCGTCGTCGGCAAGGGCCACCGATTCTCGATGCGCTTCCAACTCGGCTACCCGGGGGTGTGGGGTTACCACGTGGGCTACGAGACGAAGGGGGCGGCGCCCGAGTTCTTCGGGTTCGAGTTCCAGGTGGCGACCCCGGGCACGGGGAAGCGTCCGTCCCGGGCCATCGCCCGCCCGGTATCGATTGACCCCAAGACGCTCTGGAATGCCGGGTTCACCAAGGTCCCGAACATCTCGGCATGGGGTGGCACCGCGAGGCTCTCGACCTCAAGTGCCAAGGCCGGGGCGCCTGTCACGATCCTGGGCAAGGCACCGGCGTCGGTCGCGCCCGGTGATGTGCTGGCGCTGAGCCGCTTCATCCCGACGGACAAGCGGGGATCTGGGCACTTCGAGCCGTTGGGCGGAGCCGAGACCGCGGTGAAGTCGGATGGCTCGTACTCGCTCACGATGGAGTTGAGCAAGCGCGGGCTGCACGGGTACTCCCTGGGCATTGAGCAGGGTGGCGAATGGGTCGGTGTCGAGTTCCAGGTTCGGACGACCTGATAGGAAATGAGTGAAGTCCCCCACCGTTAGGAGGGGGACTTCACTCATTTCAATTGGGTTACTCCCAGCACGATGGCTGGGGGAGCCGG
>WLOY01000256.1 GCA_009699015.1 Actinomycetota bacterium | reverse complement strand
GACCTCCAGGTGCTTGCACACCTCCACCAGCGCCATGCCCTCACCCAGCATTCGGTCGGCTTCCGGAAGCTTGCGCACGATCTGCTCCGGGGTGTGATGCCTGCGCTTCATCTCGTCCTCCTCGCCGATAAGGGCAATCGTGGACTCAAAGCACCTGGATCAACCAGAGGGGGTCAGGTCACGGTCTGTGACCATTAGTCTAAGCGCTGTAGGCAGATGAGGATGGGGGAGCGATGACTGTTGACCCGATGGCGATCTCTTTCGTCATCCCGGTGTTCAACGTCGCAGATTATTTGGACCGGTGCATGTCGTCCGTGGTTGCACAAAACCTTCCTCGCGGGACATACGAGGTGATCGTGGTCGATGATGGCTCTACCGACGATTCACTCGCGATTGCGCAACGGTGGCGCGACGCCTATCCCGAAGTACGTGTTGTCACTCAGCCGAACAGGGGAGTGTCGGCAGCGCGCAACGTTGGCCTTGCACTTGCTACCGGGGCGTACATCTGGTTTGTCGACTCGGATGACTTCATCTCGCGTGAGTGCGTTCAGACCCTGTTGAGGCACTGCTTGGAGAGCAACCTTGACCTCGTAACGTTTCGCGGGACACGTCTTAAATCTGGCTCTCCCGATTCGGTCACCTTCGACGCGAACCTCGACCTTGAGGATGTGCAGAACGGGATTTCCTATATTGCGCAGTACAACTACAACAACTCTTCGTGTCTGTATCTGGTCAGGCGTCACTATATCGAGGGCCAAAGTCTAACGTTTAAGGAAGGGAGGCGATTGGAGGACGGAATGCTCACTCTGCCTCTCGTTTCTAATGCGGGAAAGGTCGCCCACTACTCCTCGGTCGCCTATGCATATGTCGATAATGTCGAGACCTTCACTAGTAGTCGCTCCCCAAGTCATGCCGCAAAGGTAATTGAAGACTTCAGATATGCCATCGGCTTCTTCGCACGATTCATCGAAGGGCAAGTTCGGTATGCCAACCCGAGTGCTCTCTACCTTCAGCGGGTGAGATCGCGGCAGGATAGTTACACGTTCTTCCTGTGCATGCGATTACTTGGCTTTCCGATGGCGTTAAGGGAGTCACTCGCCATTTACGACGATCTTCGACTTCTGGGCTACCTTCCCTTGGTACATCTCAACCGTGCGGAGTATCCGGGAGCGAGATACAGGCTCTTGACGCCTCTTGTAAACAACCGTCTGGCTTTCAAGGCAACAGCGTCAGTCCTGTGGGCGCTGCGGCCTGTATGGAGGTCCGATCCTCGCTAGTCACATCGCCGGGACGAGTCAGGTGATCGATCTTGGTCCTGAATGCGGTCATCCGCAGCGATGTTGAGCCCTTCGTCGTGGTGTCCGCTGAGGAGTCGACCAAGATACTCAGCACTGGGGCCGCCTCCACCCATCTCAGTTGGACCAATTGGCCGCGTGTTGTCGAGATGAGCAGCCGCTCGGGCCCCACTGCGGCGAGGTGCGCGCACACGGGCTGAGCACGCCAGCACTCGAGGATGTCGATGGTGCGGCGCCTTGGGCGGACCGGCTCAGACCGGTGCCTTCCGGTGTGTCCTGGCCCATGACGGATTCTTTTGCTTACGTCCGGCATCGCCGGAGGGCAGAAGTGACAGGAATGGGTGCGGGTCAACCAGCATGTCCTCGTACCAGAATTCCGCGGCCAGCCTTCCGGCACGTCGGAGTCTCTCGCGTCCCGTGACGTACTTGGCGAGGAATGTCGCGACAACCTCTGCTGAAACCCCAGAGGCTCGGTTGTTCGAGATGACCCCGGCTCGAGACTTCGCAACAGGGAAACTCCCATACCCTCAGACCGCATCCATGCGTCTGGCTGCGCTTGACGTTGCGTGCACTTTGACCAGAACACTGGGTAAAGGCTCGGAAAGGACGCTTGACGCCACAGTCGTCGCCAAGGCGCGTGTGTCTGCTCGGGTGCCGCGTTCCGCGGCGACTGAGATTTGCGTGAGTATGTCGGGCTCATCGAGCACAACGTGGCCTTGGGCACGCGACAGATTCGTTAGCAAGGTACTTGAAACACCGGCCACTCGAGAACAGTTAGAGGGCTTCCGCAGCGGACGGAAGCGGCACTCTCAGGAGGTGCTCCTCGTGCACTGCGATCATGCGTGTGGCCTGGATGCGTTGGGTTTCGTAGAAGAAAGGCCCGTCGCGGAGATCGTGCAGGTTCGGCACCTGTATCAATGTGACCGCCCGCTGTCGCCCGGAGCACGGATAGCACGTCCACGCCGGCGAGTCCGCTCTGCGTTGTGTTCGTCACGGCTGCCGGAACCGGCAAAGGAGAAGTCCGTGGGAGATGTGAACGACAGTTGGGGACCGGAATTGGGAATCGACACGTGCTGTGTCTAGCCGTATTAGCCACCGCGACTAGTCGGGCGTCAACGTGTGCGCGGCCAGTGTCCGTCTCGGCATTTTCGCACGTTTCCGAGGGGACGGCGACCCGACACTTCCGGACCTAGTCTGCTTCCCGGAGTCTCCGCTTGCGGAGGTTCACCCCCATCCGCCACTTCTGCAACATAGGGCTCGAGGGTAGAGCCCAACGAGGGGCAAGTCTCGTGAAGCCTTCCGCCTCAGTCGGCGTGCTGGGCTGGGCGACCACTAACCAATGTAGGGTTCCGTCATGCAGAATGGAGCGGACGAGGCTCGTGAGTCGATCCCTGATAGTGCGAATGAGTGCGCCATTTCAGTGGTCATCCCGTTCCTCAACGCTGAGTCGACCATTGCTGAGCAACTGACGGCGGTCCTCTTACAAGAACTCGATGCAGCTTTCGAAGTCGTGGTGGTCGACCACGGCAGCACCGACGACTCCGCCTTGGTAGTCGGGTCCTTTGCTGAGCGCGATCCCCGAGTTCGACTCATCGACGGGTCGGCATTGGCGAGGGGGGGTCAAGGACCTCCCAGAAATTTTGGGGTTCAGGTGAGCCAAGCACCGCTTGTTGCGTTCTGTGATGCCGATGACATCGTTCAGCCAGGCTGGTTGCACGCCATCGTCGAGGCGTTGAGAGCAGGCGCGAGGTGCGTCGCCGTCACGCTCGATTATTGGGCGCTCAATCCCGGGTACCGGGAGTCGGGGTACCCACAATTGATTGCCGTGGTCGATGGCGCCAGCGGAGCTCTTGCGATCGAGCGCGAGCTTTACCTCGCGGTGGGGGGCTTTGACGAGACGGTGTGGCCGATGGCCGACTATGACTTTTGCTTGCGGCTGAAGCGCGACTTCGGAATTGTCCCTGTACGGCTTGCCGAGGCCGTGATCTGGTACCGCGTGAGAGTCGGACTGAGAGCGCAATTCCAACGGTCTCGGCTTCAAGGTCAGTCAGCCGCGGGGGTGCGATGGCGCAGATCGGAGCCGCCCCCGCAGTCAACGGCGCGTCGTCTGGTGTGGAGCGCCTCTCGGTTGCCTTATCTGCTGACGCCTCGGAGAGTGATGTGGGTCAAAAACAGTGCTTTCACCCTGGGGCTGGTTGAGTGGAACGTGTGGCGACGACTGAGCCGTGGTGTGTCGAAGCCCTGAGCCACTCCACCGTTTTTGCCAGGCCCACATCGAACTGTGTAACTTCAATGTTCTGGAACATCTCCCACAGCAGAGAAGGCACTGACTGGCTGGCTCGCACGTCTCCGGTGCGCGGCGGCCTACTCTCGACGGCTAGCGG
>WLOY01000255.1 GCA_009699015.1 Actinomycetota bacterium | reverse complement strand
GTCCATTCGCCTTACCAGCCCCACGTCACCAAACCGTGAGCTCAAGGAGTACCTCGAGCGTGTGAATCGGGCGACTCCCGGATCCAAGAATGCTGTGGCATTCATCGATTCGTTCGGTAATCTCCTCACCGCTCAGGCCGATCGCCCATCGCGGAGCATCGCAACGGCATTCATGAATACCAGTCAGTCATATGCGCAGGCTCGCTTCGAACTCTTCAATGATCCTGCGACGCATGATGGAGCCAAGTATTCGCTCGCGGCGCCGCGATACGGCTCGTTCGTCTGGCTCCATGCGCCTACCCCCGGCATCGCGCCCACCTTGAAGGACTTAGGTGCCTTCGGTTCCACGATGGGTGATCCCTCACCCGGCGGATTCCAGTTCTACCTTCCGCCGTTGCAGGGGACCTACGGCGAGCTTCTTGAGCAGATCGCATACCTGCCCCCGTACTACACGCAGGAGGTGGGGATCAGCCCGCTCCCCGTTGGCGTCTTCTCGCGGATGCCTACCTGATATCCATGTGAACCAACGCTCCTAGCAGCCTGCGTGGCCGTAACCTCGGATGTCGCCCGCTTTCACGCTCATCCATACTCGTGCGACAGCAAGGAGACCAAGCTCAGCGAACGCGAACGCGAACGGGGTAGCGGTCGCGATGACCGGGGGCCGGCCGTCGATGACGACGCGCACCCGGTCGTGCACCGGCTGGAGCGAGCGCACGGTGCCCTGCCAGACGTTGCGAGCGCTGCCCTCAGGCTGATGGCGGTGGAGGGTGTCCGATTCGAGCCGGAACATCGCCATGGCAGGACCTTCGTCTTGGCAGGACCTTCGCCAACGTCATCGGCAAGGTATAGCAGGCTCGAGCACGACCACCCGATCAGCGAGAAGCAGTGCGTCAAGCGAATCGAGGGTCTCGACATCGAGCGCCACCGATGCGATACGTCTGGCCGCCGCGCGCGACAAGCCCCGCGCCCGAGGGCCACGTTCTCGAGCACGGACAGGTGCGAAATGAGCGAGTAGTCCTGGAACACGACCCGACCGCCCGATCACGGGGCTGGACGAACGCCGTCGATCCTTCATCACGCATCCGCCCACGGATAGCGACCGTGCCGTCGCTGCTCGCGACTGTCCAAACATCAGGTCACCGCTACGCACGACCTCGAAGTAGTCATGTTCGCGCTCGACCCAAAGAATTGAAGTCATTGACGTAACCGTCGGTAACGATCGGCGGTAAGGCCCTTCGATGAAGGAGCACTCGTCGAGGGGGTCGGTTCAATCCAAGACTGAAGCGAGCAGCCGGCCAAACATTGGTTGTCAATCCAAAAGAGATGTGCTTCGATTCGCGGATGCGTACATCCAGCCCTCGACTTCTCGGAGTGTGCATTGTCGCGCTTGCAGCCGTGATTGCCGGCCCGACCGCGATCGCGCACGCCAAGCCGGCGCTCTCCGAGCGTGCCGCCGCGAGCGAACCGGCGAATGCACGCGCCGGAGATCAGGCGCTCGGCGCCGCGACCTCGGGGCGAGCGGTCGTCGTGATCGAGGGTGGCGGCGGTCCGCATGCGTACACAACACCGTGGGACGCCTGCGACAAAAGCCGTCCCGTCTACGTCCAGTCGATGGTCGACGCGGGCCTGCCCGTCTTTACCGCCCCGGGGTTCGGCAACGTCTTCGGCAGCACGTTCGGGAAGACCGGCTGCCCCCCGCAGCCGCCGCTTGAGGTGCAGTGGAATACGTCGGGGTACCCGACGCAGACCGGCCAGGCCGTGCTGGGATTTCTCGGCTATTTGCAGGCGACCTACGGCTACACCACATTCGACCTCGTGGGCTACAGCTACGGAGGCTTGGTCGCACGCGCGACCGTGGCGGCCCTGAAGAAGCCGCCTGCGGCAGGCACAATGGCGCCCGCGTTCTCGTACGCCCAAGGCGCCATCGACGCAGGCGTGTCCATCCCCTCGGTCACCACGCTCAACACGCCTCACCTGGGCGGGCCCGCGTACGACATTGCCGCCGATCCGGCCAAGTACGTGCTACCCGTCACCAAGGCCTGGGGCCGACAGTTCGCCAAGTCGTCGATGTCGCTCGTCGAGTATGCGCAACTTCTGGGCGCAGGCTCCACCCAGATCCTCGTGACGAGTGCACACGCGAAGCCGAAGGCGGACAGCTGGGATTCCCTACAGGTAGGCATGCTCGATGGCGTTGCGCTCACGCTCATTGGGGGCGACTACTGCGGCAGAACTTGCGGCGACACCGCCGCCGGCCGGGCAGTTAATGCGTTCCCGCGAACGGATGGGACTGTGCCGCTGTACAGCCAGCTCATGCTTCCGTGCCCGAAGGTCTGCCCCACGCCGCCTGGCTCGGTGTACATCCCGCCCGGCATGGTCCCCGAAAGCACCGTCGTGCGCAAGACGTTCCCCACCGTGCACTCGAGCTTCGTCACCGATGGGCTCGGTCTTCCGGCCACCCTGTCGGTTTCACAGAACCCAGCGGCGATCGCATATCTCGTGAACACCCTTGCAGCCAAGTGGCAGGCTGCGGGGATCCCCCTCGTGACTCCGCAGCCCTCATGAGGTAGCAGGTAGCGTTCACACAGGGGCTTGCACAAGCCGCAGAGGAAGCCAAGGCGTCCCGAAGAACCAGGGTCAGTCAAGGAGCAGCGCGGCCGGAGCCCGGCCCAGCCGCATCGGCGCCTTCGTGACGCTGCAGCGATCCATCGCCGGCCACCGCGACGCCATCCTCGCCTTCATCGAACACGGACTGGCATGCGGACGCATCGAGTCCATGAACACCAAGATCCGGCTCATCACCCGCATCGCCTTCGGCTTCGCATCACCCGACGCACTCATCGCCCTGGCCATGCTCAGCCTCGGCGGTCACCGACCAGCCCCCCAGGCCGGAAATGACCGACAGGTATGTCACAAGGGCCAGGAAGTTAGCCCTTTCGAGCCCGTTGCCCCCTTTGGAAGCCCACTGGAGGACAGTCCCTGTCCCCACGGGGGACAGGGAGCATGGACCCGAGTCCGGCCCGACACGCTCAGCGCGACGCCTGCCTACCTCGATCCACGCCTGTTCAGTTGTGTTCAGCGAGTGTGCCCATCGTCCGCCGCGTGTGTTCGCCTCATTGAACTGACCCGTTCATGTGTCGAAATATTGGTACTTGTGTATATCTACCGACTATTTGTAACATTCGGGTATGGGAACGGAAGCTGCGCTTGCCCTGCGCATGGGGCGTGAGTCTGGCCTGCTTCGGAGCAGGGATGCGGTGGCGGCCGGGGTAAGTCGCACGGCACTGTCTCGTCTGGCTGCCCGTGGTGACCTGGTGTGGATCGGACGCGGTATGTATCGGCTGCCGCAAGCCCGCGACGTTGACCCGATCGCTGTCCTGGCCGCCACGCATCCGGGTGTCGTGGTTTGCCTGCTGTCCGCGCTGGTCATGCACGGCCTGACCACGCAGTCCCCGCGCCAGGCGTGGATTGCCATCGGCAACAAGGCCGCGATCCCGCGGATCGAGTATCCGCCGCTACAGGTGGTGCGCATGAACGAGGTGAACCTGCGCGAGGGTGTTCAGGAGATGACGCTCGATGCAGTGACTGTGCGGGTGACCTCTCCTGCGCGCACGGTTGCGGACTGCTTCAAGTTCCGCGGACGCGTTGGCCTGGACGTGGCACTTGAGGCGCTGCGCTCAGCATGGGATTCCC
>WLOY01000254.1 GCA_009699015.1 Actinomycetota bacterium | reverse complement strand
CCTGCGCGAGGGTGTTCAGGAGATGACGCTCGATGCAGTGACTGTGCGGGTGACCTCTCCTGCGCGCACGGTTGCGGACTGCTTCAAGTTCCGCGGACGCGTTGGCCTGGACGTGGCACTTGAGGCGCTGCGCTCAGCATGGGATTCCCATGCCGTCACGATGGACGATCTGTGGGTCGCGGCCAAGCTGACGCGTATGTCCAACGTGATGCGCCCGTACATGGAATCACTGTCAGGCGAATTCCAGCGAACGTCGCAATGCTCGTTTGATTTGGCCCCACCTTGAGCGTCGATGTTCTCTACCGTGACAGCTGTCTAGGTCGTCACTGGTGGAGGAGAGAGTGAGTGTCCAAGGTGGAGCTTTACGAGAATATCCGGCTGGAGCTGGCGTGGTTTGACTTTCGTCAACCCACCATCCTGTCTGCTCAGCAAGCACGAGGGAAGCGGCCTGGGCGATGCGATCATGGCGTGTCAGGTAGACGATGACGTCGGGCTGCATCTAGCAGCCAACATTGGCTTGGACAACACGGCACTCCAGGTGTGCCAGTGCGCTTTGATCCCGAACCAGCCGGAGCTTCCGGTCCGTCTAACTCCCATCTCCTGGAGCAGCGCCAGCTGGGCCGACTCAGTGTTTGCTATCCCGCGCCGCGTGAGTTCAAGTGATGATCGGTAGTCATTCAGGTATGCGAACGGAACCCCCACATCTCCTCGCGCACCGAGGAGATGGGCCAGCATGTGGCTCCCTGTCCGTTGAGTCGTTGCGATGAGATAGGTGCGAGGAGTGCCGACGTATGCCGGTAGGTCATAACGCGGGTCGTACTCAGACCACGCCATTGTTTCCCTCGGTGTGAGAATGCGGGCGAATTCGCCACATCGCTGCGATGACCAAAAGGAGGCAGATTCCATACGTCAGTGCGGCCAATGTCGCAATCAGCCGGAATGTGTCGAGTTGCCCCGCGGTCAACTCCAGCTGCGTACGCCGCAACATCATTAGTGACGCCGGCTTGCTGCAAGGCCCCTTGCCAACTGCGACTGAAGTGGTCACGTTTCATGAGTCTCGTCGCCCTATCGACAAGGCGCGGGTAAACCTTTACAGTAATAGCAATGCTATTAAGGAATACCTACGGAGGTGGTGGTGTGAGCATCGATACGTCACTGCTTCGTGCACTACCTGCGGTGTTCGGTTATGCCCAAGGGTCCCAGATTGTCGGGGAGCGACAGTTCCGCCGTCTGGTGAGCCAAGGCCAGATCGAGCGCCTTGCGCGCGGGGTATATCGACAGGCTGGTCAGATGGGCGATGAGGAGCTGATTGAAATTTCCCGCCGGGCTCCGCGGGCCACGCTGTGTCTGCGCACGGCATTAGGTCGACATGACCTGACCGACGAGATCCCCGGCGAGTGGGATGTTGCGATCCCGCGCGGGGCGTGGGCTCCTGTGACGCAGACGCGGGTTCGCTGGCGGCATTTCGATCCCGCGACGTTCGACATTGGCCGAGAAGTGATCGAACTTGAGGGCGGTATTGAGATCGGCCAGTACTGCGCAGAGCGCAGCATCGTCGATGCCTTTCGACTGCGGCATCGTGAAGGTTCCGACATGGCGGTTGAGGCGCTGAAACGCTGGCTGCGATCTGGGGGCCAACCATCGGTGTTACTCCAGGCTGCCAAGTCGTTCCCGCATGCGTTGCCCTCACTTCGCCAAGCCTTGGAGATCTTGCTGTGAGCCCGGTCTCTGGAGACACCTCTGCCGGTACGGCCTATTTGGCGCTGCAACGGCAGGCGCGAGTATTGGGCCGGAACACCGACGAGGTGCTTCAGTTGTATGTGCTGGAGGGTTTCTTAGCTCGTCTCGCTGCCAGCGCTGTGCGCGATCAATTCGTGCTCAAAGGTGGCGTGCTGCTGGCAGCACTAGATGCCCGACGCCCCACGCGCGATGTAGACCTTGCTGGATTAGAAATGAGCAACGATGCTTCATCCATCCTGCATACGGTGCGAGAGATCATTGCCGTCGCTCCGTCATTTGACGACGGGATTGAATTCGACACCGCATCGGCAACTTCGCAGGTGATCCGCGAAGACGATGAGTACGCCGGTGTCCGGGTCAAAGTAAGCGCGACAATCGCGAAGGCGAGAGTGAAGTTTCATGTCGATGTGAACATCGGAGATCCCATCTGGCCAGCACCTAGCATCGTCCACGTTCCCAGGATCCTTGGTGGCGAGGCGATCACGTTGGCCGGCTATCCACTGTCCATGGTCTACGCAGAGAAGTCCGTCACTGCCATCCAACGCGGCGATACCAACACTCGATGGCGAGACTTCGGTGACATCTGGACCCTCCAACGCCGCTACCCCATCGAAGGAACGGAACTACGAGGCGCGATCGACATCGTCGCCGCGCACCGAAACGCAACGCTGATGCCGCTGCGCGATGCGTTGGCGGGCTATCCGGTTTTGGCGCAGGACAAGTGGACTTCCTGGCGCATGCGTGGGTCTCTATTCGACCTCCCGCAGGAATTCGCGCCCGTACTCGCCTCGATCATCACCTTCATCGACCCAGTCATTGATGGCTTAGCTCTAGGCGCCGAATGGAATCCGATCGAAGCCTCGTGGCATGCGAGTCGGACATGAAGATGGTGTTGAAAGTGTGCGAGGGGGGGTGCAGAGGGGGGGTGCAAACATGGGGTTTTGTGAGGGGATCTTGCGGTGCACGCAACCCAAGAGTCTCAGCCTCATTTTGTCTCCCCGTGAGATGACGGCGCTTCGGTAGCCTCGCTGCGTCTTGGGGGTGCTCTCCTTGTATTGGCCGCGACGGTCGCCCTCCGTCCAGGCCTTGTCTATCCGGATACGGGGGTTATCTGCGTCCGGGTTGACGTCACCAACCAGAAGTGCGGTCGCCTCGCCCCACCGGGATCCCGTTCGAACGAGCGTCTCAATGAGTGGCGATAGTGGACGGGAATGTAGGACAGGAGCGCTCGCTACTCGGCGACGGTCAGCACGTGATCGTTGTGCTTGTCCCCAAGGCTCGGGGCAGCGCCAAGCGCAGGATTCGAGGGAATGTCTCCGTCCCGGAGCCGCAGATCGAAGCCTGCCGACACGACCGAATGGACGTTCCGGATCGTTTTTGCTGAAGCGTGTCAGCAGGGTCCGCCCCTTTCGTCTCCACTTGCCGGTCTTGAAGCCGCCTTATCCACTTGCGAACATCAGAGTGCTTCACAACGCCAGCGGGCCAGTCTCCGAAGGGGTCGCCTTCGGGTAGCTACCGATCCAGCGTCCGCCGGTATTCGGCTCTGGTCCGGTCAGATGCCTGGGTGTTCGACGCCACCCACGAAAGGGCCGCATTTCGCACGGACACACTTGACACATTCGAAGGGAACCCTTCGCCCTCAATCCAACGAGGAGGCCAGTCACCGCCACTGCCCTCAACGAGTCGCAGGAATTCGTTGGCAGCGACCGCGTCGGCCTCCCGAAACGTCTCCGACTGGAGCTTTCCGCGGACGTCCCGCCATTGAACGGCTAACGAAACGAGACCATCGCCGCGGGTCCTGCGCCTGATCCAGGCGAATTTTTAACAATTGTTGCACTGCAACAACTTTTCGTGGGGTGAGTGACGGGACTTGAACCACCCACGTTGCCCTCATCTATGAGGGAAACCCCGCTCCCATGCGTGCTTGTGTGTCTCTCTGGATGTTTGTTCGCGCTGACGCCGTCAGCAGACTACTTCAGAT
>WLOY01000253.1 GCA_009699015.1 Actinomycetota bacterium | reverse complement strand
CTTCCCCTCGACATGAATCGGCTGGATCAGCGGATTGGGCGACTTGATCGTTATGCCGTGCGTGCCGAACCGGCAGAAGTCGTCGTCTTCACGGAGCCTGCCAGCGAGTGGGTCACGGCACATATTCGGCTGATTCATGATGGCATTGGCGTTCTGAGCACATCTGTCTCGACGGTTCAACGACTGCTGTCATCGGTTCTTGCGGCACTTGTCGAGCAGTTGCTGCCACGGGGTGTTCAAGCTCTTCAGATCAACGTCGAGGAGTTGAGGCGGGAACTCGAGAATGAACAAGAAGGAATCGATCTCCTTGAGGAGATTGAGTCGGTTGAGTCGGCGACGGGTTTCCCTGACGATTCTTTCGCTGAACTAATCGATTACGAGGCGCAGACGGAGAGCCTGCGAAACGCTGTAAAGAGGCTGACTTTTGGTGTTGGTTCGCTTGACGTCTCAATGAAGGAAACGCGAGACGGCGTTGCCAGATTCACGAATGCTCAGGGGGTAGGTCTAGCTCTGGATGACGCACGTGATCTTGAGCGACTACTGACTCCCAAGGCCTTCGAACGTGCGGTGGCGGTGGAGGAACCAGGAGTGTTGCCATTTCGGATCGGTGACCCCTTCGTGACGTGGCTCCAGGACTACCTATTGGCCGATGAGCGAGGTCGCGCCTCTGCGATCGTCAGGCCCGTTCAGGGGCTCACGACTCCCACCCTGTGGCTGCGCTGTGAGTTTCTGATCGAGTTTGATCCTGGAATCGACGATTCCACTGACAGGGTTGACCAGCGCCGACTCGCTCGTCGCGGCGAGGTTCACCTGCAGCCATTGCGTATCGAGACGTGGACTGATGGTTTCGGCGCGGCACCGAAAGAGACAACGGAATCTATCCTGAATCTTCCGTTTGACTTCAAGCGTGACGAAGTGCTGCGCGGAAGGTGCTGGGGGCCCGTTCTTGAGGCACTGCCGACGTGGTCTGCGTCTTGCCGGACGTCTGTCGGCATGGCCTGGCAGGAGGTGAGGGAGTCGCCGCAATTGTCTGCCGCCATTGAAACTGCAATGGCAAGTTCGGAGCGAGAGTCGTCCCGCCGACTGGCGATCTTGGAGGCACGCGCCCTCCGGCTTCCGTCAGAGGCGGAGCGGACGTCGGCGCGGTTGGAGTTCGGAATTGAGAGGGACACTGCCGAGGCCCTGTTGCGTGGCATCGCGACGCCCACGATCAGGATGGTGACTTGTGGAGCTTGCGTTCTTTGGCCGGAAGAGAATTTCTGATGGATGAAGAACAGGCGATCATCAGGTTTCTAGGTACCGGAACGACAGTGGGTGCCTTTGAGGAAGACCTCCACAGACGGGTCGTAGATGTGTTTAGCGACGCGGGCGCCAGTGGGCTGGATCGGGCAGTGATATTGCGGCATTTGCTCCGTAGGTGGTCACTGCGAGATGGTCGAGACGTTCCTGTCAAGATCCTTGGGGCCCTTGAGGAGTCACTCCGTAGCCACGCAGCGGAGGTAGGACTGCGTCAACAACCGAATGGGCTGTGGATCGCGCGTGCATGGACTCCTGAGTGGTTGGAGACGGCGGGTGCCGCTCCCGACTCGGCATGCTTGGCAGGAACAGAAGGCGGTACCCGCTTTCGGCGCGAACTGATCCGAGCCGATCCGTTCTTTCATGAGATAACGGGCTTCCACACCTACACGACCTCGGGGCAGCGTGCAGCCTGCCGAGCCGTGATGACCACCCCTGAAGGTTCGACCGTCATCGCAATGCTGCCGACTGGTTCCGGGAAGACGGAGATTGCCCTCTGCCTTGCCGAAAGGTCGAAGTTCGGCCTGACGATCGTCATCGTGCCAACGGTTGCCTTGGCCTACGACTTCGAGCGTCGCTTCCGCGAGCACTTCGCAAAGAAGAATCCGAGGATTCGGCCGGAGGAACTCAACTTCGCGTGGACAGGGTCGACGGATGAGACCACGCGCGAGCGGTTCAGGAATGCGATCATCCAGGGGCAGCAACGAGTCCTTGTCACTTCGCCAGAGTCGATGACGCGTGCACTACGCCAGACACTCCTGGACGCTGCCGCGGTCGGGCGTCTCCAGGGAATCGTGATCGACGAGGCCCATCTGGTCACGCAGTGGGGGCGCTTCTTCCGGCCAGAGTTTCGGACGCTGGCGGACCTTCGGCGGGATCTTCTAGTCCGTTCGGAAGAAGCCGGGTATCCCCGAGCAATCACACTCCTGCTGAGCGCCACCCTTGGTGCTGCGGAGATGCAGGACCTGATGGACTCCTTTGGCCGACCCGGGCCCTGCAACCCCATCGTCGCCAATGCTCTGCGCAGTGAACCTGATATCTGGATCTCGCCTTCCATGAGCGATGAGGAGCGCGCCTCGCGCGTTCAAGACATTCTGTTGCATTGCGCTCGTCCCGCCATCCTCTATGTGACCAAGCCCGATAAGGCCGAGCGATGGTTGGGAGTGCTTCGCGCCGCCGGCTTTTCGAGAGTGGCATCCGTAACGGGCAACACCAAGGCAGTCGAGCGCGCCGCTGTCCTTGAGGGTCTCAGGATGGCCCCCGGGGCCGATCGAAACCTTGATCTAGTGGTCGCAACCTCCGCGTTCGGCTTGGGTATCGACTATCCGCACATCCGCACCGTCGTTCACGCCTGTCTGCCTGAGACGGTGGATCGTTGGTACCAGGAACTCGGTCGGGGCGGGAGGGACGGTGGTGTTTCAGCGGCCTTCCTTCTCGCCGCTCCCGGTGATGAGAGAGAAGCAGAAAGCCTTGGTGTCAGGGTCTTATCACCCGATGTCGCGAGGGACAGATGGTTTGACATCTGGGGGTACCGCCGCGAGGTGAATGGGCGCACCTTCGTCGATCTTGAGGGGGCGCGAGGCACGGTGGGGCGCGGGGATTACAACAGACGATGGAACTGTCAGGTAGTACAGGGCCTCATCGAACTGGGTGAACTTGAGCGCGAACAGTTCAATGTTGAGGACTTGCGAGAACTTCTCGGCAGCGACGATGTTCAGGTAGCCGACTGGACAGCGGTCAAGCCGATCGCGGCGGGATTGGGTGTTGAGGCATTCTGGCGGGAACGCTGGGAGCCATGGCAGCGAACGGAGATGGGGCACTCCAGCGCCGCGCTGACACGTATCAGGGACGTGTCTCGCATCCTGATTCCGGGGTGTCAGGGCATCGCGGAGTCCTATAGACCCAATGAGCAGTTGATTTCCGATTGGGGAACCCGACTTCAGTACATGCAGCCCGTTGGCGCATGCGGAAGATGCCCGTCGTGTCGACGCGCTGGCGTTCCAGTTCTGGACGACCCGCCTCCATCACCCGAACAGTCGTGGGACGTCGCCAAGATGGAATTGGCCACGCTGAGCTCTTTCGTTGAGAGTGCTCGTGGGGTCAACGGCCTGACCTTCGTGACCTACGGAACTGAGTATCGTGATCTGGCAAGAGATGTGGCCCGAAAGCTGATCGCACTTGGAGTGCGGCATCTTGGGGGAGTCGAGTGGCCCACTTCGGAACGGATGAGCGCAGTTCTCTTCACGGATGAGCATCCACTGTCGCCGTCGAACCTGACTCCCGTGTCCAGCTTCTCGTTCTTCCGCGTGAACGACCGAGTGTCACCTCGTTGGCTGGTACGCAGGGAGAAGTCGCGAACGAATGCCTCTGGAGAAGCCATGCTTGACATACTTCTAGTGCCGCAGGGGTCGGTTCTCAGCGGCAAACACATT
>WLOY01000252.1 GCA_009699015.1 Actinomycetota bacterium | reverse complement strand
TCAACCATCTTCGTCCGCACGTCAACGAATCCGAAACTCGCAACATGCGCCAGATCGTCACTGAACCCCAGCCGCCTGCGGGCGTCACGGCGCACCTCGTCGGTCACCGCGGCCGTTCGCGGCACTCGCTGATTGGCAAATGGCAGGACGAATGGACGAATGCCCGTTTCCTGCTCGATGCGGGGGGCAGCGGACGGGGAGTGCATGACGAGAGCCTTCGCGCGGTGGGCGATCTCCCAGAACCCCATGTTCTGAAGCAGTCGCATGTCGTCGATCTGCTCGGTGAGGCTCGGCACGAGCATCCGGTGATCCGTCCCCCGAGTCATCACCTGCTCGACACCACCGATGCCCCGCATCGCCATGTAGAGCTCGACCATGCGCGTGTCGTGCAGCACGGCCACGGTGTCGATCGACTTCATGACCTCGAGGAACGGCACATGGAAGTGGCTATTGCCGAGCACGGTAACGAACGAGTCGAAGTCGCCGCCCCCCGCACTTCCCTGCGCGATGACGCTGTCGATGCTTGCGTGCTTGATGTGGTCGGGTACCTGCGCATCAGAGGTCGTGAACAGCGTCAGGTCGCAGAGGTTGTTCAGCTCATCGGCGATCGCACCGCTGAAATCGGCGATCCCGGATTTCTGCGGGGGGTAGGGGGTAGCGAGGGCCACCTTGATGTCGCTCCCGGTGAGATGAATGCGCTCGGGGGGTAGTGCGACAACCGACGTGCCGAGACGTGCCAAGGTGCGCTCGGCAATGACCCGCTCGAGATCGAGATGCTGGTGTTCCGCCAGACGCGCCTGCTGACGGGTGAACCCGCGTCTCGAGCCGCTGTACTTGCGAATGGCACGAGCCAGTCTGCGGATGCTCCTCGGGTCGACCAGGTAAGGGCCTCGTCCGATGAGTTCCCGGTGAGCCGGGATATCCGCCGCGACAACGTTCGCCCCGCAATTGATCGCCTCAATGACAGGCAGCGAAAGGCCCTCGTCGAAGGATGCAACGACGACGAGGCTCGCTGAATTCAGGGTGTCGTGCAATTCGGTGTCGCTCATGCGGCCCGCAGTAATCGCCTCTCCGGGGCGCATAGCCGCGTGAATGCTCCAGTGGTGGACTCGCGTCCCTTGACCGGCCATGCCGATCACAAGGACGTCGCGGGGCTCATCGCCGCCTGCAGTCGCAACTCCGATGGCGGCGAGGGCGCCATACGTGTTCTTTCGGCCCTCATCGCCAGTCATCACGACAATGGGACCCGTCGGTTGCCCCTCATGCGACGCGCTCACTGCAGAGACTCCGGACGGCCAGGCGACCTGAGAATTGGCCGGCTGTCGCCCGATGACCGCGGGCAGCTCGTCCTTCACAAGGTGCGAGATGCAGATGAATTCGTCATAGCCCCGCAGGGCATCGAGTCCGGCGGCATACTCCGCGCGCGCTGCGGCATGACGCAGGTAGATGGTCGGGTAATGCATCGGGATGAAGTCGAAGACGATGGCGATCTTGTGGGCCGTGCTGTGGAGGATCGGGATAAACGGCTCAGGGCTGGCGGTGAGCGGCGATGGCTCGATGAGCACCGAGAATCCCGGCACGTTCGCCTCGGTCACACGAGTGACCTGCAGGCAGGAACCCGCAAGATCATCGGGCAGACGCTCAAGTCCCCTATCAACGAGGAGCACGACCTTCTCGTCGCCGAGCGCCGCGCGAATGCCGAGCAGCGCACTGCTCGCGAACCGGCCGATGCCGCGGGCGCCGAAGGCGGCACTCTGCAGGCTGCGGGCATCGAAGAGCACCCGGTTGCCATTGGCCGGCGTGGGCGAATCGGGCGGCGAGGCGAGGCGCATGCGGGTGCGCAGGGCCGCCATGAGACGTCCGAGTTCATCGTCATGGTTGTCAGTGCGTCGGTCGAGGGTCTCGTCATCGTCATACGGGCCAGCCTCGAGCCAGGCTGCGACGTCCTGCTTGTCGTTCGACGAGAGTGGAGCTAGACCGAAGCCACCACGTGTCGGGTCGGTCTTGCCGCCGCGCGCGCCCGGAAGAGTGGGCATGCCCTCGGGGGTGATCCAGTCAACAGACTCGGCAGGGGCCTTGCCGAGGTAGCCCGGATCGACGAGATTCGGAAAGTTCGCGTTGACGTGACGTAGGTGACGCTCACGGATGACGGCGCGCTGCAGCGGGCCGGGAGTCTTGAGGATTGCCAGACGCACCGCATGCTGGGCGAGCCGAACCGCCTTGCCTGCCTTGCGGGTGTAGCGCCAACTCCTCGAGCCCTCAACGCTCGCGAGTGCGGTGCGCAGTTCAAGGATCTGCTTCTCGTACTCGGTCACGGGAACGGCGCCGCGGATCTCGTTGAGGATGAGTTCGCGCTGCCAGGCACGTCGGGCATGCGCGCGGTCGCGCGCTTTGGCGAGCTCGGATTGATCGGCCTGCACCCAACCGTGCATACCGGCGTCGAGTGAATTGAACGGGGTTGCGACTGCCGCGACCAAGTGATCATGCTCGGACGCCACGTACCAGCGGTTCACGCCGTCAAAGGCGGCGAGGACGTAACCGCGGCGGAGCAATTGTGGCTCCCACGCCTCGTGGCTCGGGTCGTCAGTGCCCGCATGCACCGCCTCGATGCACATGACCCATGGGCGGAATGCGCGAAGCGAGAGCCCATCAAGAACGCTCGCCTCAGCGCCTTCGACATCGATCGACATGAAGTGAATCTCGGGGGAGTTCAGGTGCTCGTGCAGGATCGAGTCGAGCGGACGGGCTTGCACCGTGATCGCTACCGTCTCAAAGCCGCGGCGTGCGGCGGCTTGCGCCTCGCCCGTGTTCAGGGTTCCGAGGCCCGTGCCCGGGACCGTATTGAACGTGAGCGTGCCATCGGAGTCGCTCGCCGCGCACTCGACGACCGTGTCACTCGGCCGGAGGGTTCGAAGGTCGCGAGCGAGGGCTGGGTCGGCCTCAATGAGCAGGCCGCGCCAGCCGAGGTCATACAGACTCGCGGTGATCGACAGGTGGCGCGCCTCGTTCGCACCGACATCGACATAGGTGAGGCCATCGCCCTTCTCGAGCGGCGGATTTTGCTGAGCATGGAAGGCGCGCCAGACGCGGATGTCTTCGGCATTCTGCGCGTACGACACCTTCGACTCCACGTCGCCAAGAGTAGACGGCAACGAAGCCCAGCCTCACGGCTCCGCGCGGCGTCACTCCGTCGGCAATGAGTGACGCAATTTGTGCTGCAGATAGTGTTGCATTGACGTGCCGCAGTTGACTCTGCAGAATGAGAAGCATGAGCAATCGGATGACCCAGGCCGTGGTTCGGCGCCCAAGCGTGCCGCTCACCGCCAAGGACGAGGCAGAACTCGCCCTGCTCCGCACCTCCCCCACCTTCCGCAAGGCACTCGAGCACCTCGCGCCCACTGGGCCCAGTGCCGTCGAAGCCGTGAGCGAGGCGGTGCTCCTCCACTCCGTCCTCGAGGCCGGGCTCGCCGCGATCCGCGCGATGGCCGAAGCCGACGGCTACGCGGAGATAGCTGTCCAGTACGCCGGCCAGGCCGAGCAGCGCCGCCGCATGTCACGCCGGCGCACGCCCACGTGGATCGACGAGCCGTGACCACCCTCGTTCGCGGTCGGGTCTACCGCGCCCGCCCATCAGGATTCACCGACGACAAGTTCTTCGTCGTCGTCTCAAACAACAACCGCAACCGAAGCCTCGAGAGCGTGCTCGTGGTCAGATTCACCACTTCGGCCAAG
>WLOY01000251.1 GCA_009699015.1 Actinomycetota bacterium | reverse complement strand
CTGACACAAAGCGTCCGGAGGCGGGCGCACGAAGGACTACTCGCTGGATCATCGATTGTGTTAACAGCGGCGATAGGGCTCGTATGGGTGCTGTCCCGCGCGCCGGGAGGCGGCACCCCCGTGCAGTGGCGCGGGTTATCGACGCGCAGGCACTCGCGCTGGTGCTTCCGCAATGTCGCCAATTGCGGCGTCGCAGTGGCTTCCCGGGCCATGGCTCTGTGTGGTGGCTGCGCCCCTAGGCGATGCTCCATCGTCATCGAGAACCACTCCCGACGATGCGGGGGCCGACAGATGCGTCATGAAGTCGGGATCCTTTTGCGCGACTACCGTCTGCGGGCTGGATCGTGTGCAGCCGTCATCGCGGCTACCGCATCGGCACTGGGGCGAACGTAACGCTGCAGGGTCTTGAGGGACTCATGGCGGGACTTGGCCATGAGGAGGGGCAGCGGGACTCCGTCCTCCGCGAGATGGGTCAGGGCGGAGTGCCGCAGTTGGTGCAGAGTCCAACCGTCGGTGGCTGTGGAGAAGGCCTGAGCGGCCCGTGCGTAGGACAAGCGCGCCAGTCCGGTCTCAGGGTCGATGTCAGCCGTGGCCGGTGCTCTTCGGGCCTGCACGGGGCGGCTGGACAGGAACACGGGTCCGGTGGCGCGGCCGTCGATGACGTACGGGAGCAGGCGCGCGGTGCCGGTGGCCCAGTGGATCGTGTCGATGGCTCCGCCCTTGCGGACGGTGGTGGCACGTCGCTGGTGCATGTCGAGGTCCTCGACGTTCAGTCGCAGCACTTCTTGGGCGCGGGCGGCGGTCTCGTACAGCATCCGCCACAGGCATCGGTCACGCACCGGAACGTCCTTGCGGGCCCACAGCCGGTCGAGGTCCGTACGACTTAGGCCCCGCGTGTGGTCCTGCGGAGCCCGACGCCTCTCCAGCGTGGCCGTGAGCCCGTGGGCCACCCAGTCGCTGCGCTCGCAGAAGGCCGAGAACGACCGGAGCGTGGCGATGTGACGGTTCCATGAGTTGGCCGACGCGGCCGGATAGGCGGCGCTCAGGGATGCCGACAGGGCCTCGGCCGTGATGTCCTTCAACCGTTTGGCCGGTAGGTGTTCGCCGACCCGGTCCAGTGTCAGTCGGTAGACCCGGCGAGAGCCGGGGGAAAGATCGCGGCTGGTGAGGAACCGGTCGACGGCGGTGTCCCATGTGGTGATGCGCGCGGTGCGTAATGCGGTGACCGATCCCATGCCCTGTGCCCCCTGTATGCGAGTAAACGTGCCAAAAGGTGTCTGCGTCCCGAAGTCCTCACCATGAGGGAGGCCTTCCGATGCCACTGAGAGTATCAGAGTAAATAGACCATTTACTTGATAGCCTGCGATAAGGCCGGATGGCGCAAGGGGACCGCCAACTAACAGCCGTATGCGCGGGCATCGGCGCAAGACAGTAACTCCGGCGGCTCGGTGGTCGCGTAGTCCTCGATGGTGGTACCCACCCTTCATCGACTTGGCCCTGAGGAGCCGCCAAATGTCACGCGCAGGCAGCACAACGAGATGGACGCAGTAGCCGTTCAGTCGAGGCTGAAGGCCGCACCGTGGTCGAGTGGGGCGTTCACGTCACCTATTAAGTAATGAGAGCGACCGACGAACGGCCTGCTTTCGTTCGGCAGGGCTTCGCGAACGTCGTTGCTGTTCACTGGAGGACCCCCCAGAATTGCTGCCAAGGGGGAGCCATGAAGCAGGCATCGTCACCGTCCGCGGCTACGGTCTCAACCGGGATTGTCCTGTTGCTCACCGCATGATGTCGACGACGAGCCTTAGTAGCCCGGTGCGCCTACGGCTCTGAGCCTGCTATCAACGGAGTCGGCGTTCTGGATCATCCGTCCCGTTGTGGACTTGTCTGAGTACGCGCACACGGTCGTCATCCCCTCGGGGGTTTCACAGACGTACTCGGGGTTCTTCTCCGTGACGCACGTTCCGACGGCATAGATCGCGTTGTCGAGAAGTTGCGCGTCTTGCATCAGGTCGCCCGTGGCAGGGAACTGATCCGCGGTGATCCACTGTCGGGCGCAATCCGCGATGGCGGCATCTAGGCCTGCCCAGTTGTTCGTGTACTTGTCGACCGCAGCGGCACCGGAGTTACCGGGCGCGACATCTTTGCCCACCTGCGTCATGCCCCAGAATGCAATGCCTGCCACCACGATCACGGCGACAGCAACCACGGCTCGCGCGCGCGTCGGAGTGGCGGTTTTGACGTCCCGCCATGGACCGGCCGCCCGACTTGGGGTCTTGCACGCCGGGCACGCTGCGAGGAGTGCAGCGTTGTAGTCGCGCCCGCAAGTGCACTTCACCATAATGATGTTCCCGGGAGGCCGAAACACCGGTGCCTTCGGTGAAGGCGAAGTGGCAGGCTCAGCCACCGGCGGTGCCGAGGGTTGCGCCGCCTGCGGCGCCTGATGACCTGCAGGGGGTGGAGTCGGAACTGCGGCGCCGCAGTTCGCGCAGAACCTTGGTGCACCGGTCGTAAGCGCTGAACCGCACTGCGAACAAAACATGATTCCCCCGTTGCATTACCAATGACCCTCTTCGACCTTACTGCTGGACGAGCCTTCACATTGCGACTCTCGGATCATTGCCGAGCGCCGACAGCGAATTAGACGGTGTAAGAGAACTACAGACCGGAGGTATTAGGCCCCAACGTGTTTGGCGTCGATGCCGAGACGGCGCATGCCTGCTGAACGTGGCAACTGCGCTGTTTCCGCGGTTACTGCGTCGCTGCTGCTTGCCCATGCATCCGGCTGCCTCAGCAATATCGATTCATCATCTTCGTGACCAGTTCAGGTGGCCAGCCCAGAGACGTCATTCCCGTCCGGAGATAGTAGGCGGGATCCTCTCTCCAATATTGGCACTGAGCGGACCGAAGTTCCGGACCGCTGCCGAGCCAGAGTCTGATCCAGTCACTCTCTTCCGGACTCGGTGCTGGCTTAGCCGGTGCTGCGGGTGTCTTCGGCGATGTCTGTGGCGCAGTCGTTGTGCCGTTGGACTTGATTACCCCCGAGCTGGTGGCAGCGCTCTCTGACTCGCCGCTGCGGGTGAGCCAATTAAACGCCAGCGCCGCAACAGCGAGAAGGATCACAATGGCGACGACCAACGTCGCAGGCGTGCCCTTCGAACCGTCGGTTGTTGGCGCTCTTGCGGTCGTTGAAGGGTCGGTTGGTGGGCGCTGTCCAGCAGGCTCTCCCGGTGCCTTCGGCGGAGGCGAGGGGGGAGGCCCAGCCCCGGGTGGGACCGATGGTTGCACCGGCTCTGCTGCCTGCTCACCTGTGACGGGTGGAGTCGGAACTGGGGCGCCGCAGTTCGCGCAGAACCTTGGTGCACCAGTCGTTATGGCTGAACCGCATGCGACACAAACCATGATTCCCCCGTTGTTCGACACGAACTCCTTTGAGACTAGCCCTCTGCGGAGAGTCGAGGTGTGGGTTCCGCGTCATTGCCGCGCGTCGACAATCGAATGGACGGTGCAAGGCTGGGGGAGACA
Organism: Actinomycetota bacterium; assembly: GCA_009699015.1. Lineage (GTDB taxonomy): Bacteria > Actinomycetota > Actinomycetes > S36-B12 > S36-B12 > WLND01. The sequence goes on along the minus strand of WLOY01000251.1, from coordinate 313 downwards.
AGTGGCGTTGCGCCCCAACGTGTGTGGTGGCGACCCCCCACCCGTTTTTGAGTCCGCGCCAAGGCCTCTCCAGACCTCAGCCGCAGGCAGCGTCCATTCGGCCGAGTAGTAGCCCTTCGAGTCAAGACGCCAGCGGCATGTCGCACCGAAGACACAGCCTCGGGAATAAGTCCGACTGGACAAAACGTTGACGCCATGCGGGGTTTCGCGGGACCCAGCCTCAACCGGGGGAGGAACACGATGGACGACGTGACGGTCTCGCGCAGGGAGCTATTCACAGGACGAGGTGCCGCATGAACAAGTGCGCGTTCTG
>WLOY01000250.1 GCA_009699015.1 Actinomycetota bacterium | reverse complement strand
CGCTGTTCCTTATGTCGTACGAGTCGGCCGAGCTCACGAAGCTTGCAGCGAACTACATACTCTCGGCGAGCATCACCGCCGCGAACTCACTCGCTGACTTGGCACCACGCCTGGGTGCCAATTGGCAGCAGATGGAGCCCGCGCTTAGAGCGGATCAGCGAATCGGGGCGAAGGCCTACATCACGGCCGGGCTGGGCATCGGGGGGGCGAACCTCACCCGCGACCTGCACGGGATCAAGGCGATGGCGGATGAGCTCGGCGCCGACTCGTCATTCACGTCGACGATGCTCGGTCACTCGTCGTATATGCGCGACTGGATGCTGCGCGCGATCGCGGGTGTTCGCCGCGACACTCGGATTGGCCGACTGTGCGTCCTCGGGCTCGCCTACAAGCCTGGCACGCAGTCGACTCGCGGGGGCGCGGGCATTGACCTCGTCGCAACCTTCGAGCAGGTCATTGACGTGGTCGTCCATGATCCGGCCGTGACGATGCCGCCGCGCCCTGCCGGTAGCCGGGCTGTTCAGGTGGCAGCCGCTCGTGAAGCGATGGAGGGGGCGCAGGTGATCGCCTTGGCGACGCCGTGGCCGGAGTACGCCCGAGAGGTGCAGGCCTTCCTCGCGACAAGCCCTGAGACCATCGTCATCGACCCGTATCGCCTCGTCGACAGAGGGTGGGCGCTGTCGCCGCTCACCCGAATCATCCAACTAGGAGTGTCAGATGCCTGAAATCCATGGACGCATCGTCGTGCTTGGCGCGAGCGGCTTCGTCGGATCGCATGTTGTCGCGAGGGCAAGGAATGCAGGATGGGATGTCGTGGCACTTGCGTCAAGCGACATCGACCTCGCGAACCCGGGCAGCAACCAAGCGCTAGTTGCGGTGCTGCAGGATGGCGACACCGTGGTTTATTCAGCCGCCGTTGTGCCCTCCAAGAGCGCCGCCGATGTGGGCAAAAGTCTGCTCATGACGCAGACGCTCGTCGATGCCCTGGCAGGTGTCGAGATCGCGCAACTGGTGGTCGTGAGTTCGGACGCGGTGTACGGCAGTGAAAGTGGCGTGTCTAATGAGGAATCGGCATGCGTACCCGACACTCTCCACGGGATCATGAATCTCGGTCGCGAGATGGTTTGCTCAGACGTGTTCGCTCCGGTGAAAACCGTTGTTCGCCCCTCAGCCATCTATGGCAGCGGTGATCCCCACAACTCATACGGTCCCAACCGCTTCGCGCGCCAAGCTCTGGAGTCCGGTGAAATTTGCATATTTGGGGGGGGTGAAGCGAAGCGCGACCACGTCACTATCCACAACGTTGCGGAGGTGATCTTTCGGGCCATTGAGGGCAGGCAGGCTGGCGTCATCAACGTGGCGAGCGGGCAGTCGATCTCCTTCGCCGACCTCGCCGGCCTGGTCAGGGACGCGGGGCCGGCTGGCTGGCGCATCGTGGTGGCAGGCTCCGAGTCGTCGCCCACCTTCCGCACCTATGACATCTCCGAGCTCAATCGCCGATTCCCGGATCTGGTGCCAACAGGCCCTGCCGAGGGAGTGTCAGTGATGATTACCGAGATGCAGGGGAGCGCCGAAGCATGAGTAGCCAGTTCGCAGTGCCCTATACCGACTTCCCGGCCCAGAACGCCGGCGTGCGCGATGAACTTCGGGGCGCCTTCGACGAGGTCCTCGACTCGGGTCACTACATCCAGGGGCCGAACGTCGCCGCCTTCGAGCGGGAGTTCGCAGAATTCTGCGAGGCGCACTACGCCACCGGGGTTGCGAACGGCACCTGTTCGCTCCACCTCGTGCTTCGATCGATGGGGGTAGGCCCCGGTGACGAGGTGATCACCGCGCCCAACTCGTTCTTCGCATCGGCGGCAGCCATCTCGCTCGTCGGCGCCAGGATCGTCTTCGCCGACGTCAACGAGGACGCCAATATCGACCCCGATGCCATCGAGGCCGCGATCACTGACCGCACCAAGGCGATCATGCCGGTCCACCTCACCGGCAGGCCGGTCGACATGGTGCGCATCCAGACGATTGCCGATGCGCATGGGCTAGGGATCCTCGAGGATGCGGCGCAAGCCGTCGGCTCCTCCTTTCGAGGTCAGAAGGTTGGTTCGTGGGGCACTGCAGCGTCCTTCAGCCTGCACCCGCTCAAGAGTCTCCATGCGTTCGGCGACGCCGGCATCCTCACCGCTCGTGACGAGCGGATCATCCAGGACGTCGCGCTGCGAAAGAACCATGGTCTCGTCGACCGGGGCACCTGCGCGGAGTGGGCGTTCAACTGCCGACTCGACGAGGTGCAGGCCGCCCTGCTGCGGGTGCAACTGCGTAACGTCGGCGCGAAGATCATTGAGCGACGCCGCCTCGCCCATCGCTACCACGAACTCCTGCGCGACTACGTGGTGGTGCCCGAGGAGCGCGAGGGCGAGGTCCACACATACCAGACCTACCTGATCCAGGCGGGTGACCGTGATGCCCTGCAGGCGCACCTGCGAGCGAACGGTGTCGAGGCCATCGTCCACTACGCGACCCCGCTGCACCTCCAGCCAGCGGCGGCCGACCTCGGCTATGGCCCCGGTTCTTTCCCGGTGACGGAGCGGCTCAGCGACAGCATCCTCAGCCTGCCGCTCTTCCCGGGGATGACCGTGGAGCAGCAGGATCGCGTCGTCACGGAGATCGCGTCGTTCTACGACGCGAGGGATGGAGCAGGCTCATGAGCGACGCGATACGGGTGCCCTACAACTACCTGCCGATGCAGTTCGCCGACTACTCGGAGATCGCAGCCGGCTGGGATGCCCTGATCAAGACGGCCGACTTCACCCTCGGCGCATTCATGGAGAAGTTCGAGTCGGAGTTCGCCGACTACATCGGCTCTCCCCACTGCCTTGCGACGAACAACGGAACCGACGCCCTCATCCTCGCGCTCAAGGCGCTCGGCATCGGCCCGGGCGACGAGGTGATCACGCCCTGCAACTCGTTCTACGCCACCACGGGCGCCATCGTCGCTGTCGGTGCCACCCCAATCTTCTGCGACGTCGACGAGCGCTTCCAGGCCGATGTCGACGACATGGATCGAAGGGTGACGCCGCGAACGAAGGCACTGCTCCCGGTTCACTGGGCCGGCGCCTCGCCCGACATGGTGAAGGTCATGGACCTCGCCCAGTCGCACGGCCTCCTCGTGCTCGAGGACGCCTGCATGGCTATCGGCGGCAAGGTGCACGGCCAGAGCCCGGGCACCTTCGGCGACATGGGTGCATTCAGCATGCACCCGCTCAAGACCCTCAACGTCATGGGCGACGGCGGCATGGTGATCACCAAAGACGATGACGGCATGCGCTGGATGCTACAGTACCGGAACCACGGCATGGTCGATCGCGACCACATCGATATTTGGGGCGTGAACATGAGACTGCAACCCCTTCAGGCCGTGGTCGCCTCGCACATGCTCACCTCACTCGATGAGCGGCTCGCACGGCGTCGTGAGATCCAGCGGACATATGACGAGCACCTAGGTGCCCTCGGGCCATCGATCGTCGTGCCTCCGCGTGCCGACTGGAACCCGGAGACGGTTTCGCTCTACATGTTCCAGGCCGACAATCGCGATGACCTCATTGCGCACCTGGTCGCCAACGGAGTTGAGGCCAAGGTGCACTACCCGGTGCCGTTGCATCTTCAGAAGCCTGGCCACGAACTGGGTTACGGGCCGGGCGACATGCCGGGCGCCGAGGCGCAGGCAGACCGCCTTGTCACACTGCCTGCACACGAGTACTTGACGGAACTTCAGGTGGAATTGGCGATGGGTGTTGTCGAAGACGCCCTAGCGCGTCGGTAGAAGCAGTCGAGATGGACGACATCCAGGGCTTTCGGTGGGACGAGGCGTCGAGG
>WLOY01000025.1 GCA_009699015.1 Actinomycetota bacterium | reverse complement strand
GGCCCCGAGCGGGGCGAGGGTAGACTCTGCAGTCGCTGCGGCAACGCGGCAATGGTGGGTGTAGCTCAGCCGGTAGAGCGCCGCGTTGTGGTCGCGGATGTCGCGGGTTCAAGTCCCGTCACTCACCCCGATGGTGAAGTGCCCAGGGTTAACCCCCTGGGCATTTCGCATGGTGGGGTGGAGACGGCGCGTTCTCTAGTGCGATGCAACATCAACTGCGGTGTGAATCGACATGAATTGATGTCGCTTTGCACCACAGAACGGGGAGGTGGAGCCTGTGCCATGGGTGGGTGGGTAGGCGCGGCCCTAGGCAAGCAGGTAATGGCCGCGGATCACGACTGCAAGCCCGCTGGGCACCACGTACTCAACCTGCTCCGCATTCAGAATTCGGCAAATCTGGCGGAGGCCGACCCCATTCATCTCAGAGGACGGGCGACGTCGGAGGAGGTCTGCGCGGTAGCCCAAGGGTAGTTTGTCGGACCCGGCCCGGTGTGCCTAGTGATGCACGGAACCCGATTCTGAGGAGGGATGGCATGACAGCGCAGCCGCACGACCCCTCCACTGTCGCGCCGGCGTCCGTGAAGCAGGCGGTTGCCCTGGCCGATGCGGCCCTAGGTGCCGCCGGTCACGAGGTGACCGTCTCCGCACACGCCGGGAAGGTTCATTGTGCCTGCCTGTCCGCAGTGTTGTCAGGGAGAGGAATCACAAAGGAAACTAGTGCAGCTTTTTGGCCGGGTGGGTCCTAACCGTGAGAGTGGGAACCCTAGCGAACATTAAATTCTTTTTCAAACATTTGACGACGAAGAGTCTGTTTGCCTAGGATGGGGGTGTTAATCCGAGTATCCCCGTGGGCCCGGCCGGAGGTAGCACATTGTGAAGACGGCGGACGCAGTGATCGTCGGCGGCGGGTGCGTCGGCACCAGCGCGCTCTTTCACCTCGCCGCGCTGGGAACGACCAACACTGTCCTCCTCGAGGCCAGCAGCCTCGGCTCCGGCTCTACCAGCAAGGCCGCCGGAGGTATTCGCATGCAGCATGACGATGTAGTCAACACGCGTCTGGCGCTGCGCTCGCTACAGGAGTTCACTCGCTTCGAGCAGCTCACCGGAACCCCGATTGACTTTAAGCAGGTCGGCTATCTCTTCCTGCTCGACAACGACCACGACTTTGCGGCCTTCACGCGGGCAGCTGCCGCTCAGCGTGAGCTTGGCATTCCGACGGAGATCCTGAGCATCGACGCGGTGCGGGAGATGGTCCCGCAGATTTACGTCGAAGACGTCGTCGGCGCGACCTTCTGCCCGTGGGAGGGATTCGCGGCACCCGAAGCAGTCGTTCAGGGCTATGCTTCGGCCGCCCGTCGACTCGGCGCCGAGATCCGGGTCGGGTCTTTGGTCGTCGAGATCCTCACGGATGGCGCTGGGGTCTCCGGGGTCCGCCTCGAGGGCGAAACGATCTCCACTCGTTCCGTGGTCATCGCGGCCGGAGTCGGTTCCGCCGACCTCGCACGACCGCTCGGCTTCGAGTTGCCCGTGCACGGCGAGGCCCGCACCATCTTCTACAGCAGCCAAGCTCTGGGTGTTCCGCAATCGGCGCCTCTCGTCGTGGACTTCTCGACCGGCTTCTACTTTCACCGTGAGGGCGCCGGGCTCGTGTTCGCGGGGCGTCAGAGCGACCCGGCCGAGCTGAGCGAACCGGCCACTCACCGGCTCCCCGCGATCGCCGAGGCGTCGATCGAGTCGTCGTGGTGGGGCTACTACGAGATGAGTCCCGACCACAATGCGATGATCGGGCAAGCGCCTGTTGCCGGTCTGCACTATGCGACCGGTTTCTCAGGGCACGGCTTCATGCAGTCACCGGCGGTGGGGGAGTATCTCGCCGAGACGGTCCGGGGTGAGTCGACCACCCTCGACCTGTCGTCGATGACGGCGGACCGATTTGTTTCGGGCCAGCATCGCACCGAGTCCTTCGTTATCTGAGGTTCCCACCGCTCCACCTAGCGACCGAATACCGAGGAGAGAGAGTTGCTCATGATGGAGCCGCGATTCACTGGACAGGTGGCCATCGTCACCGGATCAGCACACGGCATTGGGGAGGCCATCGCTCGGCGGTTCGCGAGCGAGGGCGCGGCAGTCGTCATCGCCGATCTCGATGAGCAGTCCGCTGTGGCGACGGCCCAGGACATTGTCGCCGGCGGTGGTCAGGCCATCGGCGTGGGCGTGGACGTCGGCAAAGCTGAGGAAGTCGCTGCAATGGTCGATCGCACGATCGAGGCCTACGGCAAAATTGACGTGCTGGTCAACAATGCCGGCGACGTGACGATCTCCAAGCACTTCCTCACGACCGACGAGGCCTGGTGGGACCACTTCCTCACCACGAATCTCAAAAGCATGTACCTCACCTGCCGTCGAGTCGCCCCGTTGATGGCCAAGGCCGGCGGTGGTTGCATCATCAATATGTCCAGTGGTGGTGCGACGAAGTCCCATCGCGGCATGGTCGCATACGACGCGTCGAAGGGAGGGGTCGAAGCCCTCACCCGCGGGCTAGCACTGGAATTGGCGCCGTACGGCATCCGCGTCAACTCAGTCGTCCCAGGACTCATCGTGACCCGCCCTGAGCACGCTGAGCCGTTGGCGGACGAGCGACGCAACCAGACCGTGCCCCTCGGACGCGGCGGGACTCCGGCAGATGTCGCCGGCCCGAGCGTGTTCTTGGCGTCCAAGGACGCGGCCTATATGACCGGTAGCACTCTCGTTGTCGATGGGGGCGTACTGGTTCAGCAGCGCAGCCCGCAGGTCGAAATCTTCCCGGTGTCGTACTACCCCGCGATCGAGGAAATCGTATGAATGCGGAGGCGCTGAACTTCGTGGTGGAGCCCACTGATCAGCCTGTCTCGGAGACTGACCTCGCCGTCCTATTCCAGACTCAGCGAAGCGCTTAGTTCTTCAGGCGCCCACATGGCGACGATCGAGTACAACTACGACGGGGGCAGGCTCTCCGCCTAGGTGCGCCCCCTGTCGCGCGTCTGCCGCTTCTGTTCTACGTGCTGGGAAGAGGTAATAATGGCTGTCTGGTCATAACCTCGCTCAGCCGAACTTTTCTTGCGGCATGACTCGCGACACCATCCTCATGCTCGCTCCATCGATTGGCGTCACTGTGTCAGAGGAACACATGTCCATGGGCCAGTGGGAATAGGCTGCGCCTGCGAGGCAATATGACCGACGCGTTCGTGCGTGGCAGGGCGTCGGTCATGGTGGACCTTCGAGAGCTCCGCTCCGAGCGCTCGTTTGGGCTGTCGGCGGCGGTGCCGAAATGGTGCCCCAACGTGGCTGCGAGACGCGCTGACGGCGGTCCACAGAGGAACGGCCCCCGACGACTTCGGCTGGATCGACGTCGCGGTAGCTCCGCGCCGAACCCTGCTCAACGAGCCCTAGAGGTCGATAACCGGCGGGCCGAGCATGTCGCGGTTGACCACGACGCCAAGACCTGGCTCAGTCGGGGTCGCGCCCCGACCAGGCGTCCCGGTCCGCGGGCCGGTCGCGACAAGAGGGTCTACCCAGTCCGAGAAGTATGTGGTCGCTGTCAGGTTATCCGGATGGCAACTGGCGGCCAGGGCTGCGTTCTGAGCCGTGGTCAAAGCCCCGCCCCAAGTGTCATCGACTGTGAAGGCCATGCCGAGACCCTCTGCTGCGTCGCGCATCGCTCGAGCTCGGGTGAAGCCCCCGACCCGACTCGGCTTGAGGTTGATGCCTCCGACGCCAGCCACCAGCTTCGCGATCATCAGATCCTCCATCGTCACGATGACCTCGTCGAGGATCAGCGGGAGACCCGTATGCTTGCGGAGCTCGATGCACTCGGCCATAGTTCGACACGGCTGCTCCAGTTGGACGGGCAAACCGTCGAGTTGTCGAGCCGCAAGCAGGGCGGACTGGAGGTTCCAGCCGCCGTTAGCGTCAGCGATCACCGTGCTCGACGGACCGGCCGCCTCAAGAACGGCACGGACCCGAGAGACGTCGGCCGTCGGCTCGTCGCCGACTTTCACCTGGAAGACCCGGACTCCGGTAGCAAAGTCGCGCTCGACGTGGCCAGCCATGGCATTGAGGGAGTCGATCGGTATGGCCACGAAGAGCGGCACCGTCTCCTGCATCACGCCGCCCAAGAGCTGGGCCACCGACCGTTCCGTCGCCTGGCCGAGGATGTCCCAGCAGGCCATGTCGATCGCCCCCTTCGCCGCGCGCGAGCCCATCAACACCTGGTCCATCGCGACGTTGAGGGGACCAAGTTCGCACGGATCGAGGCCGATCACGGCCTCGCCGAGAACGCCCAGCGCCGAGCGTTCACCCTCGACGAACGAAGGGAGATACGTACGGCCGTTGGGGCACGTTTCGGCCCACCCCTCGAGACCCTCGGCGGTCACGACGCGGACGACGAGGGAGCGGTGAGTACCTGCAGTTCGGCCGTGCGACATGCTGTAGTTGCCATGCACCCACGCGACGTCATACTCGAAGACCTGTAGCTTGCTGACCCTCATCAGGCTCCCGACCTAGTCGTGATCATGCGCTGTGGTTCGAGACCCGAAGTCCGCGAGCTCTGGCCTCGCGGTCAAGCTCCCCGGGAATCGTCAGCGCTGGGAGGTCGGCGTCGTGCTCCTCAACGGCGTTGGCCACAGCCGACTCGCAGTAGCGGTCCGTGCTCGCCAGAGTACCGAGTCGGCCGCGCGGGGAGACGTGGGTGACAGACGTTTCCCGCACGATGGCGGAGGTCTGGAGAGCGCCGATCTGGTAGAGGACATCGTGCTCGGTTCGTCGCGGGATAGCTCCAATTCCCGCCGACCGAAGCAGTCGAGGTCCGGGAAACTGGGGGTGCGCGCCGATCGAGATGCCGATTGTCCGGCAGGCGAAGTCGGAGGCAGCCAGCGTCCAAGGAGGGCCAACGTGGAAGCCGCAGGGGACGTTGGCCGACGTCAGCGTGCTAAGGAGTCGCTCGTCGTCGCTGATGCGGTGGGAGCCGAAACTCTCCCCAATGTCTGCGACCAAGTCGACCGTCCGGCTCATCGCACACCGGGGGTCTCTCTAACGACTTGATCGACCGGGATGTTCGCGATCAGTACTGACTGGATGCGGCAGACCTGGCTCAGTGCTCCGGAGGCAACGGAGTTCAAGTCGCAGCGAAGCAGAAGTTCTAGTTCGTTCATGTGCCGGTACCTCCTTGCCATCGTGATCTAATATTTTGTCCACCAATATTTCATCACGGTATTCACTCGTGAGGGGAATCGTCAAGCGTGAACACCGAGGCTTCCGCCTACCGCGCCGACCCGCTCCGTTTGAATGTAAACGATCACTCTGCAATAGTTCAATATCGAAGATTTATAGAGGGCGTGTTACCCACGAGGGGACCATCATGTGTCAGAAAGTGAAGCTGACCCTTGTCCGCTAAGACCAGAGGGCCCGGGGTTTCCGCCGACGATGGCGAGTTGTCGGCCCCGACCCGAACCTTGCTTTTTGGCCCGCTTGGAACGACGGACATGCCTAGCGCGGTCGTGCACCGCCTGCGCTCCGCAATCGGTCTCGGCCTGCTCGCCGACGGCAAACGGTTGCCCAAGGAGGCCGATCTCGCGGCCCAGCTGGGCGTCACGGCTTTCGCTTTGCGAGAAGCGCTGGCTGAGCTGCGCAAGCAGGGATTGGTCGTCACCAGGGCCGGCAAGTACGGCGGTAGTTTCGTAACCTATCCAGCCGAGAGCGAGCGCCTCGAGCAGGCCGAACTCAGTGAGCTCTCGTCGGCTGAGCTTCGGGACCTCGGCGACTGGCGGCAGATGCTCGCGGCCCATGCTGCCGCGCTAGCCGCCCAGCGGGCCTCCGAATCGAATGTGAAGATGCTCGTAACGTGCGCCGCCCGAGTGGGGGAGGCGACGACGAGTCTGGAAGCGCGTAGGGCGCACGGGCGGTTCCACCTCGAGCTGGCCTCCGCGGCACAGTCAATGCGTATAACCCGCGCGGAGTTCGCGGTCCATGAGCAGATTGATTGGCTCTTCGGTTTGACCTTGCAGACACCCGCTCAGCGTTCCGCGGCGGCGAGAGGATTGGCGGAGGTCGCGGAGGCGGTCAAGGCGCGTGACCCCAGTGGCGCGCGTGCGGCCGCCGAGAAGCACGTTGCCTGGCTGATCCGGATGCTCGCTCAGCTCCGGCTAGAGGGCATCGCGCCGCAGCAGGACAGGTATCCAGGCGTGTCGAGCAACAGCATGGAGGCTGAAGTGGGAGCCGTGGTGAATCGTCTTGAGTTCGAACTCGCCGGCATCGCCGCCGACGTCGCTCCAGCCATGGCAGGCAGTGATGACCTCCAACGGATCCGCAGACTCGTGACTCTGTCGATGCTCCAGCACTTCGAAGCGTTTCCGCCTTACATCAAGGGCGTGGGCGTCGTTGCGGAGGTAGGCATCGTGCCGGAGCAGCCTCACTGGATTGAGTATTGGCGGCGAACGGACTCGGGGCCGGTCGCCGACAACCACCACGTACTGGACCCGACCCGAGAGGACTTCTACGACTACCAGTCGATGGAGTTTGTGGCGCGTCCGCGAGAGAGCCACAAGCTTTGGGCACACGGCCCGTATGTCGACTACGGCGGCGTCGACAACTACATCCTGACTATCGCATCGCCAATCCTCGCTGAGGGAAAGTTCTACGGAGTCATTAGCGCGGACATTCTGATCGCTGACTTCGAGTCGTGGCTGTCGCCGCTCCTCGCAGCTGCCGGTGAGACCTACCTGCTGAACTCCGAGAACAGGGTGATCGTCTCAAACTCCGTCACCTTCGGTGTCGGTGACGAGATGAGGGCGCGCGACGGGTATCACAGGTCGGACTTCCCCGCCTTCGGATGGTCTCTCCTAGCGAAGGTCGACGACTGATCGACTCGGAAGGCTGCAAATCGACGATTTCAAAGTCTTGACGTCGAATATTAACAGGCCTACTCTGACTCCTAGACGGTTTCCTTAGGTGTCTCCGTGTAGATCCATGGAACCACCTCGTTGACTCCATGCAGACCCGCGGAGGTGGAGGGAAATGGTGGACACCGACGATGTCGACCGACTGCGTCAACTTGCCGGGATACTTTTTCCAGGAGACGACCGCTCACCTGCCGCCGACTCCGTCGCTGACATCGATGGACTGATCCGTCTGGCCGTCACTGCGATCGGATCCGAGGGCGAGGTCCTTCGCCTCGCGCTCGATCTACTACCTGCCGAGCTGGATTGGGCGAGTGTCAAGGACTTCGCGGAATCACACACCAACGAGTTCGAGCTCCTCGCCGTAGTCGCCGCTGGTGCGTATTTTATGGCTCCGGCGGCGCTTGCAGCCATCGGCTATCCACAAGGACCGCGCAAGGCTGCGCGCATCGACCAGATCGTCGACGAACTCGAGACGGGAGTACTGGACCTCGTCATGCAACGCGAGTCAATGGTCCGGAAGGTGCCGGTGTGAGGATCGACAGCGGATTGGAAAATCTTCGGGCCGACGTCCTCATCGTGGGTGCCGGACCCTCGGGGGCTGTCGTCGCTCACACCCTCGCCTCACGTGGCCTCTCCGTCGTCTGCTTGGAGCAGGGTGACTGGATCAATCCTGACGACCTACCAGGCAGCAAGCCCGAATTCGAGTTGCTCACCCGCACGCAATGGCACTGGGAGCCCAACGTGCGACGCCGTCGCGAGGACTATCCGCTGGAGGTCAGCGGATCGAACGCACCCGTCAGCATGTTCGGGGCAGTCGGTGGGTCCAGCGTGGTTTACGGCGCCCACTGGCAGCGGCTGATGCCGTCTGACTTCCGGGTGCGCTCCCTCGACGGCGTGGCCGATGACTGGCCGATCAGCTACGACGACCTTGCGCCCTACTACGACCGAGTCGACGCGTTTATTGGTGTCGCGGGCCTGGGCGGTGACCCCGCCTACCCTCCGCAGGATTTCCCCTTGCCGCCGCATCCGATGGGCGCCGCGGGGCTGCACATGGGGGCCGCGATGAACAAACTTGGGTGGCACTTCTGGCCCGGCACCCACGCGATCCCCTCGACGGCTTTCAAGAACATGGGCCAGTGCCTCCGGTGGGGTGTGTGCGAACGCGGCTGTCCGGCGGGCGCCAAGGCCTCCTTCGACCTCGCATACTGGCCTCACGCCACGGCAGCTGGGGCGCGACTGGTCACTGGTGCCCGGGTCTCTCGGATATTGGTCGGCGCCGACGGCCTCGTCGACGGGGCATTGTGGATCGATACCGAGGGCACCGAGCACCGGGCCCGCGCTAATGCTGTCGTTGTGGCAGCGAACGGTATCGGGACTCCCCGCCTGCTGTTGATGTCGGACGATAAGCACACCGAGGGGCTCGCGAACTCGTCGGGCCTGGTTGGCAAGAACCTCATGATCCACCCGAACCGCGGTGTGATCGGCGTCTACGAGGAAGAGTTGGACGCATGGAACGGGCCAGCCGGGCAATTGCTCTACAGCCTCGAATTCTACGAGACCGACGAGTCGCGTGGCTTCGTGCGTGGATCCAAGTGGAACCTCATGCCGTTCCCTGGGGTGCTTAGCGTGCTGGACCTCTACCGTGGCCGACCCTTTGACGAGCGTTGGGGCGCGATGGCTCACAAGCTGTCGCGTAGCGCGGGCAAGGTGATGATCTGGTACGCCAACATCGACGACCTCCCCGAGGAGGCGAACACTGTCACCCTCGACCCGGACCTCCGCGACAGCAGCGGGTTAGCGGCACCCCGGATTGACTACACTCTGAGCGCGAACTCGCTGCGCAACTTGGACTTCGTCACTGAAAAGATGATTGAGGCCCATTCCGCGGCGGGAGCCATCGAAACCTTCCTCGATCCGTTGGTACCTTCCGGCCACCTACTCGGTACAGCTCGCATGGGTGCCGACCCCGCTACCTCGGTGGTCGACTCGTTCGGTCGGGCGCACGACGTCCCCAACCTGTTCGTCGTAGACGGCAGCGTGATGGTCACAGGCGGCGGCATGAACCCCACCGCCACAATCACCGCGTTCGCCCTACGGGCCGCTGAGAGCCTTGCCGATGCGGCATCCGACCTGCCGAACCGGAATTGACACAACCCTCCACCGCCCTCACTTGGGAGCACCAATGAACACCTCGCCAACTGACAAGACCACCTTCTCGCTGCTCGAGCGCGAGTACTACATGTCGGAGGAGATCTTCGAGCGGGAGTACGACCGCATCTATTCACGTGAGTGGATCTTTGCGGCTCACGTATCACAGCTGCCGAAGAAGGGGGCGTATGTGAAGTTCTCTTACGGCGGCGAGGAGATCGTCGTCGTACGCGATGAGGGCGACCAGTTCCACGCGAACCTCAACGTCTGTCGACACCGTGGCTTCCGGCTGTGTGTGGAGGAGACCGGCAGTGTGCGCGCGTTCGTGTGTGGCTACCACCAGTGGCGCTACGACCTCGATGGCTCCCTCGTCGGCGTTCCTCAGATGCCGGACGGGGAGTACTTTGACTATAAGGATTTCCCGTTACGTACTGCCCAGACCGAGGTCTGGCATGGGATGATTTTCGTCAACCTCAACTCTGTGCCTGTCGAACCACTAGGCGAGCGCCTTGCTGCGTTCGACGCCACGATAAACAAGTTCGCGCCGGAACGCACGAAGCTCGCGCACTCGATCAAATACGAGCTCGACGCCAACTGGAAGATCGTCGTCGATAACGCCCTCGAGTGTTACCACTGCAGGGGAACGCACCAGACGCTCTGCGCGGTCGTGGACGTCGCGGGTCTAATGAGCGATCTGAAGGAGTGGCTCGCCGACACGGGCGACGGGCCCTCTGATCTCGGCCAGGCCGGCATGAGGATCCGCCCGGGAATGCAGACACTCTCAGCTGACGGTACCCTTATTGCACAGAAGTTGTTGGGCTCGTGCACTTCGGTCGATGTCGACGATGGCATCAGCGGCGGCGTTATGGTGGTGCCTAATTTCTTCTACGCCGCCTTCTATGTCGACCATTGGTGGACGATAGCGATCCGTCCGATTTCGGCCCGCAAAACCGAGCTGATCTACAGTTGGTACGTTCGCGCTGACGCCGAGGAGGGTGTCGATTTTGACGTCGATCGCCTTATCGAAGTGGGTCACACAACCCAGTCGGAAGACAACCGTCTGATCGCCCGCACTCAGGCGGGTGTCGAGTCGCGCTTCTTCGAGCCAGGCCCGATCGGGTCCGACGTCGAGCCAGCCCTGAACGACTTCGCGATGAACTACCTGAAGTACCTCGACTGACATGGTGGACGTCGACACCCTTGTAATCGGATCCGGCCTCGCGGGACTCACGGCCGCTCGCGATCTGACGGACCGTGGCTACTCGGTTCTCGTGCTAGAGGCGCGCGATCGTCTCGGCGGTCGCGTTTACACCCGTCCCTTCACTGGTCACGAGGCCCTCATTATCGAGGTTGGCGGGGCCCACCTGAACCTGCGCAGCGAACGCAATATGAGGCGCGAGATCGACCGGTATGGGATCGAGGTTTACGCCAACGAGGGCGATGTCAAGCACTCCTGTTTTTTCGTGGCCGGGCAGCTGCGCACAGGGCTTCCGGTACCGGTCGACCAGCTCTCGGCACTTGAGCGGGCCGCGATCCGCATGGCGGAAGACGCCAAGCGGATCAGCCCCGGCATCCCGCTGGCCGACCAATCCGTCAGCGACCTAGATGTCTCCATCGCGGACTACTTTGGCCGCCTCGAGTTACCCCCAGAGGCTCATGACTTTGTCGTGGGCCTTGTGGCCGGCTGGATCCAGGCTGACGCCGAACGAACCACGGTCATCCACCTTTTGCAAGCTGTGCTGAGCTGCGGCGGCAGTCCGTTCGACACCTTCTTCGGCACATTCGGTGAAGGGTTCGTCCACGGAGCAAGTAGCTTGGTGGAGGCGATAGTTGCTGGCTCTGATCTAGACGTCCGATTCAGCAGTCACGTGACCGATGTCTCTCAGGGGGAGGGCAGCGTGACAGCCCGCACGTCGTCTGGCCAGACCTACTCGGGGGCGACATGTGTCATCGCCGTACCGGCCTGGACCCTCGGAAGTATCGCCTTCGACCCGCCGCTTGCCATGGACAAGTACGCCACGCTCGCCCAGGCCCACCACGTCAAGGGCGTGAAGAAGGTCCTGCTCGTCGAGAACGCGCCCACCGGAGTGTTCTCGGTCAGTGGCCTGTCCGCACGTTTCCAGTGGCTCTTCCAGGACCGGGTCCTTCCAGACGGGCGCATTCTCATGGTCGGCTTTTCGCTGCACGAGGACCTCGCCGCCAACGACGTTGACGCGGCACAGGTCGCGATCGCGCAGTTGCTGCCGGGTGCGCGGGTCGTCGCGGTGGATGGCGAGGACTGGTACGCGGACCCGCTCACGCGCGGCATTGTCGGGTTCTGCCCGACTGGGCTCGGTCGCACCTTCGCGGCGACGATGAGCCGTCCCGAGGGGTTGCTCGCGTTCGCTGGGGCGGAGTTGACCACAGACCCGTTGTTTTGGGGCTGGATGGAAGGCGCGGTGGAGAGCGGGCATGAAGCCGCTCGTCATTCCGCGGGGCTCATCGACCGGTTCCGGCAACTCGCCGGTACCTCGACGTGAGCTTCGTGCCTACCCGGCGCGTCGTCCAGTGGGGCACCGGGGCCGTTGGCCTGCGGTCCCTCCAGTTCGTGCTCGCCAGCAATGACCTCGAGTTGGTGGGGGTGAAGTGCTTCACCGAGGCCAAGGAAGGCAAAGACGCGGGACATCTCGCCAGCAGACCATCCACCAATATTCTGGCCACCGCGGACACTGACGCGCTGCTCGCGCTCGACGCCGACTGTGTCCTGTTCATGCCTCGTGACACATTTCTCGACCCGACTCTTCCCGGTAGTCCCTCCCGTCCATGGGTCGATGAGCTCGTGGCAATCCTCGAGAGCGGCAAGAATGTCGTAAGCCCGCTCCAGAGCGCCATGCACTGGCGCCATCTCTCCGCAGGCGCTGCTCTGCGTGACCGTCTCGAGGCGGCGTGCCAGAGGGGTGGGGCGAGTCTCTTCTTCACAGGCCTAGACCCCGGATTCGTGAGTGACTGCTTGGCGATCACGCTGTCCTCTGCAGCCGGGGAGATCACCCAGATCCGTACGACCGAGGTGATCAATTACGCCACGTACGCCGCCCCGTCGGTGCTGGAGTCAATGGGCTTCGGCTTGAAGGTCGAGCAACTATCCTCTGCTGCCAACGACTCGCTGGTGCCGAGCTGGGGCTGCGCCCTCTGGCTCGTCTCCGACGCATTGGGAGTCGAGCTCGATGACATCGTGCTCGCAACGGATGCCTATCCCTCCCCGGTCGACTTCACGTCACCCGGTGGCCTCCACGTCGCCGTGGGGGCCGTCGGAGCGCTCCAGTGGTCCCTTACCGGGATGGTCGGTGGGCAAGCCCGTATCGTCTCTCACCACGTCAGCCGGATGGGTGACGACATGGCGCCAGACTGGCCCCGTATCGGCGAGAAGGGTGGCTACCGCGTAGAGATCGACGGAACGCCCCCGCTGCGTGCCGAGCTCCCGCTGGGGCTCGCGGGAGGCACCGGCACTTGTCTTGATGACGCCATCGTGATGACAGCCGCCCGTTGCGTGAACGCAATCAACGCTGTCGTCGAGGCTCCTCCCGGCTATCACTTGCTCAACGCAATGCGTACCATCGGCGGTCGGCATAGCCTGGCGCGGTGACTACCCGGGGGTCAGTGCTCAGTGTGGTCGAACGCACCGTCGGCGATCAGGATACTGACCTCGTGGAAGTCGTCGGACATGTCGAAGATGACTCGCATCCCCTGACGCAGTCTGCAGAAATCACCAGTCGAAACCGCAAAGGTCTCGCGCTCGTTGACGGTGACGGTCGCCCGCCCGGCAATCACGTAAAAGAAATCGTCGTATTCGAGGGTCCATGAGTGGCGGCCCGACAACTTGAAGCTCGCAGCCATGCGGGTGCCGTCGTCCGACCTGTGCAGCTGGGCTTCTTGGCCACCGAACTCCGGGAACGGGCTCCAGAGCACGGTGTACACGTTGAAGCGCTCGACGGGGTCGTGGTCCACGGGTGTCATCCTCGATGTCTCCGGTCGCGGGGTCAGACTGTGGGAGTGCGGCTGCGCAGCCCGACGGCCTTGACGCGGGTGAACTCCTCGATGCCTGCAATGCCCCCCTCCTTGCCGTATCCAGACTCGTTGAAGCCTCCTAGGGGGAAATCGGGACCCACGGCGAGGTGGGTGTTGAGCCAAACATTGCCGAAGTGGAGCGCACTGGTGAGGCGCAGACCCTCATCGATGTTCTCAGTCCACACCGATCCAGAGAGGCCGAAGGGCACGTCGTTGGCCAGTGCCAGCGCCTCGTCGGCGCCGGTGAAGGTCTGAACGGTAATGACCGGCCCGAAGATCTCCTCCTGAATCAGCTCGTCGTGCTGCTCTAGCCCCGCGATCAGTGTCGGCTCGAAGTAGTAGCCGGGGCGGTCGACGCGGCGGCCGCCGATGAGCACCCTCGCGTACGGTGGCCTGCGCGCCACCAGGCCCTCTATTCGCTTGAGGTGACTCGCGGAGATGACCGGCCCGAGCATGGTGTCCTCGTCGGTTGGGTCGCCCTGGACCACTTTGTCAAGCAGGGCGGTGATGAGTCCCAGCAACTCCTCGGCGATCTCCTCATCGACGAGAACGCGCGTCGCGGCCATGCACTCCTGACCGCCGTTGTAGAGACCCATGGTCGCGATCGTGGCGGCGGCATCGGCCAGGTCGGCGTCTCTCAAGACGATCACGGGCGCGTTCCCGCCCAGCTCGAGAATTGACCGTCGCGGTCGGGCGGTCGCGGCCGCGGCGATGACACGTCCGGTCGCGACCGACCCAGTGAACGTCACAAGGTCGACCCCGGCGTGGTTTGCGAGATAGTTACCCGTGGTCGCGCCGTAGCCGTGGACCAGATTGAGTACGCCGGGGGGCAGTAGGCCCGCTGCCAGCTCGACGAAGCGGGTGGTTGTGAGGGGCGTGGTCTCGGCGGGCTTGACGACGACAGTGTTGCCAGTAGCTAGAGCCGGGACGACCTTCCAAATGGCGAGCCACAGCGGATAGTTCCACGGCGTGATCGCCGCGACCACTCCGAGGGGTTCACGGCGAAACATGGTGGTGACGCCTGGCACGTAGTTCCCGGCGCACTGAGTCGGGAGTGACCGGGCTGCGCCGAGGAAGTAGCGCATCGAATCCAAGATCAGCGGGAACTCCTCGCCACGAGCGGCCGAGATCGGCTTGCCGGCATTCGCCACCTCGAGGTCTCGCAACTCGTCGAGATTCGCCGCCAAAGAGTCCGCCAGGGTGTAGAGGATCGCAGCCCGCTGGCCGGGGGTCAGGGCCGCCCAGGCGGGCGCCGCCACACGGGCAGCAGCGACAGCGCAGTCGACGTCCCCTGCACTCGAAGACTGGAAGGTGGTGATCACCTCGCCGGTGCCCGGGTTGAACACCTCGATCACGTCGTCGGTCGAACCGGGCGACCAAATGCCGCCGATGTAGTTGCGGACCTCAACCAGTCCGGGCGTTAACGACATGTGGGCTTCTCTCAGAAGTCGATGGTCAGGTCTCGGAACGGTCCGCCGCGATCATCACGTGCTTGGTACGGGAGAAGTCCTCGAGAGACAGCGTCGAGCATTCGCGACCATGGCCGGAGGAGCCGAACCCGACCCACGGCATCTCGTAGGCGAGCACGAGGTGCGTGTTGACCCAGACGGTGCCGAAGTCGAGAGCGCTCGTGAGTCGAACTGCGCGCCCGATGTCTCGGGTCCAGACGGAAGCCGCAAGCCCGTAGCTCGTGCTATTGGCGAGCGCCACTGCGTCGGACTCGTCAGTGAAGGTCTCGAGGGTGACCACCGGGCCGAAGACTTCCTGGGTGGTGATCTCGGAGCCTCGCGGCGAGTCGAGCACGAGGGTCGGGCTGTAGAACCAACCAGGTCGGTCCGGCCTATAGCCGCCGACCGCGATGTTGGCGCCCTCGGCCCTGGCCCGGTCGACCATCCCCGCCACGCGGCTCAGGTGAGCCTCGCTTACGAGCGGCCCCATCTCGATTTGGTCTCCCTCCTCTGGAGTGCCGACGATGATTTCGCCGACCTGTTCGATGAGCAGGCGCGTCAACTCCTCGCTAGTGGAGGCGTCGCAAAGGACACGTGTGCTGGCCCCACATTCCTGCCCGGAGTTGACGAAGCCGCCCACTCGGACCATCTTGGCGACCGCTGATAGGTCCGCGTCGGCGAAGACGACGACGGGCGCCTTTCCTCCGAGCTCCAGGTGCACGGGCTTCAGGGTCCGTGCCGCATCGGTCATCACCCGCTGCCCGCTGCTGATACTGCCGGTCAAAGAGACCATGTCGATGCCCGGATGGTTGGTGATCGCGGCGCCCACCTCGGGCCCGGTGCCGGTGACGACGTTCAGAACGCCGGCCGGGAGGATGTCGCCGACCAACTCCATGAACTTGAGGGTCGTGAGCGGGGTCAGTTCTGACGGCTTGAGCACCATGGTGTTCCCCATCGCTAGGGCGGTCGCAATTTTCCACGACGCCGTGAGTAGCGGGTAGTTCCACGGGGTAATCGCCCCGATCACACCGTGCGGTTCGCGGAGGATCATGGAAAGGTAGCCCGCGACGTACTCGTGTGCGGCCGGAGCCTGCAATGCTCGCGCTGCACCGCCCATGAAGCGGAAGATCTCAGGGACGCCCGGGAGCTCCGCGTGAGCCAGCGAAATCGGCTTGCCAACGTTGCGCGACTCCAGGATGGCGAGCTCTTCCAGATGGGCCTCCACCACATCCGCCACAGCGGAAAGGACCTTAGCCCGATCGTTTGGGGTAAGGGCACGCCAAGTGGGAAGCGCGGCGCGCGCCGCAGCCACAGCCCGGTCGACGTCGACAGCCGTACCGCGGGCAACCTGGGCGATGATGACTCCGCTACACGGATCGAGGATGTCGAGCAGCATCTCACCGGCCGGCTCGGCGATCCCGGCTATGACGTGTCCGACGGCACGCGTCGCGGCCACGGTGGGCTGCGGAAGTAAGGTCGTATCGTCTCTCGTAGTGGCGGTCAACTTCGCTCCTAGGGTCACGCTGGGCTGCGTAGGCGGAGACAAGAAATGCGTAGCGAGTTGCAAAGTTACGTTATTAAATATTATTATGCAACTCTTAGTCTTGGGAAGGCCCGGGTGAAGGCCCTGTGGAGCCCTTGGTCCGCTATCGATCGGCCTCGTTGAGAAGTGGGGACGCACATGCCAGAAGCGCATCGCCGGCTACGTAGCGCGAAGTGGTACAACGACACCGGCGTCAACGGCTTTCTCCAGCGCTCCGCTCTGCGAACCCAAGGTCTGCGGGAGAAGGACTACCAGCGGCCTGTAATCGGCATCGCGAACAACACCAGCGACTTCAATCGATGCCACATGCACTTCGGGGGGATGGTCACTGCGTTGAAGGAGTCGATCATCGCCGCGGGTGGCCTGCCACGAGAGTTTAACTCCATCACGATGGGGGCAGACCTAGCACACCCCCTCGGTATGACCTTTATGCACCGCAACTTGCTCGCGATGGAGATCGAGCAAACGGCAGCACTATACGGCGTGGACGGGCTGGTGATGCTCGGCGCCTGCGACGAGACGATCCCCGGCATGTTGATGGCTGCGGCCTCCATCGATCTGCCGACGATCATCCTCCCCGGGGGGCCGTCCTTCAGCGGCTACTGGCGAGGCCAGGAAGTCGGGTCCGGCTACGACTGCCACCGCGCCTTCGAGGCGCTCGGTCGAGGCGAGTTCACCGACGCCGACTTGACTGACATGGAGAGCGCGGTCGAGCGGACAGCAGGGCACTGCACGTCGATGGGGACGGCCGGAACGATGGTCACTCTCGCCGAGGCGCTCGGGATGGCGCCGGCTGGCAGTTCTGCTATCCCAGCCGTGGATTCTCGCCGGATCACGATGACCCGCGACGTGGGCGAGCACATCATGAGTGCGGTCTTAGAGGACCTCCGGCCGTCGCAGATTATGACGCGGCAGGCGTTCGAGAACGCGTGCCGCGTCCTTGCCGCCATCGACGGCGCTGCCAACGGAGTCATCCACTTGCTCGCGGTTGCCGGACGCCTCGACGTCGACTTCCGCCTGGCTGACTTCGACCACCTCTCCACCTCGACGCCGGTCTTGCTGAACCTGCGCCCCTCTGGCCAGTATCTCTACAACGACTTCTTCAACGCCGGCGGCGTCCCAGCTCTGCTTAACGCCATGGGCAACCTCATCCACCGTGACGTGCTGACCGTGACCGGGCGGACCATGGGGGAGGAGATCTGCAATTCCACGATCCTCGACGAACGCGTCATCGGCACCCTGGACCGGCCGATTTCGCCTCCCCGAGGCATTGCAGTGCTACACGGCAACCTCGCCCCGGACGGGGCCATCATCCGAGCCGGCGTCGCGTCGGCGGAGCTCTTGAAACATCGTGGACGCGCCGTGGTCTTCCAGTCCAAAGCGGAACAAGAAGAAGAGCTCTACAAACCCGACTTCGACATCCGACCGGGCGACGTTGTGGTCGTCCTCAATGGTGGTCCCAAAGGATCTGCTGGTATGCCAGAGTACGGACGCATCCAGGTGCCCGACAAACTTTTGCAGTTGGGGATCACGGACATGGTCAGGGTCACGGACGGCCGGGTCGGCGGGACCGTATCGGGCACCGCTGTCCTCCAGATCGCCCCGGAAGCCGCAGTAGGTGGTCCGATCGGCCTGGTCCAAACCGGCGACATCATCGTTCTGGACGTGGCCAATCGACGCCTCGATGTCGAGCTCACTTTCCAAGAGCTCTCGGCTCGTCGTGCGCGCCGACCCTCGCCCGCGGGGCCCAACCCCCCGGCTCGCGGCTTCGCCAAGCTCTATGTGGACACTGTGATGCAAGCCGACACCGGCTGCGACTTCGACTTCCTGCGGCGGTTCCCGTCCCAGGTAACCACCGAGGTGGAGGAGCACCGATGACGAACAAACCTTGGCCGGCCGGACTGTTGACGGCTCTCGTCACGCCTTTGACCGACGACGCGCTGGACACCAATGTTCTGCGCATCCTGATCGATCGACAAATCGATGCTGGCGTCAGCGGGCTCGTGGTCGGTGGCGGAACCGGCGAGTACGGTCTGCTCACGCTCGAGGAGCGTGAGCTGCTGGCCACGACCGCTGTCGAGGCGGTCGGTGGACGTGTTCCGGTTGTCCTGCACACCGGGGCGCTGACCACGCGTGACGCGATCAGGCTCAGCCAACAGGCCGAGCAGGTTGGCGCGGACGGCCTGCTCGTGGCATCTCCGTATGGCGAGTCGATCAACTGGCGCGAAAGGGTCCGTTTCTACGAGGACCTCGTAGCCGCCATCTCGTTGCCGATCATGGTCTACAACACCCCGCCCTCCGGGCTTCTCACGCTCTCGGAGATCCAGGAGCTCGCCGAGCTCCCGAACATCAGCGCCGTCAAGGACAGTTCTGGCAGTCCCGAGCTGATGGGCGACCTCGTCGAGTGGGTCGAGGGGACCGATTTCGCGGTCTATGTCGGTCTCGACTCTTTGCTCTACGACGCCGTCCGTTGCGGCGCGAGGGGCGCTGTCTTCGGTTCAGCTAACCTCATCCCCAAGCCACTCTTCGCGATCGTGCGCTCGCTGTTGGCCGAAGGCCCAACACCGGACTCTGCTGCCCTGTGGCGCGAGATCCGACCGTTCCTCAGGTTCACCGAGCGTTCCCCTAACTACATGGCGCTGTGCAAGGCGGGACTGATCCTGCAGGGCTTCGAGGTCGGACAGGTGAGAGCGCCGTACCTCATGCCCGACGACGCGGAGATCAAGGAGCTGAGTGATCGCCTCGCGTCGGTGGACCGGGCTTTCGGGGCCAGCCCACTGGCGGTAGTCCAGTGAACACTCCCGTGGCCCCCAGTACAGAGCTCACCGCCGGTGAGCGGTCGATGCTCGCTGGGGAGGAAGGCCCGGCCGTAGCTCTTGCCATGCGGGTGCTGCTGGTCGCGGCGCAGGCCCAGAAAGCACAGCGGCTGATCCCGATCACTGCTGCCCACATTGACGGCTGTCTCTACCACGGTCCGTCGAGTCTCGATTTCGTCCGGGTGCTCGTTGAGGGCGGGGGACGGGTGCGGGTGCCGACCACACTCAACGTCGGTGGCCTCGATCTCAATCGCCCCGACCTGTTCATTGGCTCGAGCACCAGGCGCACAAGTGCGACCGAGCTGATGGACAGCTATGTCGGGCTCGGCTGCCAACCGACTTTCACCTGTGCGCCCTACCAGCTGCCGGGTCGCCCGCAGCGCGGTGAGGACGTCGCCTGGGCCGAATCGAACGCGATCGTCTTCGGCAACAGCATGATCGGCCTTCGGACCAATCGGTATGGCGATCTGGTCGATATCTGCGCTGCGATCGCCGGGCTCGTGCCCTACTCCGGTCTGCACATCGCGCGGAACCGAGTCGCACGCTCCGTGTTCACGGTGGACCCAGACGTCAGGACTCTCGACGAGGACCTCCTACCTGCCCTGTTGGGTCACCACGTAAGCCGGCTGACGGGCACCTTGATCCCCGTTATTGATGGACTTCAGGACCTAGACATCACTGAGGACTGGGGCAAGGCTTTCGGCGCCGCAGCCGCGTCCGGGGGCGGCGTCGCGATGTTCCACGTGGCCGGGGCGACACCCGAGGCACCCGACCTCGCGACCGCGATCCAAGGACTGCCGCCGCTCCTCGAGCGTCGGGTCACCCATGCTGACCTGATGGCCGCGCACGAGGAACTCACCACCTCAGCCCTCGATGCTCGACTCGGTGGAGTCAGCCTCGGGACCCCCCACTTATCGCGCACACAGCTCGTCGAGATCGCAGATGATCTGGCTGGCCGCCTGGTGCAGGTTCCAACGTTCGCCACGACCAGCCGGTCCGTTGCCTCGTCTGAGCCAGATGCCGTAGCCCGTCTGGAGGCTAGCGGGGTCACGATCGTTCGCGACACCTGCATCTACGGACCATCGAAGGTCCTCGACCCTGACGGGACGATGATGACCAACTCCGCGAAGTGGGCCTACTACGCCCCCTCTCAACTGGGCTATCAGGTGATTTTGGCGAGCAGGAAAGACTGCGTCGAGAGCGCAGTACAGGGCCGGATCCTAGTCGGAGGTGGGCGTGGCTGAGTGGGAGCCTTGGTGCTCCGGGGAGGTTCTGGTCGGGAGCGGGGCCGAGGGTGATCTTGTCGCGCTTGTGGAGCCGCTGAGCTTCTGGGGAGGTGTCGACGACACCACTGGCGCGATCATCGACGGTCACCATCCCCAGGTCGGGATCATCCTTGCGGGCTCCGCGCTGCTGATGGGTGCCACGCGTGGGTCGAGCTCGTCGACAAGCACGCTGCTGGAGTGCATCCGTAGGCGCACGGCGCCTGAGGTCCTACTGTTCACCGATACAGATCCGATCCTGGTGGTGGCGGCCGTCGTCGCCTGGGAGCTCTACGGCCGAGGCCCGACGGTGGTGCTGCTGTCGGCTTCTCCTGACGTCGACGGTGTCACCCGAGTCCGAGTCGATAACGACGGGCGAGTCTCCGCTCGCCGCAACTTCGAGAGGGAGCGCACGTGACGCTGGAGATCTTCGGCCCCGATCAGGTGCGAGAGGCCGTGCCTATGAACGTTGCGATCACGGCCGTCCGAGATGCCTTTGTCGGCCTGGGCGCAGGCGAGTTCGAGATGCCGGTGCGCAATGCTCTGGACGAAGGACGCTTCCTGACTATGAGCGCATACCACCGTCCGACCTCCTCAGCCGTGGTCAAGTCCGTGAGCGTCGTCCTAGGCCGCTCTCCGGCGGTAACAGGCTCGGTGGCCTTCTTAACGGTCACCGGGTCGACGACCTACGTGATGGATGCGGCGACCGTGACCTCTCTGCGAACCGGAGCTGTGGTCGGAGTCGCTACCGATGCCCTCGCGCCGCCAGATGCCGCTCATCTGGTTCTCCTCGGGCTGGGAGCCCAGGCCCCCGACCAGTTGCGTGCCATCCGGGTCGTCCGGCCGATCGAGCGGGTCACCCTGGTCCATCGCGACGACGCCTGGGTGCGCGCCTTCAGGGACACGTGGGCTGCAGACCTGGCCGGGCTCGACGTCGAGGTAAGCACCGACCCATCCGCCGCCGTAGCGGAGGCCGACGTGGTCTGTTGCGCCACGCCTTCGACCGTTCCGCTCTTCCAAGCGAATGCGCTTCCGTCGAGGGTTCACGTCAACGCCATAGGCGCCTACCGGCTTTCGATGCGCGAACTTCCAGACGAGCTGCTCGCCGGTGCACTGGTGGTGGTAGACCAGCGCGAGGCGGCGCTCGAGGAGTCGGGGGAGATTCACCACGCGATGGAGGCCGGTGTACTGGAGGAGCGCGACCTCGTCGAGTTGAGCGCGGTGCTGACCGGGATCGAGCGGCCGGATCGCACGGTCTTCAAGAGCGTTGGCCTTGCCATCCAGGACTGGGCGATCGGAGCGGTGGTGAGCGGTTTAAAAATTTGACCGCGAAGCTGTGCAGGCCTCCGTTTTACCCCATGATCGACAAGTGGTCACTGTCGAATGCTGGCACCTTTGCCATCACAGCCTGGGATAGGACCATCGGTTCTTCCCAGCACGAACTCGAGACACCGGACCGGGTGGCTTCCAAGACGCTCGCCGCCACGGGCGCAGTCGTCATTGAGCTCGCATCAAACTACGCGTCGGAGTTTCGGCCCTAGGACTCTGGAGCGCACGTCCACCTTGTGTCGTGGACGGAGTGGCGAAGTGGCACTACTTCCTCTGCGGTGACCCTTGGGGCGTTTTCGCTACCGCCCCGGCGCGCTCTGCTGTGAGGGTGGTCGCGGTTCGTCGATGGTGCACGATATCCTTTCCGTTGTTGACGAGCTTCAGGTTCGCTGCCCGCGCAACTACTTCGCACTGCAACCTGCCCCCCGCTTACCGCTTAACGCTGGCTCCATCGGGATCACTTCGATCCTCCCGAAGATCCGCGCTGCCGAGGCCGCTGATGCCCGGTAGCGGAGGCTCTGTGGGTGTCGAAAGCGAGGGTCGAGGGCCGTCCTCGACGAGCCGGCGACCAACGGCGAGGGTGTGTCTGTCTCTAGGTTAAGTAGGGTCTGCTCGATCTGGACTCCTACCTAGGAACGGCCAGCCCGACACGCAGGCCTACTGCTGGTGGCCAGAGTCGCTGCGGGGTGCGGGCTGCGGTCGAGGTGCTCTTGCGCCAACTAGCACTGGCACAGCCTCAAGCTTGAGCTGTTCCGCGCCCGAATGATAAACCACGCGGAGGTTGCGACGTCGTTCGAGTTGGTACTCGAGAACAGCCGCCGCGCCCTCACCGTGTCTGCGAACATATCGAGCCTAGAGGTGGTTCGAGCGGCCGGTGCGGGGGTGCTGTCTTCACGTGAGGAGGGCGTAGGTGGCACTTGCTAGACCGCAGTGCTCGAGGGTCGGGTCAACCACCGCGACTCCGTGCTCGAAGAGGCGGAGCGAGCGGCAGACGACTTCAAGATGATCTGTTTTTCGCGCTTGCCCGGCCCGCCGCTAGTGCTCGCCCTCTCAGTCTCCCCTCACCTCTACCTCCCGCAACTCGAGCAGAAGCCGTAGAGCTCTGTGACGCGCAGCGCCGAAGCGACAGGAGCGCGGTGACGTCCCCGGTGTCCCCGGGGCGCGATGCCAGCACCACTTCGGCACACTCAAGGCTGACTTGGTCCCGCACTGCCCGACCCGTGTGTCCCGGATACAAGTGGTGGGCGATTCCCACACGAGAGCGATCTACACGAAGTCATCGTGCTGGTGATTTCTAGGGCTCCTCGCGCGCAGCCTTCACCATCTCGTAGCGCACAAAACATTGACAACAAATATTCGCTGTGAATAGTGTGGCTCACACTCACGGGGCGCGGTGCTGACTCGTGACGAATGACCGACCCGGTGAGGGCTCGGCTCCCCAAGGAGGAAAAACTAATGTCGCCTGACCACAGTGGTTCGGATGAACTAAGCCGCCGTCGGATCCTCCAGTTCGGGGGAGCCGGTGCCTTCCTGCTCGCTAGCGGGGGCTTGTTGGCCGCTTGTTCCTCCAACGGCACAACGACGGCACCCACCACGGGCGGTGCCGGCGGTACACCCAGACGGGGTGGCGTGCTTCGGATCGCAGCCTCCGGTGGGGGTCCCGCCGACACGATCGACTTGCACAACCCGCTGACGAGCACGGACATCGCTCGCGTCTGGCAGCTCGCAGACCCGCTGGCGCGTCAGAACCCCGTCACCGGTGTCAGCGAGCTTTTCCTCGCGGAGGAGTTGACGCCCAACGCGGATTTCACCGCGTGGACCGTAAAGATTAAGAAGGGCGTCCTGCTCCACAACGGGCGCGAGTTCACTAGCGACGACGTTCTTGCAACCTTCCAGCGGATCTACGATCCAAAGGCACCGACCCAGGGCGCCGCCGTCATGCCAGAACTCGACGCTGCGAACATCAAGGTAGTCGATAAATACACCCTCACGCTACCAATGAAACGGCCGTTCAACAACGTGCTCGACGCTCTCGCCGGCTACTTCTTCATGATGGTGGGGAGAGGGTACGATATCAAGAATCCGATCGCGACTGGCCCGTTCAAGTTCAAAAGCTTCACGCCCGGCGATCGTAGTGTTTTTGTCCGCAACGACGCTTACTGGATTTCGGGCAAGCCCTACGTCGACCAAATCGAGACCATCAACTACGCCGACGAGTCGAGTCAGGTCAACGCTCTGGCTACCGGCGAAGTTCAGCTAGCCGACCTGCTGTCGTCAGCTTCCATCGATGCGCTGACGGGGGCTGGCGCCCAGGTTGTAATTTCGCCGAGCGCACAGTGGAACCCCATTTTCATGCGTACAGACCTCGCGCCGTTCAAGGACGTTCGTGTACGCCAGGCGTTCCGGCTGATGGCTGACCGTGAGGAGATGAACCAGCTGGTTATTGGAGGAAAGGGTCAAGTTGGAAATGACATCTGGAGTCCTAACGACTCCATCTACGACAAGTCGATCCCGCAGCGGGTGCAAGATATCGCTCAAGCTAAGTCGCTGCTGAGCGCCGCTGGGCAATCCGGATTGACCCTCGATTTCCCTGTAGCGGACATCGCCTCCGGCGTCGTCTCGATGTCGCAGGTCTTCGTGCAGCAGGCAGCGAAGGCCGGAGTGACACTTAATCTGAAGAAGCAGTCGGTCTCGGACTTCTTTTCGTCGTCTTACGGCGCGTCTCCGATCGCGGTCAGTTTCTGGTACAACCAAGCATACTTGGTCACCTCGAGCCTTAATGCCGTCACGGGCGCCCCCTTCAACGAGACGCACTTTTCTGACGCGAAATACGATTCGCTGTACGGGCAGGCTATGACGACCAAAGACAATGTACTCAAGACTGAGATCGGACATGAAATGCAGAAAATTGATTATGAGACAGGCGGCGAGATTATTCCGTTCTTCAACCCGTCGATCGATGCCGCGGCAAAAAACGTCGGTGGCCTCATTCCGTGCGCGAACGGACTGCCGCTATCGGGCTTTGACTTCTCCAGTTTCTGGATGGAGTAGAAAGCCACTGTGACGCTCACTCTGCTGAACCCGGAGTTCCAGGTCAACGCAACCGCGAGTTCCGGGTCACATCCGATCCTTCGGATGATTGCACGCAGGCTAGGGCTGGGCGTCATCACGGTCTGGGTCGTCACGCTCGTCGTCTATTGGGCGACCATGGTGCTCCCTGGCGATGCTGCAACCGCGATCTTGGGACAGAGCGCCACACCCGAGAGGCTGGCAGCCCTCACGCGAGCGCTGCATCTCGATGAGTCACCGGTCTCCGCCTACTGGCACTGGGTCACGGGCATCCTGTCGGGAGATCCAGGAATATCGCTGGTCAATGGTCAGGAGGTCGTGAGCCTCGCATTTCCCCGGATCCTAAACTCTGCCGTGCTCGTCATCGTCGCGACGCTTTTATCCACCCTGATTGGCATTTCACTCGGTGTGGTCCTAGCGCGCCGCCGAGATACCGTGTTCGATCACGCCACTTCGGGGGTCACCCTGGCCGCCAGTGCTCTGCCCGAATTTATCGTCGCGATTTTCGTCATCCTTCTGCTCTCGGTCAAGGTTTTCCACTGGTTCCCCTCGGTTTCGACGCTCAACCCTGGCGAGCACATTTGGAACGAGCCGTCGAAGATGATGCTCCCGGTGCTGACGTTGCTGATCGTGGTGACACCGTACGCGATCAGGATGATGAGAGCGGCAATGATCGAGGCGCTCAACACCGAATACGTCGAGCTAGCCGAATTGAAGGGCCTGACGTCACGACGCATCCTTCTGCGTCACGCGATGCCGAACGCACTCGCGCCGACGATTGCGGTCATCGGGCTCAACATCCTCTACCTCGCGGGCGGCATCGTGCTCGTGGAGACGGTATTTAACTACCCGGGACTCGGCCAGGAACTCGTGGACTCCGTCAACAACCGCGACGTACCGGTGATCCAGTTCCTTGTGCTCTTCCTTGCGGTTTTTTACGTGGTTCTGAATATCTTGATCGACCTCGTGGTTCTTCTGATTACACCGAGGCGTCGGGTGAGCAGGTGACAGGCGATGCCTCTGAGCGATAAACGGCAGTCAAAAACCGCAAAAGCGCCGCATCGAGGGATCCGGCGGAATCTGCACGACGCGCTCGGCACGGGCCGGGGCCAGTTCGGGTTTGCCCTTGTCGCGCTCGTCGTTCTCGTCGCGGTAGTGGGGCCATTCGTGGCACCACACTCCGCCGTCGAGTTCACCACCGCGCCCTATGCTTCTCCCGGTGGCCGCAACGGTTTTCTAGGCGGCGACACGCTCGGCCGTGATGTATTTTCGAGGGTCCTGCATGGTGGATGGGTCCTTCTTCTGCTCGCGGCAACTGCAACCTTGGCGGGGGTCGTTGTCGGCGCCATGTTGGCAGTTGTGGCCGCGTATCGAGGGGGCTGGGTTGAAACCCTGATCATGCGTGGCGTAGATGTCGGTCTCGCTGTTCCGCAGATGGTGCTCGCGCTGTTGTTGGTGAGCGTCTCCGGCGCGTCACTGTGGCTGGTGGTCTTCGCGGTAGCTTCGTCGCAGGGACCCCAAGTCGCCAGGGTCATGTACTCGAGCACTCAGGACATCGTTGAGCGGGACTACGTGAAAGTTGCCCGGATGTGGGGAACCCCATCGCTCAAGGTGGTACGGCGTGAGGTCCTACCGAACCTCATGTCCCCGCTGATGGTCGATGCCGGCATCCGGCTCAGCTTCTCGATCATCATCGTCGCGGGGCTTGCATTTCTGGGCTTCGGTCGTCAACCACCCGCCGCGGATTGGGGTGTGATGATCAATGAGAACAGACTCGGTCTCCTCACAAACCCCTGGGGCGTCATTGCTCCCGCCATCTTGCTGATCCTCCTAGCGATCGGCGCGAACACCTTCACTGACGCGATAGCCAGGACCACCTTGAGTGAGTCCCAATCGGAGCCCGAGCCAACCGCTGACACTGCGGTCCCCTCCGAATGACGACCAACATTCCTACACGGGTAGAGGCTGCTGCGATCGACGTGGAGGGCCTGACCATCGGCTTCCCGCGCTCCAAAACTCCGGTCGTCTTCGACGTGAGCCTTTCCGTGCAGCCCGGCGAGGTCCTCGGTATCGTCGGCGAATCCGGCTGCGGCAAGACCACCCTAGGTCTGGGACTGCTTGCCTATACCCGCCCCGGCCTCGAAATCCTCGGTGGTTCGGTTCGCATTGGTGACGTAGACCTAGTAGGGCTCCCGGTCAAGCGGTTGCGCGAATTTCGGGGCAACGCTGTGTCCTATGTCCCTCAGGATCCGGCCAGTGCGCTCAACCCAGCGCTGCGGATCGGCGTTCAGTTGCGCGAAACCCTCCAAGCGCACCCAGGTGGGATGACGTCCGGGGAGGACGTGAGCGCCAGAGTAAATGAGGTCCTTGAGGAGGTCAGCCTCCCGGTCGACCGCACCCTGCGAAGCTACCCCCATCAACTCTCGGGCGGTCAGCAGCAGCGAGTCGCCATCGCGATGGCCGTCGTCTGCCGGCCACGCCTCATCGTCATGGACGAGCCGACAACTGGTCTCGACGTCTCTACCCAGCGCCAGATACTTCGCACGGTCCGGCGCCTCAACGACGAATACAACTGCGCCGTGGTCTACGTCAGCCACGACCTGCCGGTGGTCGCTGAGATCGCCGATCGCGTCCTGGTGATGTACGCCGGCCGCGTGGTCGAGCAGGGACCGGCCGGACACGTGCTCATCGCCCCGAGCCACCCCTACTCAGTCGGTCTGCTGAAGGCCGCGCCGTCCCTCGACCATGCTCAACGACTAGTCGGCATCTCCGGAAATCCACCGCGCCCGGGGGCCTGGCCGGCGGGGTGCTCGTTTGCCGACCGCTGCAGCAGAGTCACGCCTGAGTGCCGAGAGAGCGTGCCGGACCTGGTGGGCGACCGGGAGGTCGGCGTGCGCTGCTTGCATCCGATACCGCCCACGACTAACGCGGCGTCCGTTGGGATCCCGGCCGCCCCGCCGGCTGCCACTCCCGCCGTTGCGCCCGTCCTTGAGGTGACTGGCCTTCGAGCCAACTACGGGTCCTCCGCGGTGCTTCACAACCTTGCGTTCACGATCGACGCCGGAAGCACACTTGCCATCGTGGGAGAGTCGGGGTCGGGCAAGACCACCCTCGCCCGCTGCCTC
Organism: Actinomycetota bacterium; assembly: GCA_009699015.1. Lineage (GTDB taxonomy): Bacteria > Actinomycetota > Actinomycetes > S36-B12 > S36-B12 > WLND01. The sequence goes on along the minus strand of WLOY01000025.1, from coordinate 1,916 downwards.
AGTGGGCTCCACACAGATTGGACCGGAACAGTCTCGTACGGCCAACAGAGCTTGGCAGCCGCGCCCAGCAACCGCACTGTTGACCAGCGCCGCTCCATTCAATACGTCTTCCAGAACCCCTACGGCGCACTCAACCCAAGGAAGTCGACAGCGGAGATCCTCGAGGCTCCGCTCCTTGAATTCCGCAAGGATCTGTCTCGGTCGCAGCGGCGGGAACTCGTGGCGCAGGCACTCTCGGACGTGTCCCTTGGCACTGCATTCCTCGACCGCTATCCCTTCCAGCTCTCGGGCGGCGAGCGTCAGCGCGTTGCCATCGGCCGGGCTCTCATCCTCGAACCCGACCTGCTCATCTGCGACGAGGTCACCGCGGCTCTCGACCTGTCGGTGCAGGCCGCTATCGTCGAGCAGCTGCGCAAGGTGCAGGACCAGCGCGGGGTCTCGATCCTGTTCATCACTCACAACCTCGCGGTCGTCCGCAGCATCGCCGACAGTTGCCTCGTGCTCAGCAAGGGCAAGATCGTCGAACGAGGAACGGTCGAGAAAGTGCTCAACGACCCGCAAGACCCTTACACGATCGGGCTGCTACGCGACGTTCCTCGCCTGGGGGATGCTCTCCAACGACCCTCTCGAGACAATGCTGTGAGGCACTCGTATGTTCCACCGCCGCGCCCCGAGGGCCCACCGCAAGACCGCTAGCGCCGGGACACGGCCGCGACAGCATCGATTTCGAAGCGCAAGCTCGGGAGAACTAGGCCGCCGGCCACGGTTGCCCGCGCTGGCAAAGGCGGACCGAAGAACTCGACGTGTACGGCGTTCATCTTCGCGAGCAGATCTCGATCGGTGAGGTAGACCGTGGTGCGAACCACTCAGCGATGCTGCTTCCCACTCCGTTGAACGCTTCCACGAGGTTGACCAATGCGCACCGGAACTCGGTGGCGAAATCCGGGCACGCCTCGCCCGTTGCATGGTCTGGCCGGACGAGAATACGAAGTTGCCGTCTATGCGAGCGGGTGACCGCGGCGGGTTGGCGGCCGCAGACATCGTCACGTCACCCGCTCATCGGGGTGTCGGAGATGAGAACCGTAATGTCGTGGAAGTCGTCGGACATGGTCCAAGTGACGTCACTGCCCTGCATGACCCAAAACGCTTCACCAGGACCGGCGGTGAACGTTTGGTCGACATCGTGGTTCGTCATGGTGACTGTCCCGGCGATCACGTAGACGAACTCGTCGAACGGCATTAACAGCCGAAGCGTCCCTGACTCCTTGAAGGTACCTGCAATGCGAAGACGGTCAGCGGAGCGGTAGAGGATCGATTCATGCCCAAGTTCCATAGGCGCCCACTCGGTGTCGTGGACGTTGAGGTGCGGGATTGTCGTTCCGGACATGGGAGCCTCCAAGTAGATAATGATACGAATTCAAAGAGTTGTAAGTCTAGAATTCGAGGGGAGCGCCGTCAATGGCGCGACGAGACTCATGAAAAGTGCCCGCGAAATGCTTTCCGTGCCTCACGTAGGAATGCCCGCGTAACGGTGAGCATTGTTACTGGCCGTCGGGTCGGACACCGTCGGCGACGTTCGTGTCATTCCCGAGGGCACGTCGCCAGGAAGCCGAAGGAGTGTAATTTCTGTCAGATTTTCAGATTTTCAGAAAATCAGAAAATCTGACAATGTTTCTGCGGGAGGTCCCCACCTGACTCCCTGGTTGATCCACGTGCTGTGTGAGTCATGATGGCCCCGCGGCGCACCGCACTTACACGAACCGGCGAACGATCAGAACGATCTGCACCACTTCAAGGGACACGACCTGAGTTCCCGCGTCAGAAGTACGGGCACTTCCGAGAGCACCCCGCCCGCGCCCTCCACCTGAAATAGATCGCCTACCGCGGAGCCCGCCGCCGGCCAGCTAAAGGTGGGC
>WLOY01000249.1 GCA_009699015.1 Actinomycetota bacterium | reverse complement strand
GCGGACTGGTCAGCATGCTCCGGCTCAACGCAGATGCAGTACACCAATAGTGGTAAGTCAAACCCAGATGCAAATGTTGCCTACATCATGAGCGTGGGGAACACGGTTCTGCTCGGTTTCGGCAATACGACGATCACCAAGGGCGGGCCCTACGCCGCTGGCACTGCAACGAGCGCTGCCTCGGTGGGCCTGTGCGCGGCCACCGCAGCGCCGTGCATCACAGCCGCCTCGGTGCCTGGCACGTCAAGCACGACTGCGGACTCCTCATTGTCGACCGGCTGCACCGTCGGCGACTGGAACTTCGCGACCCCCTGGAATGCCAAGACCTACAGCCTGTCCAATCCACCGGCCTCTTATTCTTCGGTGAACCAAATGGCAAGCCAGTTGGTCTACCGCGGGGTGAGCAGCAGCGGAGCATCCTTGATCTACGCAATGCCGACCAACGTTTCAGCAAGCACGATAACCGGCGGTTTCTCCCCGACGGGCTCGAACCTGTGGATGCTCACGAACACCGACCTGCAGCAGATCCAGAACACCATCCCCGGCGGGTACGTCAGCCAGTGGGGCTGCGTCATGTCAGCCAACACGCAAATTCCCCAGGGGCTCACGGGGGGTGCGAACAATGCCCTCAACCTCAACTGGAACGGCACGCCGGTGACGGCGTGGATCACTAACCCTGCCGGAAACCTGACCTCGCCCCCAGGTTCAGGTGGTTCCTCCGGCTCGGGCGGAGCAACCACCCCCAGCACGATCGCCGCGCCGACCAACGTCGTGGCCTTGGGAGGATCCGGGGTAGTTGCTGCAGCCTGGACCCCGATCACTGCGACGACCAGTGGGATTCAGTCAGTAACGTATGTTGCGACGGCCAGCAGTGGTCAGAGTTGCTCCACCTCAGGAACCACGTGCACAATCGCCTCGGTTCCGAACGGAACGCCGGTCACCGTGACGGTGACGGCAGCCTCGGGCGGTTTGACAAGTGCGGCATCGGCGCCAAGCGCTCCCACCACGCCGACTGCTGCCGCTGTTCCGCCATCCCCGGCAACTCCGGTGCAGAATGTCATTGCAAACTACGGCGCCGGCACCGTTGCTGTCGCGTGGAATGCCGTCACGACAGCCTCGGGCGCGATAGCGGCCGTGAGCTACACGGCGCGCACGAACTCCGGCCAGACCTGCACGACTACCGACACCAACTGCACGATCGTCAACGTGCCGGCTGGGACCCCAGTAACCGTGCAGGTGACGACGAACACCAGTCAAGGCTCGGCGCCACCATCGGTCCCGACAGCTCCCGTGGTGATGGCCGTGAACAGCCCCACCCCGACCACACCAGCCCCGCCAGCCCAACTTGAACTCGACGCATCGGCACCCACCTCCGTCAAGGCAGGCGACGATTTCAAGACGAAGATCTCTGTTGGCCCGGGCTCGCCGGATGGGGTTGCCACCGTCACGCTCTACAAGGGCGGGAAGACCACGGCGACTCTTGGCAGGGTGAACGTGCTGAATGGGAAGGGAGAGAACAACCTCAAGATCCCGAAGAGCACCAACCACGGCTCCTACTCGCTCAGGGTGAGCTTCACTGACAACGCTACCGGCCAGATTGCCAAGTCTTCGGGTGCAATCAAGGTGACCTGACGCACTGGGCCCACCTAGCCGCCGAGGAGTCTTTTGGCGGCGATGGCGGGCATCGGTGCAAATCCCGCTGGCGCCCTGGTATAGCTGCCGGTTCCGTGCGTGATCGATCGGACGTCGATTGCATAGCGCGACACCTCGCTCTCCGGCACGAGTGCCGTGACCCGGGTGCGACCACCGGGCTCAGACTCCGTGCCGGTGACCCGCCCCCTCCTCGTAGCGAGGTCAGCGAGCACGTTTCCGACGTGGTCGTCGGGGACGAGCACTGAGATCGCGACAATGGGCTCGAGGAGGGCGAGGTCGACCTTCGACGCGGCGTCTTTCAGGGCCAAGGCCCCCGCGCTCTGGAAAGCGAGGTCGGACGAGTCGACGCTATGGGCGCGGCCGTCGACGAGTGTCACGCGGATATCGACGAGCGGGTAGCCCGCAGCCACGCCCTTGGCGAGTTGCTGGCGAAGCCCCTTCTCCACGGATGGGATGAATGCTCGGGGGATTGCGCCGCCGACCACCTTGTCGACGAACTCGAAGCCGCCACCCGCAGGCAACGGCTCGACGGTGATCTCGCAGACTGCGTACTGGCCATGACCGCCGGACTGCTTGACGACCCGGCCCGAGCCGGATGCGGACGCGGCGAAGGTCTCACGCAGTGCCAGTCGCACTGGCTCCGAGTCGACCGTGACGCCGTAGCGGGTGCGAAGGCGGTTGACCACGAGGTCCGCGTGAGCCTCGCCGAGGCACCAGACGACAGTCTGCCCGGTGGAGGCAACGTGCTCGAGGCGCAGTGTCGGGTCCTCGGCCAGCAGTCGCGCCAGGGCCGTCGCCAACTTGTCATCATCGCCGGCGGAGTGAGCAGTGATGGCGACGGGAAGCAAGGGCTCGGGCATCTGCCACGGCTCCATGAGCAGGGGGGCCGACGGCGACGACAGCGTGTCGCCCGTCTCCGCGCGGCTGAGCCTGCTTACCGCCACGATGCTTCCGGCGATGCCCCGATCGAGGGGCTGCTGCTCGGCGCCGAGCACGGCACTGAGCACCCCGATGCGCTCATCGACATCGTGGTCCTGATGCCCGGTGCCCGGGCTGAAGTGGCCCGACACGTGCACTGCATCGTCCGCGCGCAACGTCCCTGAGAAGATGCGAACGAGTGAGACCCGACCGACATACGGGTCGGTCGTGGTCTTGATCACCTCGGCGCACAGGGGGCCGTCGCTGTCTGCCGCCAGCGGGGTGGTGGGCTCGCCCGCGATCGACGTGACGACCGGCACCTCGCGCTCGATCGGGGAAGGAAGCGAGCGTGTGATGGTGCGCAGGAGGTAGGACGCCGCATGGGCGCTGGCGATGACCGGATGGAAGTGGCCGCGCGCCACTGCCCGTTCGAGATCGGCCGCAAGGGTCTGGACGTCGATGGCCTCGCCGGCGACGAACCGGTCCATGAGGGTTTCATCCTCGGACTCGGTGATGATGCCCTCGATCAGTTCGTTCCGGGCCCGGTCGATGAGATCGCGGTGCTCGGCCTCGCTCTCGAGTTCCTGTTCGGCCCCGGTCGTCCACTCGTGAATGCCTGTGGTGAGCAGGTCGATGAAGCCGACGATCGTCTGGCCCTCACCGTGGATCGGGAGGATGAGCGGCAGGACCCCTCCGCCGCCGGTGAACACCCGCTGGCAGACGGCGACGGTCTCATCGAAATCGGCCCGCTCGCGGTCGAGCTTCGTCACGACGATTACGCGGGGGAGACCGATTGCCTCGCACTCGCTCCAAAGCTGCTGGGTGCTGCCGTCGACGCCATCGACGGCCGACACGACGAACAGCGCCGCATCGGCTGCCCGTAGCCCGGCTCGGACCTCTCCGACGTAGTCGGCATAGCCGGGGGTATCGATGAGGTTGACCACGACGCCGTCCCACAGGAACGACGCAACCGCGAGGCTGACCGAACGGTGCTGCACGACCGCGGCCGGGTCATGGTCGCAGACCGTCGAGCCCGCCTCGACGCGCCCGGCCTTGGCGAGCACCCCGGCCGCTGTGAGCAGATCCTCGACGAGCGTGGTCTTGCCCGATCCGGTCGGACCTACGAGGACCACGTTTCGGATCCCGGACTCGCTGGACGGCACGGGGGCCATCCACCTCTTGTCTGCCATGTCGAGCCCCTCTGCGAAGACAGCGTGACCGCTGCCGCCCTCAGCCTCCCGCGTGGGCCCCCTTCGAGGCAACCGCGCAAGCATTCAGGGCGGGCCGGATTCACCGGATAGCATCAGAGCCCTCGAGTCCGGCGCGCGGACCCT
>WLOY01000248.1 GCA_009699015.1 Actinomycetota bacterium | reverse complement strand
GGCGGAGAAAGTGGGGCAGCCAAGCGAGCAGTGGGTCGGTCAGGTACACCTTGGGCCGGCTGCCGATGATGATGTTGCCATCGTCGCTGCGTTGTGGACATCGGAGTGCCGCGAACGTCGCCACGAGTCGATCGACTCGCCGGTCGAGGGTGGGCCGGTTGGGATATCCGAGGGCCTCCGCGGCGGCGGTGACGTTCAGCGGGCTCGATCCGCGCTGCTCGAGTTCGCTGAGGAGCCGTGGGATCGATTCCGGTGGCGCGTCAGCATCGACGTCCGTCAGCAGCCACGCCTGGAGGTCCTTGAGGTAGGCCGTGCTCACCTGCCCGTCACGGAACTGCTCGGCTACAGCGCGAGGGAATCCGCCGCATGTCAGGTACTCCTGCCATGCGACGTCGTACCCATCGACGTCGAACGCGACGGCCTCGAGGCTGCGACGAACTCCCGGTTCCTGCAGGTGCGCGGGGTGTACGGGCTCCAGCAGGTGCAGGTGTCTACCGGAAGCGATGAGGTAGTCGCGGAAGCTCATCGGAGCCACGTGTCGAAGGCGGCGGGTATCTTCCAATCCGGCCCGCCCTGCGAACAAGTTCGCGGCAGCGTCAGCCCCCTTGACCCAGCGACTGCCGGTCGCCACAACGGTGTCGTCTCCGAAGGGAGTCCCGTCGCGGGCAGTCTTCAAGGTTGCGGTCCAGCCGGCTATTTGGGTGATCTCATCGAATAGCCAGATGCGGCGCTGAATCTGTTCGCGGTCCACGGAACGTGTCAGTTCCCGGCCAAGGGTGAGTACGCGCCTCAAATCGCGCGCAGCCAGTTGGTCGCATGGGATGTGGATTATCTGCCGCGGGTCGATGTCCGAGCGCCGGCACAGGGCATCGACGGAGTCCATCAGGATGACGCTCTTGCCGATGCGACGTGGACCGGCCAGGACGACGAGCGCGTCCGTCAGCGGCCCGGCAGTGATATCCACCAGAACCTGCGAGCGGTACCCCAAATCAAACCGGGCGCGGCCTTGGAGGACGCGGTGCGTCGCCCTCCATGCGGTGCGATTCCCACTCGTGGCGGTGCGCCACCACGGGTTCGCATCCGTCAGGATTCGTCGGAGCTCGTCATCTCGCACGCCCTCAACTTACCGCAGAGTGTTCCAAAAGGTGGGGGGTACAGGAACCCCGACGTTCCAGAACGGGAGGGGTACAGCAATCCAGACGTTCCAGAAAGGGGGGGTATCTCCTTGTATGAGCATGAGCCCGCCGCTGCGTGGCTGCACCTGTTGCGCCTGTTCGAAAGCAACCGCTCATGTGGTTCGCCTCGAAACCCCACAGCCCTTGTCTTCAACTCCGCTTGCATGGCTGTCCACTGTTCAGTGGTCAGGATTTGAAGGTGCCGGTCAATAATCGGCAGCCCCGTGTCATCCGGCATTGGCACACCCTTGTAGAAGCGATTGCCCCGTGAGAGCAGGATTAGCGAGCATTTGAGACAAAGTCCCAACGAGACTCCGTCCACCCATAGCCTCGGTAAGTGCGGCGGACTACAACAGCGGCGGGCTCGTCAATGATTCGCCAAGACCCGCCGTTCCGCACCTCATGCTCAAAACCAAAGGGAGGTGTTCCGAGGGCTCGGCCCTGCTCGCGTCGGTACGCCTGACCAATCCTCTGCCGCTACGCAATCGCGCTGGCTTGAAATTTTGCGAAATTTGCGAGGAGGTTCAGCTCCGCCGCTCGCTCCATAGCACTCGCAGGCGCATGAACGTTGGGTACGTCACGGGCGCGGGGCATGACGATCCTTGTCGAAGCACCAGTGATGCAGGCCGGCGGGGTTTGATGCCAGTACTGCTCCGTGGTTCCCCCAATGGCAGAGCACGTTTCGCCTCACGCTGCGCAGGCCTAGCGAAGGAGTAGGCAGAATAGCGGTGCCGGAACGGCGCACACAGCCTCGGTCACATCGAGCGCGTGAAGACGCGTCTCAGATCGCGGGCGTCAACGGCCAGCGGCAGGGTCACGGGTTGACCGGTCGCCACAGTCTGTCGATTGGCATGACGTGCAGTCGGTCTTCGAAGGTGTACGAGCGCGCCCCAGTCGAAAGGGCCACTCCAGCAATGAAGTTGTCTCCCAGTGCCTCTCGCAGCTTACGGAGACCCTTGAGGTCCGATCCGGGCACACGCTCGTTGGCCTTGACCTCGAATGCCAGGACACGGCCTTCGTCGTTCTCGATCACGAGGTCGACCTCGTCGTCGTCGCCAGTTCGCCAGTGCCCAAGGATCGGAGATTCAGGCAGCCAGGACGCCTGCTTGGTCAACTCGCCCACCACGAACGTCTCGAGCAGGTTTCCGAACTCCGTCACCACAGTCGGGTCTAGAGTCACCAGCTTCTGCGGGTTGATGCGCATCAGCCGTGCGGCGAGCCCCGAGTCGACAACATGGATCTTCGGTTTTGCTGCTGCCCGTGCCCGCAGTGTCTTGCCCCAGGCGGGCAGTTGCACGACGAGGAACAAGTCCTCGAGCAGCCGCACATAGCCGTCAGCTGTCGGGCGGGTTGTGTCCAGTCCGGCCATGGCGTTCGAGACGTTGAGGATCTGCGCCGTCTGGCCCGCGAGGCGGTTCAGCAGGGAACGGAGAACGGCCCGCTGCCTGACCTTCTGCAGTTCGAGTGCATCCCTCTCGAGTGACTGCCTGACGAAGTCGTCGAACCACCGGTTCCGCGCGCTGCCCTCCCGACGCAGAGCCAAGGGAAACCCTCCTGCACACAGCCGGTCAACGTACTCCTGCCGTGTCGTGGTGGACGTGGGATAAGCCGCCACCGCAGCGTCGGGGTCGTCGAATAGGGCCACGACGAGGTCCTCGATGTCGCCGGCTATCTCGCCCTGGGAGAGCGGAAGGACGTTCAAGGCATGGAGCCTGCCGGTCAGGGCCTGGGCCGTGAGTGGGAGGGCTTCGTGCCTCGTGGAACCCGTGAGGACGGCGGTCCCGGGGAGTGCCCCCTCCCGGCTCATGCGGGTCTTGAGGGCGTCGAGCAGCTCAGGTGCCTTCTGGTATTCGTCCAGACAGACGGGCCGGTCTCCAGCCATCATCTGGGTGGGGTTGGCTCGTGCGGCGTCGAGGGACGCTGGGTCGTCTAGGTCGATGACCCCGACATTGTGACGAGCGGCGAAGTCGCGGAGCAGAGTGGACTTTCCCACCAACCTCGGTCCGTGGATCGCGATCACGGGCTCCTCGCCCGAACGTGCTTCGATCACATCGTGGAGTCTGCGACGGGCCATGCCCTTGGACAGTCCGCTCATAGGTCAAGAATACCAAGGTCGCAGCACTAGTACTTTTAAAACGTGAGGGCCTTTAACATGGAACAAATGAGGGGTTGGGACAAGCAAAATGTGAGGGATGGTAACAAGCAAAACGTGAGGAAGGTGAACGTACGCAACGTGGGGAGAATGTCGGCAAGAACATTGGCAAACTCGGTGCCCGATGGTTGGTGGTGAGTGCACTGCCTGCGAAGCACGGCATAGCCACCGGTGTGGAGGTGATGCAGGCTTACCGCCTCGGGCTCGACCCTCCGCCACTCAGCAGCCAGCCCCGCGTGCTGGTGCCCCGAAGTGCAGCGGTCGGTGACCGCGCGCCCACCGGCCAGTAGGGCTGCCGGCGACCCGTTGATGCAGATGTCCCAGGTCAAGGCCTGAGGAATAAACGAATGCAGTTCCGCTTGGTCCGTAGGCCGTTCCTCGTGCAGCTCAGTGCATCTGGACGCCACTCGGTGTCACGAAACCCGCTGACACGCAGCAACTCCTCTCGTCAAAGGTGGAATGCAGGTGCTCGTCACTCATGGACGACCCTACGGGCCGGCATGACGGGCTACCCTCGCTTCATCATGCTCACCCGCATCCACCGCGCATGGCTCGTGGCCGCCGTCACCTTCCTCGTCCTCATTGC
>WLOY01000247.1 GCA_009699015.1 Actinomycetota bacterium | reverse complement strand
GGTCGCGTTGACTACGTCGTTCGCTACCAAGGCGGCAACAACGCCGGCCACACCGTCGTCATCGGCGACCAGAAGTTCGCCCTCCATCTGCTGCCCTCCGGCATCCTCACACCCGAGGTCATCCCGGTCATCGGCAATGGGGTCGTCATCGATCCGGCGGTGCTGCTCCACGAGATGGCCGGCCTCAACGAGCGAGGCATCGACACCTCGAAGCTCGTCATCAGCGCGAACGCCCACCTCATCACCTCGTACCACGTCACCCTCGACAAGGTGACCGAGCGCTTCCTCGGCAACGCGAAGATCGGCACGACCGGTCGGGGCATCGGGCCGACCTACAGCGACAAGATCGCACGCCTCGGCATCCGGGTGCAGGACCTGTTCGATCCCTCGATCCTGCGGCAGAAGGTCGAGGGTGCCCTGGCGAGCAAGAACCAGGTGCTCGTCAAGGTCTACAACCGTCGTGCCCTCGGGATCGACGAGATCGTCGACTCCCTCCTCGCGTTCGCCGACACCCTGCGGCCGTACGTGGCCGACACCGCGCTCATGCTCAATCAGGCACTCGACCAGGGCAAGGTCGTCCTGCTCGAGGGCGGACAGGGCACGCTGCTTGACGTTGACCACGGAACGTATCCGTTCGTGACGTCGAGCAATCCGACTGCGGGCGGCGCCTGCACGGGCAGCGGCATCGGGCCGACCCGCATCACGCGCGTCATCGGCATCCTCAAGGCCTACACGACCCGAGTCGGGTCGGGCCCGTTCCCGACCGAACTGCTCGACGCTGATGGCGAGCGGCTACGGGTCATCGGCGGCGAACGCGGCGTGACCACGGGTCGCCCTCGGCGCTGCGGCTGGTTCGATGCCCCGATCGCCCGCTTCGCAAGCCGAGTCAACGGGCTGACGGATACCTTCCTCACCAAGCTCGACGTCCTCACCGGATTCGAGCAGATCCCGGTATGCGTGGCCTACGAGGTCGATGGCGAGCGGTGCGACGAGATCCCGATGACCCAGACCGGGTTCCATCACGCGAAGCCCATCTACGAGAACCGGCCGGGCTGGACGGAGGACATCTCCGGTGCCCGCGAGGTATCGGACCTGCCGAAGAATGCCCGCGACTACGTGCAGTTCCTCGAGGACATCTCGGGCACCCGGATCAGCGCAATCGGCGTCGGCCCGGACCGCGACGCCACCATCGCAATCAACGACCTCATCGCCTAACCTCCACCCTCCCCCTCCCGGTTTGTCCACTTCGTGCGACAAACCGCAGAAAGTGGGCTCAAATGCCGCCAGATTCGCCATTTGTCCCACGTGCCGATCCCAGGCCGGAGGATGCCCCGTGGCCATCCGCCCTCTGGCCCGTCCCGGTGGACACGATCCTGGCCGCCGGAGACGTCCAACTGACCCTCGCGACCGGGGCCGACGCCCCCGAGCTCTTCGAAGCCCTCGACCACGACGCCGTCTGGGCCCATATGTTGGGCCGCCCCGCATCGCCCGCCGGCTGGGTAGCTGCGCTCGACACGGCCCCCGCGATCGGCCGCACCCCGTGGACCGTCCGGCTCGACGGGGCAGTTGTCGGCACCACCTCCTTCCTCGAAGTCTCACCCGGCAATGCTCGCCTCGAGATCGGCTTCACGACCTACGCCCCGAGTGCCTGGGGCACGATCGTGAACCCCGCCTGCAAGCTCCTCCTCATGCAGTGGGCCTTCGAGGTCGCGGGCATGGGGCGCGTCCAGCTGAAGACCGATATTCGCAACGCGCGCAGCCAGGCTGCCATCGCCAAACTCGGAGCGAAGTACGAGGGGGTGCTGCGCCGATATCAGCGCCGCGCCGACGACACCGTGCGCGACACCGTGCTGTTCTCCGTTCTCGCGGAGGAATGGCCCGAGGTGAAGCGGGGCCTAGAGGCGCGAGTGGGCTAGAGGCTCGCGTCGGCTACGGGCGCGCGTGGCCGAGTACCGCCAGGTCGGTGCCGATCGCCAAGGTGACGTGCGACAGGACACCCGCAAGGATCGAACGCGTGCGCAGCGCCACCACGCCGAGTATCAGCCCTCCGAACAGGCTCGTGACCATCTCCGGCAGGGGCTTGTCGAGGTGGAGCAGGCAGTAGGGCGCCTCCATCGCCGGAATCGCCCACCAGCCGATGAGTTCGAAGCCGGCAATCACGAGGAATCCTCGAAAGAAGAACTCGAGCGCGACAAACGTCGAGGCGTACAACACCCACCAGGCGAGCATCTCGCCCAGGCTCCCATTCCCGAGGGGCCATCCCTTGAAGAACGGATACATCTGCTGGAAGCGCGGCTGTGCCGACGCGAACCACGCCCCCACGGCAATAAGCGGAAGCATGACCGCGAAGATCCGCATCTCGCCCGCGAATGCCCCGAGCCGAAGCCCGTAGGACCGAAGGCTCTGGCGCGAGTGCCGGGCGTAGACAACGGCCGGCACGACGAAGATGGCGATCGTCGCGACGGCCCACCACGCGAGGTAGCCGAGTTCGGACGTCGTGACGACCCGCTGACGCGGGACCAAAGTCACTGCGACGAGAACGGCCCAGCCGGTCAGCGCGAAGAGCATCAGGCGTCGTGTGTCGGTTGTTCGACCCCTACCAAGGACCGCCACAGCGCCGAACATCGGCGCGAATGCCACCGCTACGCCGGCAAGGCTCTGGCCCCACCAGGACCGCGCATCGAAGACCACGAGCAGAAGTGCGACATAGCCGAACACGATCCCGGCGAGGCCGGCAACGCTCATCGAGACTTTCAGAGGCGACGAGCAGGCGAAGACGCCACGGAGCCCGCCCTCGTGCCGGCCTGCGGGGCCCCCCATCCGATCGACGTCGGCCACGCTCGTCACCCGACGAGTATGGGGCCTGCCCCGCGCGCTACGCGAGCGAGGCGAACCGCGCCCCCATTTGTCGTGGACATTCGCCGCGTTCTACGCTCCGGATCAGGACGCATCACGAGACGCACGCCCACCCACTGAGGAGCATCATGGAATTCACCGCTGACCCCCAAGAAGGCAAGCGCGTATACGACCTCGACCGGGCGCACGTCTTCCACTCGTGGAGTGCCCAGGGCGCACTGAATCCGATGGTCATTGCCGCAGCAGAAGGCAGCTACTTCTGGGACTACGACGGCAACAAGTTCCTCGACTTCTCATCGCAGCTCGTCAACGTCAACATCGGCCACCAGCATCCGAAGGTCATCAAGGCGATTCAGGATCAGGCCGCGAAGCTGTCGACGATTGCCCCTCAGCACGCCAACGCGGCGCGGGGCGAAGCGGCGCAGCTCATCACCGGTCTCGTCGCCGACAACATGAACAAGGTGTTCTTCACCAACGGCGGCGCCGATGCAGTCGAGAACGCGATCCGCATGGCCCGCATCCACACGAACAAGCACAAGGTGCTCTCGTTCTACCGCTCGTACCACGGCAACACCGGAGCTGCCATCGCCGCGACCGGCGACCCCCGCCGCTGGCCGAATGAGTACTCGGCGCAGCATGTCCACTTCTTTGGCCCCTACCTCTACCGCTCGGCCTTCTGGGCAACCTCTGAGGCTCAGGAGAGCGAGCGCGCTCTTCAGCACCTCGAGCAGGTCATTCAATTCGAGGGACCCGGCACCATCGGCGCCATCCTCATCGAAAGCGTCGTTGGCACGGCCGGAGTGCTCGTGCCCCCAGCCGGCTACCTCGAGGGCGTGCGAGCACTCTGCGACAAGCACGGCATCGTCATGATCGCCGACGAGACGATGTCCGGCTTCGGCCGCACGGGCGCTTGGTTCGCGTTCCAGAACTGGGACGTCAAGCCCGATCTCATCGTCTTCGCGAAGGGCTCCAACTCCGGCTACGTCCCGGTCGGCGGCGTCATCATCAGCGACGCTATTGCCGCAACCTTCGACACGCGGGTCTTCCCCGGCGGCCTCACCTACTCGGGTCATCCGCTGGCTGCCGCGTCCATCGTGGGCTCCATCACCGCGATGAAG
>WLOY01000246.1 GCA_009699015.1 Actinomycetota bacterium | reverse complement strand
CCAAGGCACGTTCCTTCGGGCCGGCACTTGGCAACTCAGGGCCATCAGGCAGCCCCCCACCTTCGGGGCCATCCGGTCGGACTCCATCATCGGGCCCACCCGACGGTAATGCACCACCCGGCTGCGCCCGACCCTCAGGACCATCCGACGGTAACGCACCACCCGGCTGCGCCCCACCCTCAGGACCACCTGACTGCCCCACAGCCTCGGGCTTGACCGCACCGCCCGGTTGGGCTTCCCCACCAGGGCCCCCGGCTTGATCTTGCGACTGCCCCTGCTGCGACTGGCCGCCCTGCGACTGCCCCTGCTGCGACGACTGGCCCCCCTGCGACTGCCCCTGCTGCGACGACTGCCCCTGCTGTTGCTGGCCCTGCGACTGCCCCTGCTGCGACGACTGACCCCCCTGCGACTGCCCCTGCTGCGACGACTGCCCCTGCTGTGGCTGGCCCTGCGACTGCCCCTGCTGTGGCTGGCCCTGCGACTGCCCCTGCTGCGACGACTGACCCCCCTGCGACTGCCCCTGCTGTGGCTGTGGTGCCCCACCTTCGCCCGGCGTTGGATTATCGACCGCATCAACGCCCGCGAGCGCGCGAATCGAAGAATTTGGCGATGCTTCCACGGGCGCTGCCCCGACAGCGATTGGCAAGAGTGCGAAGAACATCAGGATGAGCACGGCTGCGGCTGGTTGAAGGGTTCGATCACGATGGCTCGACATGGGGCCGAAGGTATGCCATCAAAGTGAACAATAGGAGCTGTCGGCTTCGCCAAGAGCGCGCGCGGATGGTGCACGTATGGGTCCGGCTGAGCGGGGTCATCCCTGTGTTGTAGAAGCGTGAGGCTCTCGAGTTCGGATGTCAGTCAAGCGCCCCAGGTTGATTGCGGCTCCTATGCGGGTGGCAGTTCTCGGTTGAGCGCTGCGGAGTAGGCGATCCCGTCCCACGTACGGCAGTAGGTGAAATCCATCACCCACGTTCCGTCCGGGGCGCAAGCGGTGAAGTCCCGTTCGAGCAGGTCGCCTGCATACAGGCCCTCGGCCGTGAGCCTGCACACGCCCGCAATCGGCCCATCCGCATCCATGATCCACACGGCATCACGCACCGCGTCGATCATGGTGGCGTCCCTGACCGTGCGGGGCGCGACGTGCTGACCGCAGCTGCTCCGGGGCGGGAGATCCGTGCGTCGATCTGGCAGCCCTGCCCCGACAAGACCCGGCAGACCGACTCGACCACCACCGGCTTCACGGCACTCGTCGATGAACGCAGGCGATCAGCAGCCTCGGGGGTCGAGTTCCCCCGCGAAGAAAACCGTGGCCCGGCGGAGAGTGTCCAGGTCGTCCTCAAGAAGCCGGACCTTGGCCATGAGTCCCTGTTAACGAGCACGTTATTTGACGAGATGGGAGTCATTTCCAGCGACGATGCGTATCCGCGGCGTTCGCGACGTCCAATGCATCAGGAAGGAGGTTCTTGTCTGCACGTTGACGCTCTTGTGGATTCGTCGCGACCTATGAGGTTCCCCAGAGTTCAGGTAGGGGGCCGTCATCTCATGGCATAGTTGGCTCACCGATTGAGTCAAACGATTCAGTTGACCGACGTTAGATGAGACATGAGCGATAGCAGCGGTCATAACGCCGGCCAAAAGAATGGGCTCGGCGTCGCTGCCTTGCTTCTTGGAATCATTTGCCTCGTCGGTGGATTTTTTCCGCTCCTCGCTGCCTTGCTTCTTGGCATCTGGCCGCCGTTCGCCGCAATCGGGTCCGGCCTTGCCATCATCTTTGGGTTCCTCGGCCTCAAGCGCGTCAAGAACGGCGAAGCCAGCAACCGGGGTATGGCGCTCGCGGGTATGTGGCTCGGCATCGCCGGGATTGTCATCACCGTTGTCGTGGCCGTTGTAATCGGCATCTTCATAGCGGCCAGTAAATAGGGTCGACCGCCCGGCAGCCTTGTCGGCGATGTCTGCTGGCTGTGTGCTGCTTCGTTTCGCGTTGATTCGGTTCCGCACCGACCTCCCGTCTGCTGCTGCGGGCTCAGCCGACGAGCGCACTCTCTGCGGACACTCACCTTCGCGGAGGTGTCTGCCGTTCAGGCGTCGTCTTCGTCGTCAGGCGCCTGCGTTCCGTCGTCGGACTTCAGTCCACGCTCACGCCTCGCCCAGGGGATCTACGTGGCCGGCTGGGTGCGCTTTGCCCGCTTCCGCCGACAAGTGGACGACCGAGCCATGGCAGTGCTCTCATGGCAATCCCCGGAAGATGCGTACCCTGAACGCATAGCGAATATGCGCGAGGGACGTTCACACGCCATGCTCAATCGAGTAGTCGAGGCAAAGAAGTCACAGGGGAAGTCTGCCCACGGGGCCGCCCCCGCGCCATCACTCGCCACCATGAATGCGAGCGGGAGCCTTGTCGTCCCCGCAATCGCATTTCTGGAATTGGAGCCCCCGGACGGATTCGAACCGTCGACTCCCGCATTACAAGTGCGGCACTCTGGCCAGCTGAGTTACAGGGGCGGTGTTGACTCACTCTACTTGACGACTTCGGGCGCACGCTTGCGCATCTCCTCCAGTTTGGCGACTCGAACTCCGCGCGGCGTTCGCTGTCGTCCGAGGGAGTCAGCCACCTCCTCTCCCGCCTCCGCCGCGCCGGTCTCCATGCTGCCCGGTGCCGCGCGGCTCGACTTGGTCCAAGCACGTAACTCCTCGACTATCACGACGTGTCACCCTGTCGGGTATTGGGCGACGAGTTTCTTGAAGATGATGGCGCGACAGTTGGCATCGATGCCCATGCCGCCCTTCGCGATAGCGAACGCCGAACACACACGAACGTCGGAGACCGACGAATCGAGACCGCTGATTGCCTTGCTCCTGCGGTAATCGCAACGATGAGCGTACATTCGTGCCATGGCCCCGATCAGCATCGTCGATCATCGGGGCCGCGCGGTCGCTCGTGTGAGCGGATTCGTCTGCCTCCTGCTGGTGACGACCATTTCGGGGTGTGGTGGACAGGGGCAATCGGTCCACACCGGCAGCCGGCAGGTGTGCTCGCCAAGCCTCGAATCCTGCGATGTCGGCGACACGGGTATCGGCGGCGGGATTGTGTTCTCGGTAAGTGGGACTGGACCTGATCGGGTTGTTCTGGAGTACGCCCCAGCCGGATGGTCAGGGACCAGCAACGATCCCCCACTTGATTGGGAGTCTGCCAAGAGGGCTGCCGATGGCTATAGAAGCGGGGACGCGCATGCATGGCGACTTCCGAGCAAGGACGAGCTGAAGGCGCTGTTCGCCTACTGGAAGGAGTCCGGCGACGGCGGATTGTCTGCCTCCCTGTACTGGAGTTCGTCAGCGTGGGGTGGCGGAAGTGCGTGGTACCTGAGTTTCGATGACGGTGATGAGTACCACAGCTTTAGGGAGTCGACGAATTTCGTCCGTCCGGTGCGGTCCGACTCGTAACAATTGCCCCACTGACGTCCTCATCTCTTCGCGATCTGCGAGTCGCCGTCCAGGTTCATGCCTCCGTGACCGCTCGCCAGGGCTCGCAGCGACTGCAAGCTCGGGGTCCCTGTCGATGAACTCCGGCTTGCAATCCCAAGGGTCCCCCATACAGTTCGGCGCGCCATACGAACATGCACGGCAACACCGCCATTCGCCCTCATCACTGGTTTCGCCAAAACTTCAGGATGTCGCCGGTCGAGGACACTCATGCACCGGGGGCCCCAACTTCGGAATTACCGGTGCCAGCGGTTCGGTTGAGCGCATCCGCAATCACCTCAGCCATGATGCGCCGTCCCTTCGGCCGGTAGTGCAGCCCGTCTTCGAAGCGCACGCCTCGTGCCCGCGCTATCCCTGACCAGTTGACGATCGTCAGGTTGTCGTGCTCGCGGGCGACCTTGCGCAACTGCCGGTTGAACCAGCGCTCCTTCGGCCGGGTGAAGCGATCGCCCCCGGAGGAGTAGGTGTTCACCCAGAGGATCTCTCGTTGCGGCCCGAT
>WLOY01000245.1 GCA_009699015.1 Actinomycetota bacterium | reverse complement strand
ATCGCGACGTGGTCGTGGACGGGCGGGGAGGCAAGCCGATTCATCCCGAGGAGGTCCTGCGCGCGCGGTCCCCGAGCGACTTCCGACCCGAGGACATCGGCTACCTCACCCAACCCGTGCGGATTGCTGAGTGGATCTCACGACACCGACCTCATCTCCCGGCTCGCGATCGGCAGCTACCTCGTCAAGCACCAAGACGTGGTGCTATAAGGCCCGACAGGGGCCGGGAAAACCTATGTCGCCTGCGCATTGAGCAACAAGGCCTGCCAGCAATACCGCAAGGTGCTCTACCTGCCGGCCGGCGAACTATTCGACCGTCTCACGATCGCCGAGCGAACCGACAGCAAGAAACGCCTGCTCGACGCCCTCGTCAAGGTCGAGCTGCTGATCATCGACGACTGGTTCCTGACCACGCCGAGCCGGCAGCAGGTCCAGCAACTCCACACCCTGATCGACCGACGGCACAAGACGGCCTCGACGATCCACTGCACGCAACTGCCGCCCGACCAGTGGCACGACCGGATGGACGAGAAAATCCTCGCCGACGCCATCGTCGACCGGATCGTCACCAACGCGCACGCCACCGTCCTTCACTGCGACGATTCCATGCGCAAGCACTTCACCCAGATCGACTAAGCGCGTTCGGGGCGGGCGGCACACCGCCGCCCGCCCCGACCGCGCCACGGCTGAATCGGCAACGCCGTAGTGGCTCAGCCCACCACGGAACAGTGGCTCACCCGGCGGCGGAACACTGGCTCCCGGCGACCGTAATATCCAATCGAGCGCCTGAGCGACCTGTCGATCGAGGACCTGATGGCCGATATCGCTGACGTCTCCACGCGAAACGGCTGGCCATTCCACCCGCGGCCCGAGGCCGGGTTCGCGTCGAGTCTCGCCTTTGCACGTGATGGTCGGGCCGTCGATCAGGGCCGAGTCTCCTACGAAGCTGCGCTCGGCCTCATCTACTCGAAGCCGCCAACGTTCGAAGCCTGCCTGGCCACGATCGGGATGGCATCAGCCCACCTTTAGCTGGCCGGAGACGGGCTTCGAGTGAGGTGAACTATGTCAGGTCGAGGGTGCGGGCGAGGTGCTCTCGCAAGTGGCCTAACCCCTCCCACTTTGTGTCCCTCAATGCGCCACACCCCTGCACGTCTCTTCCTTTGACGGGTGAGAATGCTCAGACGGGTAGCGCTCAGCAATGCGAGACGACGAACTCAGACGCATCCCGACCCGTGCCCATCCTTGTGGCGGGCAAGTGCCGCGGGCACCGATGCGACGGCATGGAGCGACACGCACAGACTGTTGAAGGATCGGGCTCGCTACGACCTCGCGTACCGCCCCTCCGCTCTCGATGCATTCACCGATGGGCCGCTCACCGACTCCCTCGTCGTCCTGATGGGCCCAAGGCGAGTAGGGGGGTCCGTCACGCTCCTGGATGAGGTAAGGGCCACCTTCAAGTGGACGTCGGCTCTCAAGACCGTTCAGGGAAGTTCAGAACGAGCTGAACAACCGACCCCGCAAGTGCTTGAACTGGAAAACCCAGGCAAAGGTCGTCACACGACTACAGTCAGACAATTCGTAAGCCAGAGTTGCAACCTTCGCGGGAATCCGCCCAGCCGTTGCGCTGCAACAACTTTCGCTGGGGTGAGTGACGGGACTGGAAGCAGCCAATTCCCCATAGGCAGTAAACCCTTTCGAGCCCGATGCTGATCTGACTTCCATCCCCGCCGGTTCACCGTGCTCGGCGCTTGAGGTCTGCGAGTTGCGTGTTGAGCCAGGTGGCTGCCGACTCTACGTCGGCGATCACGTCGAGGCCGGCAACGGCCTCGACGTAGGCAGTGGGCCAGTCAGGTGTGATGGTGCAGGCGCCGGGGAATGCATGGGCGCGTCGGAAGGCGAACAGTCGTTCGGTTGTCTGGGATACGAGATCGATTCCCGCGTCGTCGACGGGCCACAGCAACTGCAAGTCGACCAGGTCGTGTGCCCGTTCGCTTCCTGGCTCGGTGCAGGCGTGGATCTTCTGCGCGATCTGGTGGTGTGCGGCCATGACGGGCACCGGGTCGGGGCGGGGTAGGCCCAGTGCGGCGAACATGACGGTGATCTCGTCAGGCAGGAGCATGTCGGCGGAGCCGTCTGTCGTTGCCCCAAGCTCGTCGTATCCGACTTCGAGGACGACAGTCCCGAATGCTCGGCCGTAAGCGGTCAGCTTCACGACGTAGGGCTGCATGACGTATGACGCAGGGATGCCTTCGCGCGGGCGTGGACTCTTGGCGAGCAGCTGGCCACGGAAGGGAGCCCATCCCTGAGCGAGAGAGGGGCGCAGTGCATCCTCGAACAGGTGCTGAGCATCGCGCCAGGTCACGTCGAGATCCTTGGAGTTCCGGGAAAAGCTCAGGCCGAGTCGGATCTTCATACCTGATCCGCCCTTGACGAGTGCACCAGGCAGCAACTGGGCCACGACGACCTGCCCGATCGTGACGCGCATGCGGCCCGCCTGCTGCTGCGTTGAGTTGGCGTACGCGCCGATGCGCCGCTCGAGGATGGTGAGGCTTCCGGGGTCGGTGGCGCTGGCGTTCATGTGCTCACCGGTTCGAGTCGTTGCAGGACCTCGGCGGCATCGTGCTCGTCTATGAGTTCGCGCGCGAGAGCGATGCGGGTGGCCTCGACCAGGCGCTCGCGCATCACTCGGCCGCGGCACGCAAGGAGCGCGTCCCTTAGCGGCATCGTCGCCAGACCGTCGACGACCTCAACCGTGTTGGTTGTCACTCCTTGGATGAGTTCGATCGTGGCCGGAAGTTTTGTGCGTACTCGGCGGTCGGTCGCCACCTTGATCGTTCTCGGGTTGACGAGCGCGAGCTCGTGTACCGCGAGAACGGATTCGTCGGCCAGAATGGAACCGGGTCCGACGAGGGCGAGGGCCTGCGCGTAGGGGGTAAGTGGAGTCGTCGGTGCTTCCTCCATCCGGTACACCCCGAAGCCCACGCGGCTCAGGGCGCCGCGTGCAGCGAGCTTGCGCAACTCGACAGCGGGCACGCCCGCAGCGGCAGCCTGATGGGTGGTGACGATGCCGTGGTGCTCGAAGGCCAGCCAGCGCAGTGTCTCGCGGTTGCTCATACCGTTCCCTCCTTTGGCGAAAGCGTACCAATTTCGGTACGGATGCGCCACGAGGCATGCTATTGGATGGCGAAAGTTCCTCCCCGATCTCCCCACGCCCCACAAGAAACCCTTGGCCTTCAGGCGCGAGGTCCAGAATCGCGGCCTAAGGCCCCAAGAGGACTCTGCCTGTCCCCACTGGGATAGGCAGACACCTCGAGTTGTAGCAACGCAACTATTTGGGGTGAGTGACGGGACTTGAACCACCCACGTTGCCCTCATCTATGAGGGAAACCCCGCTCCCATGCGTGCTTGTGTGTCTCTCTGGATGTTTGTTCGCGCTGACGCCGTCAGCAGACTACTTCAGATTCTTGGATCATCTGCATAGTCGGCTTTGGCAAGCGAGTCAGACGCACGTTGGATGGCCTGTACGCAGATATGACGTGGGAGGTAAGTCGTGAACGCAGGCGCGCTTGTGAGGGACCGGGCCGTCAGCACTCCGCGCGCATCGCTGAGCGAGCCTTCACGAGTGCCCGGGTGCGAACGAGCGCTCGGGTAGGGGAGGTCGCCTCGTGCATGAGTGTGCCGAGACATACGGTGCCTTGGGCTCGCACGAGGGCGAAGTTCGTGACCGGTGAGGGCCGCTCTTGATCATATGTCTCTGGAGGCATATGGTGGTGGGGTCTCGTGGGCGTTGGTGCTGCGTGCGGAGGTCGCTGCGTGGCTCGGGGAACTGAGTGAAGGGGAATATCAGCAGGTCCTCGCGGCGCTGGATGCCCTCGCGGTCGACGGCCCGGCTTTGGGTCGTCCGTTCGTGGACACCGTGAAGGGCTCTCGGCACGCGAACATGAAGGAGCTTCGCCCTCGGGGTGGGAACCTGCGGTTGCTGTTCGCGTT
>WLOY01000244.1 GCA_009699015.1 Actinomycetota bacterium | reverse complement strand
GAACGTGACGGTCTGCGACGACCTCGTCGGGCAGACGAACGCCCTGCTAGAGCCGATCCGCCTCTTCGAGGTCCGCGCACTTCTTCAGCGGCACTACGCCGCCAATCGCTCGGCTTCCACCGGTCCGACGATCGCCCTCCGTCGCGGTGGAGTTTGGTGAAAGCTCCCGGTCCACGTCGTTTTTTCGGGGCCGCCTGGGCTGATCGTCAGTCCCTCGGGCACCGGGGCCTCGTCACCGGTGATGCCGCTCGTGAGGTCGAGTTTTGCTGGATGCCCCCCGCCGGAGATCTCCCTATGGCCAAGGCCAACGCTGCTCCTGTCTTCCCTTCCGACGACGACCGCAACCGCGGTCCGTCGCCGGCCGAGTCTTCTCCCCTTTCCTCTCCCTCCTCCTCACCACCGGAGACCGCGACGATGAATCCCGCCGCATCTGATTCCCAACTCCCGACATCGCCCGCCTCCTCGCCGACATCGCCGCCGCCGGCACCCACTCCGCCGGCACCAGAGCGGCCGCAGCCACCCGATCCATTCAACATCGAAACGTTGCGATGTTCGCTGAACTTCGCCGACGGACTTGGCGTGAAGAAAGTCCAGGGGGCGATGCCCTGCAGAAAGCCCGGCAAGGCGGAGTTTGTCCGAGTGAGACCGGGTGAAGAATGGCGGCTCATGACTGCGGTGCTCGAGATGGAGCGAGGCATTGAGCGACAAACCTATCTCGTCGCACCGCATCTCTGGCCGGAACTCTCGGGAGAAATCTCCCCGGCGCTTTTGCTGACTTGCGTCAACCGGCAGAGCGACATGTTCGTGTGGCGGATCAAGTTACCCGGCGCGGACGGACGGTCGAATTCCTGGACGGAGAGCGCCCTCCAGATTGCCAAGGCGGCCGAGACCCGCTGGTGTCGATTGGTCTCCGATGTCGGGAACGGGCACTACAGCCACTTCGAGCCGACGGTCGCCCTGCCCGACCCGCAATGGCCGGAGATCTCTTTTCAGGAAATCATTCGGCTCGCCTTCCGTGACCGTTTGATTGACTCCCTCGATCATCCGGTGATTCGGGAACTGCGAGGTGCCGCATGAGGACGCCAAAGATCCCGATCGTGTGCCGAAGGCCGCGTGTAGGCGAACGTTTCCGGGTTCACCCCGGATGCGAACGTCGGGCAGCCACCTGGGTGGCATACGACCACGACACCGGTGAGCCCCACCTCGTCGCCGAGCATCTCTGGTCAGGCACGGCTGGCCTCGTGCCGGTGTGTCTTCGGGCATGCGTCAACGACCGGGGCGAGCGGTTCGTGTGGTGCATCGGCGTCGGGCCGCCGTCGGCCTCATACGGCGGTCCGAACGCTGAGCTTCTCCTAGCCGATACCGCGGAGCGCCTTTGGTGCACACCGCGGCCGGTATGGGGCAGCTTCGAGACGCTGGCTCCGGGAGTGATCCCGGAGCCAGCGTGGGACGACTTCGACTTCACCTCCGCGCTCAGCGAGGCGTTCAGGGGCCGGGTCGTCACGTCGGCCAGCAACCCCATCCTCGTCGAGATGCGGAGGTGGCATTCCGCCTCCGCGAATGTTCGCTCCTGACTTCACTTCCCCCTCTCCCTCCGGAGGTTCATCCATGGCATTCAGCAACTTCACGATCGAACGGCGGCCGCCCCGAGTCGGCGAGATGATCCGGGTCTGTCCCACATTCGGCACACCTTCAGACCACCCGATGATCTATTCACGCGAGGAGGACGACTGGTACCCGCTGGGCGCGTCGATCTACCCCGACGTCGACGGCGCCACGCTCGTCCGCGTCCGCCTCTGTGAGAACACCGCTGGCGAGCGGTTCCTCTGGTGCATCGACCTGGCAGACGCCCTGCCGACGGATGACTCGCCGATGGCGGCCGAATTGGTGATGGCAGCGGCCGCCGAGTCGGTCTGGTGCAGCCGGCAGGAGACCCTGACGGGGATGAGCTTCGCCACGCTCCCCCACGGCGTGTTCCCGGAGCCGATCTGGGGCCCCTACTCGGTCGCCGACTCGATCGAGAAGGCGTTCTGGGATCGGGTCATCACGTCGGCCGACCATCCGCTGCTC
The DNA here is from genome assembly GCA_009699015.1 of Actinomycetota bacterium. Lineage (GTDB taxonomy): Bacteria > Actinomycetota > Actinomycetes > S36-B12 > S36-B12 > WLND01. The sequence continues at coordinate 1,924 of WLOY01000244.1, read as the reverse complement.
GTCGCGCCGCAGGTGACTCGATGATCGCGGCCACGGTACCCGACCTTGTGGGCCTCGACTGTTTTGAGGAGGTGTGGTCCACAGACGCCGAGTACTCGGCGCCGGCCGGCCAGCGCCCTGTCCCCATCTGTGTCGTCGCCCGGGAGGCGCGGACGGGGCGGGAGATCCGGGCGTGGGAGGACGACCTGGCAACGATGCGCCGGCCGCCCTTCCGCATCGACCAGCGGGCGCTGTTCGTGTCGTACGCCGCGCCGGCCGAGTTCAGCGTGTTCCACGCCCTCGGCTGGCCGGCGCCAGAGCGGACGCTCGACCTCTACGCCGAGTTCAGGGCCCTGACCAACCGGCTCGCCACGCCGAGCGGCAGCGGCCTCCTCGGGGCGCTCGTCTACCACGGGCTCGACGCCATGGACGCCGCAGAGAAGACAGCGATGCGAGACCTCGCCATCCGCGGCGGACCGTTCACCGATGACGAGCGCCGCGCCCTCCTCGACTACTGCGCCGAGGACGTCCACGCCCTCGGCCGTCTCCTACCGCGAATGCTGCCGAGGATCGACCTCCCGAGGGCGCTGCTTCGCGGGCGGTACGGATGGGCGGTGGCGGCGATGGAGCACCGCGGCATCCCGATCGACGTGCCGATGTTCCGCCATCTTCGCGAGCGCTGGGGCGGGGTGCAGGCGGAACTGGTTGCCGAGGTTGATGCCCGGTACGGCGTGTACGACGGGACGACCTTCAAGCGGGACAGGTTCGTGGCCTGGCTCATCGCCAACAACATTCCCTGGCCGCGGCTACCGACAGGAGAGCTAGACACGGATCAGGACACGTTTCGCTCGATGGCGAAGGCCTACCCGGTCGTCTCCGAGCTACGGGAGCTGCGGTCGAGCCTGGGGAAGATGCGGCTCTTCGACGACCTGGCGATCGGTCCCGACGGCCGTAACCGGACGGCGATCATGCCCTTCCAGGCGAGCACCGGCCGCAACCAGCCGAGCAATGCCAAGTTCATCTTCGGGCCGTCGCGGTGGCTGCGGAGCCTCATCAAGCCGGAGGAGGGACGGGCGCTGGCGTACATCGACTACGGCCAGCAGGAGTTCGCGATCGCTGCGGCCCTCTCGGGCGACACGGCGATGATGGACGCCTACCGCTCGGGCGATCCCTACCTCGCCTTCGGGAAGCAGGCGGGCGCGATCCCACCCGACGGCACCAAGTCGACCCACAAGGCCGAGCGCGACCGGTTCAAGGCGTGCGTCCTGGCGGTGCAATACGGCATGGGCTTCGAGTCGCTGGCGGATCGCATCGGCCAGAACCCCGACGTCGCCAAGTGGCTCCTCAAACTTCACCGGCAGACCTATCCAGCTTATTGGCGCTGGTCGGAGGCGGCGGTCGATCGGGCGATGCTCACCGGGAAGATCGAGACCGTCTTCGGCTGGCCGATCCATGTCGGGCCCGCGGACGGATCGGTGAAGCCCGTCAACTCGCGGAGCCTGGCGAACTTCCCGTGCCAGGCCAACGGCGCCGAGATGTTGCGGATCGCCTGCTGTCTGCTCGTGGAGAGGGGCGTCGAACTGTGCGCCCCGATTCACGACGCCGTGCTCATCGAAGGCCCGGCCGACTCGATCGACGCCGAGGTGGAGAGAGCCCGATCGATCATGGCCGAGGCGTCGCGGATCGTCCTGAACGGCTTCGAGGTCGGCACCGATGTCGTCGTGGTGAGGTATCCCGACCGTTACGTCGACGAGGCCGGGGTGGACTTCTGGAACCGAGTCGCACGTTTGGCCGGTCCGCTCGAAGGTCGGCAGTGATGCGGAGGCAGTTCGGCGGGAATGCGGATGTGGTTCCGCATTTCTGCCGAACCGGTTCCATCTTCTTTCTTTATCTCCTTTCTTCTTTTCTCTTTTTCTTAGTTATTGGGGGTAGGGGATGGTAGACG
>WLOY01000243.1 GCA_009699015.1 Actinomycetota bacterium | reverse complement strand
GTGGCACCCGGCCCACCGGCGAACAGGGTGTCTCCGCTGAACAGCGCGCCCAGCTCCGGTGAGTAGAAGCAGCAGGCCCCCGGGGCATGGCCGGGCGTATGAAGCACGCGAATCTCCGTGCCGGCAACGGTGATGACCTGACCGTCAGCGAGAGTTCCCGTCGGACGCAGGTCGGGGTGGGTGAGAAGCCAGATGGGCGTATCGGCCGGGTGAAGCAGGATCGGCGCTCCGGTCGCTTCAGCGAGCTCGGGGGCAAAACGCACGTGATCGTCATGTGCGTGGGTGCACGCGATGGCGACGACTTGGCGGCCGCCTATGACCGACAGGATTGCTTCGACGTCGTGCGGCGCATCGATGACGATGCATTCGACGTCATCGCCGATGACCCACACGTTGTTGTCGACGTCAAATGTCTCGCCGTCCAATGAGAAGGTGCCCGAGGTGACCGCGTGGTCGATGCGGACGGTCATGGGAGAAGGACCACCGAGCGCAGCACGTCTCCGCTATGCATCTTCGAGAAAGCGTCCTCTATCGAGTCAAGTGAAATTTCCTCTGTCACGAAACGGTCGAGGGGCAGCCGGCCTTGAAGATAGAGGTCGATGAGCATCGGAAAGTCACGGCTGGGCAGGCAATCTCCATACCAGCTGGACTTGAGCGACCCGCCACGGCCGAACACGTCGAGTAGTGGCAGGTCGATGCGCTGGTCTGGCATCGGCACTCCGACGAGCACGACAGTCCCGGCGAGGTCACGTGCGTAGAAGGCCTGGGTCCAGGTCTGCGGCGTCCCGACCGCGTCGATGACGACGTCGGCACCGAATCCATCCGTCATCTCACGGATGGTTTCGACCACGTCGCACTCCTTCGCGTTCACGGTATGGGTTGCCCCGAACTCCCGGGCGATGTGCAGTTTGCGATCGTCGATGTCGACGGCGACGATGCGGGTGGCGCCGGCGAGGGTTGAGCCTGCGATCGCTGCTGCGCCGACCCCACCGCAGCCGATGACGGCCACTGAGTCACCACGCGTGACGCCGCCGGTATTGATGGCGGCTCCGAGTCCGGCCATGACGCCGCAGCCGAGCAGGCCCGCGACCGCCGGGGCGGCGAGGGGGTTCACCTTGGTGCATTGGCCGGCGTGGACGAGGGTCTTCTCGACGAAGGCGCCGATGCCGAGCGCCGGGGAGAGGGGCGTACCGTCCTCCAGACGCATCTTCTGTGTCGCGTTGTGGGTAGCGAAGCACAGGTGCGGCCTGCCACGGAGGCAGGCACGGCATTGCCCGCATACCGCCCGCCAGTTGAGCACGACGTAATCGCCGGGCTGAATATCAGTCACACCGGCACCGACCTCCTCGACGATACCGGCTGCCTCGTGGCCGAGGAGGAATGGGAAGTCCTGGCTGATGCCGCCCTCCCGGTAGTGCAGGTCGGTATGGCATACGCCGCAGGCTTGAATTCGAACGACGGCCTCGCCCGGGCCCGGGTTCGGAACGATCACCGTGGCGAGTTCGACTGGCGCGCCAGCGCTCCGCGCGATAACGCCTTGAACCGAATGAACCATGATGACAACGCCCCTTCTGTTCGCCGCGCACTCAGCAGCGCCGTCGGCCTGAGGGATGAGTATCTCAGTGGGCCAATGTCAAAGTCAGGCGATGGTGATTCCGCGCCGGAGCCGGATGATCGGAGGCAATTGAGCCACGCAGACAATTGCAAGGAGCAGGTAGACGACCAACCATGAACCTGACCACTGGAGAACGACTCCGGTCAGCAGGGGACCGAGGGCTGCGACGAGGAAGGTGACCGAGAATGCCATGGCAGTCAGCCGGGCGGAGGAGGCGGCATCACGGGAGTATTCGCTCAGCATCGCGATGGCTATCGTGAAACCGCCACTGTGGGAGAGCCCGAAGGCCATGAGGACGGCGACGGGCAGCACCGTCGGCGCGACGCCAATGAGCACGAGTGCTGCAGTCGAGACGAGGACAGTCGCGGCAAGAAGGGTGCGTCGGGCAGAGATGCGCTGGGCCAGCGGCGGCAGGAGCAGTGCCGCAACGATCTGGGCGACCGAGAACAGGCCGAAGAGCACACCGCCCTCGATCGGGCTCCAGCCGCGATCGTCATATGACGGAGCGAGCCAGGCGATTGCGCTGTAGAAGACGACGGAGTTCAGTGTCAGGTAGGCGGTCAGGGCCCAGGCGTTCGCATCGCGCCACGGAAGGGCCCGCATGCTCACGGAGCCTTGCTCGTCTCGGGGGCCGTCGTCTGGCCGGTAGGGCCTTTCGACGACTGTCCATAGGAGCCAGGCCAAAGCCGCTGGGATGGCCCAAACGGCGAGGGCTACCGTCCACGAGCCGGTGAGCTCTGCGATGGGGACGGTGAGCGCTGCACCGACGGTCGCGCCAGCGAACATGGAGGCCGTCCAGAGGCCGGTTGCCATGCCGACTGAGTCAGGCACCTCCTCCCGGATGATTGCGGGCACGAGCCCCGCGGCAAGGGCGATGCCGATCCCGGCGAGGAGGGCGGACGCCGCCAGCACGCCAGGAACATCGCCCACGAGTCGTGACGCCATTGCGATGACGAGGAGGGCCATGGCAAGCCACACGGTCTGCGATCGACCGAGTCGCCGCGCGATCGCCGGCACGGCGAGGGCGAACGCTCCCATGGCCACGACGGGCAAGGTGGTGAGTGCGCCGACGGCGATGTCGTTCATGCCGGTCGCCTGCTGGATGTCGACGACGACGGTCGGGACACTCGTGAGTGCGGTCCTCAAATTGAAGGCAACGAGCGCGATGGCGGACAGCAGCAGAATCCGCCGGCGACGCATTGAGGTGGCTCTCACGCGCTGATTGTTGCGGCGTACGCTCAACCGATGGACACAGGGGGTGGCGAATCTCCCGGGGCCGGGCGCACTCTCGCCGGCCCGGCCTTCCCGGATGATGACGGCTGCGCTGATCCGACACTTCGCGAGCTACTTGCGGTGCAGCCTCCTTCGTGGGTCGAGCAGTTACGCTCACGCCGCTTGCTCGTGGCGGTCGTGGCGGTCGCTGATGAGGTCGATGCCGCCGGGGCCGACAAGGGCAGCCACATGGCGGTGGTGTCGATGATCAGTGCTGCGGGCCACAAGGGCCTGCTGGCGTTCACCGGACTCGACTCGATGGGTCGCTGGGATCCAGGGGCAAGGCCGGTTCCGGTGACAGGTGAAGCGGCGGCGCAGGCCGCGTTGGAGGATGGCGCGCAGGCGCTGGTGATCGATGTCCTCGGCCCGGCGCGCGCGGTCGTGTCCGGGGCGGACCTCGCCAGCCTGGCAGCGACTGAACCAAGGCTGACCACTGAACGCACCGACGCGACGTAGGTGATTGGATGCCGATGCAGGAGCCGACTTCTCCTTCAGCCTCGCGTGCTGGTAGTGTGCAACACGATTGACTCGGCTCATGTGGCCGAGTCGCGCAAGCGGAGCCTCGGCTCCCACCCACGAACCGCCCTGATGCGAGAGCAAGAACACGCTCATTGCACAAGGTTCGTTGGGTCGCGAGTTTGGCAGGCGTCCCGTTGGGATGCTCGCCACGCTATGCCGAGGCCTCTGTGCGCGCTGCGCCAGGGGCCTTCGTGGTTTCTTGGACAGATCGTGTCCCATCACCTCGAGCAAGGAGCCGCCATCAGCGTCGAGCCAAGGATCAATGACCGGATCCGCGTGCCTGAAGTCCGACTGGTCGGGCCGAACGGCGAGCAGGTGGGGATCGTTCGCATCGAGGATGCGCTCCGTCTTGCAGTAGAAGCGGACCTCGACCTCGTCGAGGTGGCTCCCATGGCGAAGCCTCCGGTCTGCAAGCTCATGGACTTCGGAAAATTCAAGTACGAGGCTGCCATGAAGGAGCGTGAGTCCCGGCGCAACCAGACACACACGATCATCAAGGAGATGAAGCTCCGGCCGAAGATCGATCCGCACGACTACGAGACCAAGAAGGGTCACGTCGAGCGGTTCCTCAAGGCCGGCGACAAGGTGAAG
>WLOY01000242.1 GCA_009699015.1 Actinomycetota bacterium | reverse complement strand
CGACGTTCGGGCGACGACGGGCCCAGGCGTGAGGGGGATACGGACGAGGTGCTCCTGCGGCGCGGAGAAGCCGCCGCCGCGAAGGCCCTCGAGGATCGCGAACGAATGCGCCTGGGCGTTGACGGCGACGATGTCGACGAGCGTGTCGCCGGTGACGTCGCCGAGGGCGATGTCGGTGAGCTTAAACGGGGCGAGGGGTGTGCCGTGGCCGGTGAGGGGGTCGACGCCGTAGTCATATCCCAGCGACGACGTTTGGAGTCGATAAGCCGGGCCAAATGCCGCATCAGCCTGGAATCCATCGGGGCCGGCGCCGGTTCCAAGGCCATACCGCACCGACACCGTCCCCGCCCCTTGATCGACAGTGAGCAGGTCAGGAAGCCGGTCGCCATCGAGATCACCGAGGAGGACTTCCGAGGTGTCGCTGCCGGCGGCGAGCGATTGCCAAGCGCGATCGTCGTAACGCCCCACGCTGTCGGCACGGAGGATGTCGACCGTCCCGGCGCCGGGATTGGTGACCACGAGATCACCCCAGCCGTTCCCATCGAGATCAGCGGCGACGATCCGGGAGAGGAACGGACGCCGATCGGCCGACAGGGCGGCGTACAGGTGGTCGGGCGGGCGCGAGTTCCCGGGCTCGGCGTCGGCGATCGTGATCGATCGGCGGCTGGCATCGATCGAGGCGATGCGGATGCGGCCCCCCGGCATCGGCACCACGGTCGAAGCGAAGGACTTCACGTCTGCCAGCGACAGGGAGTCGACCGAGGCTCCCTGAAGGCTTTGGAGCCGAAGGAGACCCTGCCGATCGGCCGAGAGCAAGCCGGACGCGACCCCCTTGGCATCACGGATCAACTCGACGTCCTGGGAGGCGCCGTTGACAAGCGTCGGGATGCTGTCGGTGAGAAGCAGGCCGACGTTGTTGGTGATCGCACAGACTGTGACAAGATCGGGTAGATGATCGCCGTCGACATCGGTCACCGCCAGGTCCGACGGCACCGCCGTCCCCAAGCCCGAAGTGTGTACCGGAGCGAATCGGCCTCCGCCGACACCCGTCAGACCGCTGACGCTCTTGCCATAAACATTCGCGACGATGACATCAGTCAGAGTGTCGCCGGAGAACTCCCCTGCGACGATCGCCACCGGAAAGATTCCGACGGTGGTGCGCGGCAACAGTTCCGTAAAGGTCCGCAGGCCGGGGGACTGCAGCAACACCGACACATCTCCCGCCTCATTCAAGTTGGGTTCATTGAGATTGGCGACGACGATGTCGGGCCACGCGTCTCCATCCATGTCCGCCACGGCCAAGGCTCCCGGGTGAAGGCCGGCTGTCACGCGCGAACTGGCGGGGAATCGGCCTTGGCCATCGCCATAGAAGACGAAGACATTCCCGGGATCGGTTTGGGAAGGCTGCGAACCGTCGCCTGGCGAGATCAGGGATTCGCCGTTTGTCGCAGCCAAGTCCAGATGGCCATCCCGGTCGATGTCGGCGACTCGTATCTGCGTCGGCATCGCACCAACGAAGCCATCCGCTACGATCTCTTCGAAGGTTTTTCCGCGATTGAGGAGCGTGTGGAAGACCACCGCAGGTTCAGCGGTCTGGGGCGAGGTATTCTGGGGAGGAGCCTTCTGGGCTGCATAGACCACGTCAGGGAGCCCGTCGTCGTTGATGTCGCCAACGGCGATAGCGAAATGCCCCGCATCAGGATGTGTCAGATCGGCGTCAACGAGCGGCGGCAGCGCATCGCTGAAGGAGCCGTCTCCCAACCCGAGGAGGATGCGGATGATCGAGGGGTTTACTGGGGCAGGGGAATGATTTGGGTTGTAGCCGCCGAGCACCACAAGATCGGGGCGCCCATCCCCGTTCATGTCCGCGGCGTAGAAGTCGACAGGATCGATCCCGAGAGGAATCCTCGTCTCTGTGGCGAACGTTCCATCCCCCCTGCCGAGAAGCACCGACAGATCCTGGGATTGAGAGTTGGCCGTAAGAAGGTCGATTCGCCCGTCGCCGTTGACATCGACGCCCTCGACCGCCACCGGCGTTATGCCCGTCGATGTTCGATTCCGTTGGAGGAAGTCCCCTTCGCCGAGGCCACGCAGGATGCTGATAGTGCCGTCATTGGCATCGGCCGTGAGGAGGTCGATGTGCCCACCGGCCCCAGGGATCGCAGCGACCGACACGGGGTAGCTGCCGGCGGCGAAGCTCCGGGCGGGAGCGAATGATCGCTTCGCGGCGCCCGCGACAACCGAGATCGCATTCGAGCCGCTGTTTGCTGTGACGATGTCGAGCTTTGTGTCGCCGGTGACGTCGGCGACGAGCACCCCCACGGGACCGATACCGACGCTCACCATCTGCTGCCGGAAGGGGCCTGTGGGCCCGGTCGGATCCGCCTGCTGGTAAAGGATCGAGACGCTGTCGGACTCGGAGTTCGCGACGACCAGATCGGTGCGCCCGTCGCCGTCGAGGTCGGCGATCGCCAGTCCCAGCGCTCCTTTTCCCACTGGTGTCGGGGGGGCCACGGCACGAAAGCCGCCATCGGCCTGCTGGTGGAGGATCGAGACGTCGTCCGACTCGGCGTTGACGACGACAATGTCGGGAAAGAGATCGTCATCCATGGCAGCGATCGCCACCGACTGTGGATACGTATCCGACGGGAGGTCGAAGACCGTTCGGAACAACCCGTCGGTCTGCTGGAGGAGCACCGTGACGCTTCCGTACTCCCCATCGATCGGTTCGGCAAAGTTGTCAACAGCTAAATTGGCGACCACGATGTCGGTCAGCCCGTCGCCGTCGAGATCGCCGAGGGCCACGCCAGTCGGGAAACGTCCCACCGGCAGCGCGGCCTGCGAGAGGAAAAACGATCCGTCGGGAGCCTGACGAAGCACGGAGAGGTCGTGGCTGCCGCTATTGGCGGTGACGATCAGCCGGGGCGAACCGCGGCCGCCGGTACGGCCGACGGCGATGGCATCGGGCTCGACGCCGACGGCTACCAAAGCGCCGGCAACGTAATGCCCGTCGCCGGTACCGAAGAAGAACTCGATCCCACCCGGCGACTTAAGTGGCTCGGTGTCATTGAGGTGGGCAACGACGAGATCGGGGATGTTGTCGTCATCGAGATCGATCGGTTCCCCCCGGGCGTCGATACTGATGACCGCGGTGGGGGGGGCGGTTCGTTCGGGATCGCCGCCGACGAGGATCGGCTGGTGAAAGCCGCTTGAAGGTTGGAAGCGAAGCTGAAACGTACCCTCCGTCACGATCGGCGACTCATCGACGATGAAATAGTCGCCAGCCGCGAGAAATTGCCGGACGAGCGGTCCGGGGCCCGGAGCCTGCATCCGCAGATCGGTGATCACGCTCCCTGTCGCATCGCGGAGGGTCAGATGCGGACCGGCAGAAAGGGCCCTCGGCGAATCGGCCTCGAGGATCAGGATGCCGCCACGCGGCACCGAAATCGGCACGCCAGCAGCGAGGTCAGCTCCGCTGATCAGGTCGCTCCAGCGGAGCACCGTGGGGAGATCGGCGGGAATCAGCACCGGCTCGGCGCCGCCGGTGGCCGGGACGGTTGAGACGTCGGCCGCGAGGATCAAGCGGGGTTCCAGCCGCTCGCAGGCGAGGCGCTCCCGCCGGCAGCGGGCAGGGCGGGCGAACCACCGGCGATCGATCGGGCGGGTTGGGCGGCGGTTCATTCCGGCTCTCCTGTACCCTGCGACGCGACCGATCCGGCTTCCGTGCTCTCCCCGCTCCGCTCGAAGACTTCCTCTTTCAGCTTCCGAAACTCCGGCTCCACCAGCAGCGGCTGGAAGTGGCCGCTCGGCTCGATGTGCTCTCGCCACAGGTCGTCGTGCACTCCGACCGCCTCGCTGCCGAGGGCCCGGTCGACGAGCCCCGCGGCGCGCTCGATGTAGCCGATCCGCAGCTGCGCCGGGGTCGGCCCCAGCGGTCGGGGCTCCCCGTCCGAGTAGATGTCGCGCTGGGCGGCGAGGGCAAACACCGTCGCGGCTTTGAGCGTCTCGGCATAGGT
>WLOY01000241.1 GCA_009699015.1 Actinomycetota bacterium | reverse complement strand
TGATCGCCGCCTACGTCGTCTCCTCGACGCCGAACCCGAACGTCGAGGGCATCACCGTTCCGCTGTACCCGATCCTCGTTCGCTTTGATGAGGCCTTCAAGAACAACCTGAAGATCCTCACGAATGGCACTGGCGTGTACGAGGCCAGCCCGGCCAGCGTTCCGGCAATCTTCGCGGGCAAGATGCCGGGAGAGGCTGTGTCGATCGTCCAGCGCAATCCGAAGGCCAACTGGCTTGTGTCGGATCTCGGCGGCTGGGTGACCGGTGTGTCGGCTGCTCTCACGACCGCGAGCCTGAACAAGCAGGTTCAGATCGGTGGCCTGACTGCAGGCAAGGGCAACATCCAGGGTCTGAAGGACAAGACCGAGTCCGCATGGACCGGCTACTCCCTTCCGATCGTCGGATGGACCGTTGTCGACAGCTTCGCTCGCTACTTCCAGAAGATGCCGTTCAACACCAAGGATCTGCCCACGCAGCTCCTGACCCAGGCGAACGCCAAGTCGCTCGTCCTCACGGCGGCGGGTGACTACCTGGGCGTCAAGGACTACGTTGCCCAGTTCAAGAAGGTGTGGGGCGCCAAGTAGGTCGCTCGTAGCATCCGAAACAGTGGGCCCCGTCCTCGCGACGGGGCCCACTGTTTTTGCTTTCGCATCGCACTGATTCGGGGGTTCGCCTTGCATCATCACCCCGGCCGAGTATCTTTATCTGACATCCAGTATCTCAACGGGCCGAATCCCGCGGCCTTCAGTGCACAAGCGTGACCGAGGAGTCTTTGATGACCGACCTGAGCGTTTCACCCCAGCGTGCATCGACGGAGCCGGACTGCCCGCGCTCCCCGGGCACGAGCGTGCAGGAGTACCTCGATCACGATGCCCGGCCGGTCCCGGCGGTGCTCAGGTACGACGTGAACGAGGACCTCGGTACCGAGCCCCTCGACGTCGAGCGCTTCATCTCCCGCGAGTGGCACGATCGCGAGGTCCAGAAGGTGTGGCGCAAGGCTTGGCAGATGGTGTGCCGGGCTGATGAGATCCCCGAGCCTGGCGATCACGTCAACTACGACATCGCCGACGACAAGCTCATCATCATGCGGACGAACACCGGCGAGATCAAGGCGCTCTACAACGTGTGCCTGCACCGGGGCCGCGCGCTTCGCACCGAGGACGGTCGCGTGAGCGAGCTTCGCTGCCCGTTCCACGGGTTCAGCTGGAATATCGACGGTACCTCGAAGTTCGTCCCGTGCGCCTGGGACTTCCCGCAGATCGATCCCGAGAACTTCCCGCTGCCGGAGGCGAAGGTTGCCGAGTGGAACGGCTTCGTGTTCATCAACATGGATCCGGACTGCGAGTCGCTCGAGAGCTTCTTCGGATCGATGCTCAACGACTGGGATCGCTGGGACTACACCGACCGCATCGTCTACTCGCACTTCGGGGGCGTCATCGATGCCAACTGGAAGATTACGGGCGAGGCATTCATCGAGGGCTGGCACTCGCTGGCCACGCACCCGCAGATGATGGAATGGCTCGGCGACGAGAACACCCAGTACGACGTGCTCAAGGGGGAGAACTGGAGCCGGCAGATCGTGCCCCAGGGCGTCCCGAGCCCGACGATCGCAAACCACATCAGCGAGCAAGAGGTTCTCGACTCGTATTACGAGACCAGGGCCTTCTACTCGGCTGGCGAGGGTCGTGACCTGTCTGCAGGGGCCGAGGGCACGCCAACTGTCCCGGCTGACTCGACTGCGCGGCATGAACTCGCCGATCAAATGCGGACCTCGCTCGCCAAGCAGTTCGGGACCGATCAGGATCACTGGACCGACTCCGAGCTCCTTGACGGGATCCAGTACTTCGTCTTTCCGAATTTCTACGTGTTCGCAGGTCCCCGAACAAATGCGGTGTACCGGTTCAGGCCGCTGGGCAATGACCCCGACAAGTGCATCGCAGAGGTCTACCTCCTTGCGCAGCAGCCCGCCGATGGCTCGCACCCCAAGCCACCGAAGACCAGGTGGCTGCAGCCGGGCGAGACCTTCTCCGACATCACCGAGATCGGCCTCCTCGGCCCGGTCTTCGATCAGGACTACGCGAACCTTCCGCACATCCAGGAGGGTCTGAAGTCACTGAGAGCCCCTGGAGTTCAGCTCTCGCGCTACCAGGAGAACCGGATTCGGCACTACCACAAGATCCTTGACGAGTGGATGGACCGCGACTAGTAGCGCAGCACGTACGACACCCGGTCCATCCGCGCGCGGCGGGTGACCCGCAGGATCGGGTTTCCGTCCTCGTCTGCGGTGAGGCCATCACGCACGATGAGGGGCGTGCCGGCCTTCACGCGCAGCACGGAGGCGTCGATCGCCGTCGCTGCCTCCGCCGAGAAGGATCGCCACAGCGGGATGAGCTCCCCGCGACCCTGCAGGAGCATGCCGTACAGGCCGCTCACCGGGTTCCAGTGCTTGCGCGGATCCTTGATGAGCTCGAGGGGAAGCCATGAGCTGGACCACATCCAGGCCTCCCGGTCGACGACGAGAGCATTGTCGACGCGCCAGAGGGGGCCGGGGGGAAGCCCGAATTCGATGTTCGCCTGCGGCTGGTTCACCCGCGACGCCTTGATGAGGACGTCCTGGTATGAGTGACCGTGCTCGGCGAGCTGCTCGGTTATCCCCGAGACGAGGGAATCGGTGGAGAGGGACTGGGACACGGGCAGCCGGGTCACCGTGGGGGCGACGTAGGTGCCGGAACCCTGCCGGGACTGGACACGGCCCGCTCGAGCCAACTCCTCGATCGCGCGTCGGACGGTCAGCCGGTTGACGCCCATCGTGGTGGCGAGGGTGCTCTCGCCTGGCAATTTGTCGCCGGGGCCGTACTCGCCGCTTGCGATCGCGCCTTCGAGCGACCGCCGCACCTGCTCGTAGAGCGGGATCTCCGTCACGGTCACAGGCTACGGTCTGTCTAGACAACTTCAGGGGTGCGGGTAGTTTCTATAGTCGGACACCACTAGTCTGAGCTGGTGACGTCGCTCGAGGACAGGGTTCGCAGGCTCGAGGACCGCTTCGAGATCAATGACCTCCTCGTGAGCTATGCCGTCCTCCTGGACGATCGGCAGTTCGAGTCGGTGGGACGACTGTTCACCGAGGACGGAGTGTTCGCATCGCCGAACAGCACGACGCATGGACGCAGCGCGATCGCAGCGAACTTTGAGGCCAAGCACGCCCCCTTCACGATGACCCTTCACGATCCGCATGCGAGCTCCCTGCTCTTCACCGGCCCGGATGAGGCGCGCGGAACCGTGCTGGGCTACGCGGAACTCGCGAATGGCGAGCACACGATCATCACGAATATCCGCTACCAGGATGACTACCGCCGCGAGGCGGGCGCCTGGCGATTCGCGAGGCGGCACGTGCTGTCGGTCTACGGCATGACCGTCTCCGACTTTGTTTCCGGTCGAGCCGGCGACGCGGAGCGCAAGCGATGGCCAGGCCGGCCCGTCGGCCCCGCCGAATGCCCGGATGTCGAGCAGCGCTTCCCCGGCTACCTGGTGCAGCCGTGATCGGCGAGGCGCACGAGCTCGGCGGCCTGTACAACGTCCGCGACATCGGTGGCTACCGGACGGCAGACGGCGGGGTGGTCCGCCGGGGCATGCTGTTTCGGGCCTCGAGCCTGCACCGACTCGATGACGAAGGCGCTTGGGCCGAGTTCGGCGCCGGGACCGCCATCGACCTGCGCTACGACCGCGAGCGGCTGGCCTTCCCTCTCCCGGAGTTCATCACCGGAACCGTGAACACCCCGTTCCTTCCCAATGACTGGGACGCCGACCCCGTGACGAGAGCCCTGCCGGCCGCGGAGTTCCTCGCGAGTGTCTTTCGCGACATGGTCGACTTCGGGGGCGACACTGTCCGCACGGTTCTTGCGCGGCTTGCGTCCGCGGATGCCTACCCCGCAGTGTTCTTCTGCATGGCAGGCAAGGACCGCACGGGTGTGCTGGCGGCGGTGCTCCTCGCCCTGCTCGGGGTGAGCGACGATGACATCGTCCGCGACTTCGAGCTGAG
>WLOY01000240.1 GCA_009699015.1 Actinomycetota bacterium | reverse complement strand
GACGGCATCTTCGAGAGCCCCGTGCAGATCCAGCGGATCATCGACCTGCTCCACGAGGACAGGAGCGTCGGCATGGTGGTGCCGACTGGGAACGTCTTTGGTACAGAGCACTGGGGCAGCAATCAGGGCATCGTCGAGGCCCTGGCCTACCGCCTGCCGATGGCGTTCGACCCCGACGAGCTGCGCTTCCCCGCAGGCAGCATGTTCTGGTGCCGGCCGTGGCTGCTCGAGCGGATAGCCGACCTCGACATCGGCGACGAGCACTTCGAGCCCGAGGCCGGCCAGTACGACGCCACCACCGCCCACGCCCTCGAGCGCCTCATGGGGATCTACAGCACGGTCGGCGGCATGGACATCGTCGAGGCAATGGACGTCAAGCAAAGGCTCACGAACTACCGCAAGAACCCCCAAGTGCGCCCGAATGTCTATGCCTTCTACCTGCCCCAGTACCACCAGTGCCCCGAGAACGATGAGTTCTGGGGCGAGGGCTTCACCGACTGGGACAACGTCAGGAAGGCCAAGCCGCTCTTCGACGGCCACCGCCAGCCGATCCTGCCGAGCGAGGAGGTCGGCTTCTACGACCTCAAGGACCCAGAGGTCCTGCGCAGGCAGGCGAAGATGGCGAAGGACCACGGCATCGACGGCTTCGTGTTCCACCACTACTGGTTCGACGGCAGGAGGGTCCTCGACACCCCGATCAACAACTGGCTCGCCGACCCGACAATCGACCTGCCGCTCGCCATCTGCTGGGCAAACGAGCCCTGGACGAGAAGGTGGGACGGCCTGGACCAGGACGTGCTCATCCCGCAGACCTACGGCGAGGACTGGGCCAACAGGTTCTGGGACGACATCGCGCCATTCCTCAACGACCCCCGCTACATCAGGGTCAACGGCGCCCCGATGCTCATCATCTACCGACTTGGCGAGATCCCCGACGCGATGGACACCATCGACACCTGGCGCAAGCGAGCAGCAGACGATGGCCACCCAGCCCTGCACCTGCTCGCAGTTGGACCACTACGTGAATGCGAAATGCTCGAGCTTGACTTGTTTGATAAAGCGGACGGACTCGTCGGCTTTCCCCCGGGATCGAACATCCGCCTGGAGAGCCTGATTACGAGGCTATCTCCGGCGAACCCTTTGCAGGGTGACTTCATGTCTTACCACTCGGCAACACCCGGTGATCATGCGTCTGAAGCAAACGGCATCTATCGGCACGCGGGAGTAATGCCGGGTTGGGACAATAGTGCTCGCCGTGGCGTGTCGTCGTACGGTTTCCTTGGGGCCAATCCGGTGACTTGGCGGCGAGCTTTCGCAGAGGCGGTTCCTCGAAAATCATTGGCTTCGGAGCCGATGGTGTTTGTCAACGCCTGGAACGAATGGGCTGAGGGTGCCGCGGTTGAGGCAAGTCGCCGTTTCGCGACGGGCCAACTTGAGTCGATCGTGGACGCTACGAACGCCTGCGCAGCCTGCCCGACATTCGTCGTCGCTGGGGCCACAACTGCGAACGCATGATTGGCGGCGTGGGTGTCCACAGCGATGACGAACGCGTCCTCCTCTGCCACGCTTGTCTTGACGCTCCCCCTCCTTTCGATGGTGCCGGCGACCGCCGCCGGCCCGAGTTGAGATCATCTCGAGGCGCGACTGTGATGGGCCACGACTCTCGAGTCGGGAAGGCTTCTGATCGGGCAAGCAAGGTGATTCGTAACGCTGGCGGCCCTCCTCGACGACCGACCGATTCCCACGAATGCGCCCGATAGTCGTCAGTCAAATCACGACTCCCGTGATGGAAGTGGACCGAAGCCGACTCTTTGAGCAAGCCCCGGCCAGGCGAGGGGATTCGCAGCCAAAGCAAGCGAGCATTTTCGGCGCCTACTCCAGTTGAGTTGACAGAAAACCGTGAAGGCTTCGGATTCGCCATGGCCCCGGGCGCTAGCCCGCCTCTGTCAAATCGAAGTGCCGTCCAGCACTTGATGGATCGTCGCAGCGAATAGAGCGGGGTCACAATCTTCCCTTACCCGTGCCAACGCCGCTTCCCGCACCGTCCCCCACGTCTGCGGCGACGTGAGCAGCCGGTTGACGGCCACGGCGAACCCGAGAGGGTCGATCGCCGCGTGCAGGTCCCGGCCGGCGGTCCAGCCCAGTTGCTCGACCAGCAGCGGGGTGGCGACAACCGGGATGCCGGCAGCGGCAGCCTCGAGGACCTTGAGGGGCACGCCGGCGGCGAACCGGGTCGGAGCGAGGAACACCCGCGCGCTGTCCAGGTACGGCCTGATGTCGTCGACGGGGCCGGTTATCCGCGCCCCTTGGGCAGAGAATTCCTCGGCCAGGTCTGGCTGGATGCGCCCGACCAGTGTCAACGCCGGCCGGTCCCTCTTGAGCCATAGTGGCCAGACTTCGCGGAGGAACCAACGTAGGCTGTCAATGTTGGGGGAGTCCTCCTCAGCCATCCGGCCCACAAACACCAGACCTGAGCGGTCCGCGAATGCGGACGGGCTCGGACAAACGTCAAGGGCATGCCCCAGCACCTGGACGTTACGAGCCCCGTGCGCCCGAAACAAGTCTGCCTCGGCCTCGTTCACGGCCAGTACCGCATCGGCGCGCCTCGCACCGGCGCACTCAGCCGCCACTGCTGCCGCCGCGTGATCGTCGGTCCACGGCGTGCCAGCGAGAACTGCCTGCTGGGCCCCCCGAACAGCGGTCACTGCTTCCGCGTCGTAAAGCAATCGCACCCCGTCTAGTAATCCGGGATTCTGCTGCTCAGCCGCTAGCAAGCGGTGCAGGTTGTGGTTGCGGGACACCCAAATTCTGTCGTACCGGCCGGCGTGCTGTTGCAGCAGCCGCTCCAGTCCAGCCATGCCCGCCTCTGGGTAGACCTCCAGTTCGAGACCGAACTCATCCCATACCGGCGCCCAGTCCGTGAACAGATCTTGGCTCGTGGGCGCCAGCAGTGTCGGGCCCCTGTTCGAACTGGTGATTGCGAGCAGCACCTCCCGGGCGCGGGGATTGCCGCTGCCCTCGTGCATGAATGGAATCCGGTCGTCCACCACGAGGACGCCAGGTCGGTCACGGGTGGCCCAATGTGCCACCCGGTGGGCCATCTTGAGGTCCCCCAGCGGTCGGTGCGTCAGGGCGGGCTTGTGGCGCTCTTCGATCAGGTGCCGGTGCGCGTCCTGTAGGGCCAGGGCGGCAGACGGGTCGGTGCTCGAGGCGAACTCGACGTGTTCGACTACCACCCGAGGGTCGTACACAGTTCGGTAGCCGGCTGCATGCATCCGCAGGCACAGGTCCACCTCTTCCCCGTAGGCAGGTTTGAACGCCTCCTCGAAACCGCCGAGGTTATGGGCGACTTCGGTTCGCAGCAGCAGGAAGGCACCTGACCCGAAGTCCACATCCCTGCGGTGCATGGCCGCGCCGATCGTGGCCGACTGACCGCGAAGGTAACCCTGGGCGCTGCCGTCCCGCCACAGGAATGAGCCCGCCTCCTGAAGCAGGCCGGTGGGCATCAGGATCCGCGCTGCCACTGCACCGACCGAAGGATCCCGCGCCACTTCAAGTGCCTGTTGGATAGCGTTCGCGGAAATGGTGGCGTCGTTGTTGAGGAGGAGGGTGAACGGTGTCGTGCTCGCCTGCAGGCCAGCGTTAACGGCTTCCACAAAGCCCAGATTCGACGTGTTTCGGACAACTTGAGCACCCTCGACCCGGTCGAGCAGGTCTGCGGTCTGGTCGGTGGAGGCGTTGTCGATGACCACCACCAGCGCCGGTGTGATGCTGCAAGCCACGGACTCGAGGCATGCGAGGGTGAAGTGGGCTTGGTTCCAGACCACGACGATGACCGTGACCTCCGGCAGCTCGGTTTGGGGGAGACGGATGCGCTCCGAAGATTCCAGGAACTGCGCTAGTCGCACCCGCGCCTGCTGCGCCCGGTCTGCTTTTGCACGGTCCAGGTCGGCGGCGGCAGGTTCGATCAAGTCCGTATTTGTCGACTGCCCCTCTAGACGCGCCTGAGGATGTTTGGCCGCGAGGCGGCCACTACACGTGTCCCCGGTGGGATCGCGGCCCTCGCTGCGGCCGGCGATCAGGTAGTGCGCCAGAGGGTTCATGCCCGCCTCG